>CAMZEU010000008.1 GCA_947305865.1 uncultured Clostridia bacterium
TTCCTGGTCTTGGTGATGCAGGAGATAGATTATTCGGAACAAAATAATTTAATTAACTCTAAATATTATTTGGCTATTAGATTTATTTCTAGTAGCCAATTTTTTTGTTGTAATTAAGTATATCGTTTGATATACTTTTTTTATGATTAATAAATTACTAGTATTTAATTCACTTACCAATAATGCTTATATTAATCAGGCCACAGAGGCATATTTATTGCAAGCTGTAAAAGAGGGCGAACTTATCCTTTATTTTTGGGCTAATAAAAACAGCATTTTCATAGGAAGGAATCAAGATGCATTTAGTGAAATAGATGTAGATGCTTTTTTGAAAGATGGTGGATCCATTCTTAGAAGATTTAGTGGCGGTGGCGCTGTTTATCATGATACTGGTAATGTTAATTTTTCAATTATCACAACAGAAAAAGATTATGATTTAACCACTTTTAGATCTCTTTTAATTGAGGCATTCCAGTCTTTAGGTATAGATGCTAAATTGAGTGGTAGAAATGACTTTGAAGTTAATGGATTTAAGTTTTCTGGAAATGCATATTTGAAACGTTCAGTAGATGGAATTGTTAAGTGCTTGCAACATGGTACAATTTTGGTTTCTTTATATCCAGAAGCTGTTTCCAAATATTTAACTCCTTCTAAAGAGAAATTGGAAAGAAAAGGTGTTAAGAGTGTACAAAGTAGAGTAACTTGTCTTTGTAAGATTAATCCAGATATCACAATAGAATCTATTGTGGGTAAGATTGAAGATGCTTTTGAAGCTAAATATTGCAACAAAGAGGAGCGTACCCTTGAAAATGTCTACAAAGAAGAGTATTACAAAGCTCTTTATATGCAACTTATATCCAAAAAATGGATATACGGAGAATATAAGTTAAATGAGAATTGTTTTGAAAGTACGATAAAAAACTCCAAAGTTGATATTGAGTTATTGGTAAAAGATGATATAATTATTAATACTAATATTTACACGGATGATATGGATGTATGCTTTATTGAAAGCATAAAAGATGAACTCCAAGGTGTAAATATAAACGATAAAAATTCGCTTACAAATGATTCCAAAAAGATAATAGAGGATTACAAGAGATGGAAGAATACAATCTAATAGTTATCGGTGGTGGACCAGCTGGATATACAGGTGCAATACGTGCTGCCAAAAAGGGATTGAAGGTTGCACTTATAGAAATGCAAGATGTTGGTGGTACTTGCTTAAATAGAGGATGTATACCAACTAAGGCATTACTTCATTCTGGAAATCTTTTTGCTTCTCGTGAGAGTTGGGAAAGTGAAGGTATAGTTGTTTCAGATATTTCTTATGATGAATCCAAAGTTTATGAAAGAAAAGAAAAAATAGTTTCAACTTTAAGAACAGGTATTGAAGGTTTGCTAAGAGCAAATAAGATAGACCTAATTAAAGGTGATGCAAAGTTTATAGATAAAAACAACGTAAAAGTCGGAGATGATGTTTATACATCTCAATATTTCTTAATTTGTACAGGATCTAGCCCAATAGTTCTTCCTATTCCTGGTGGAGAAACAGCCTTAACTTCAGATGATGTTTTAACTAAACCAGTTGAGGGAGATGTAATTGCTATTATTGGTGGTGGGGTAATCGGTATTGAGCTTGCTCAATATTATTCTTCCATCTGTAAAAATGTAACAATTATTGAAGGAATGGAAAGAATACTTCCAATGTTTTCTAAAGAAATCTCTATGCAAGTGGCATCTGTTCTTAAAAGAAATGGTGTTACTATCTATACAGATGCAAAGGTCACTGCTCTTAATGGTGGTGGTGTTGCTTTTATGACTCTTAACGGACATGGTGCAGTTAGTGCAGACGCAGTAATTTGCGCTGTTGGAAGAAAGGCAAATATTGCTGGACTGGGACTTGAAGATATTGGTGTTAAATTTGCAAGATATATTGATGTAGATGATACTTTCAAGACTAGCGTAGATAACATTTATGCTTGTGGAGATGTCGTTGGAAAAATTCAACTTGCACACTTTGCAGCAAGCTCCGCTTTAGTTGCTGTTGGAAATATTGTAGGTGAAAAAGAAGATATTAACTTAGGTGTTGTTCCATCCTGTTTATATACTTCTCCAGAAGTTGCCACAGTTGGTGTATTAGAAGGTGAAGGATTTAAATTTGGAAAGATTATGCTTGGTGCAAATGGCAGAAGCATGATAGAAGGATACAACAGAGGTTATGTAAAACTTGCAGTGGATGCAAATGATGTAGTTAAAGGAGCAGAGATATTTGGTGCGTTTGCAACAGAACTTATCTCAGAACTTTCTTTAGCTGTTTCTTGTGGTCTTAAAGCACAAGATGTTATTAAGACAATACACCCACATCCAAGTGTAAATGAAGGAATACATAGTGTAGCTGAAGATATATTTGGTTTGGCTACAGATAAGAGGTGAATATATGATATACAAAACTGCTTTGTATGATGAGCACGTTGCCCTAGGAGGCAAAATTGTAGAGTTCGCTGGATGGGAACTTCCTGTTCAATATTCTGGCGTTATTGCAGAACATGATGCAGTGCGTAACAGAGTTGGTGTCTTTGATGTTTCTCATATGGGAGAATTCAAAGTTTCTGGCGAAAATGCAGAAGCACAAATTAATGCATTAGTAACAAATGATGTTAGAGGCATGTATGACGGACAAGCAAGATATTCTTTATTGCCAAACGAAAGTGGTGGTGCAGTAGATGATATCCTCATTTATAGAGAAAATGAGAAGTTATTTTGGATAGTAGTAAATGCTGCCAATACAGAGAAAGACTTTGCTTGGATTACATCTCATGCAAAGATGAAAGATGTTGTTATTAAAAATGTATCTAACAAGGTATCTGAATTTGCTGTTCAAGGTCCAAAGGCGATAGACGTACTTAAGAAATTGGTAAAATCTGAAGATGATATTCCACAAAAATATTATTCAGCAAAGGGTCCTCTTTATTTAAAGAGTGGTGCCTTCGCATATATTTCAAGAACAGGTTATACCGGTGAAGATGGATTTGAACTTTATATTAAGAATGAAAATGCAGTTAAGACATTTAGAGATATCTTAGATGCAGGTGAAGAATTTGGTATTTTACCTTGTGGTCTTGGTGCAAGAGATGTATTAAGACTTGAAGCAGCAATGCCATTATATGGACACGAACTTTCAGATACTATTCCAGTAGACGAAGTTGGTCTTGGTTTTGCAATCAAACTATTCAAGGATGTAGATTTTGTTGGCAAGAAAGCAATAACAGATCATATCCCAGAATATGAGCGTATAGGCGCTTTTGTAGAAAAAGGTATCGCAAGAGAAGGTAGTGAAGTATACTTCAATGATATCAAAGTCGGATATGTTACAAGTGGCACACACTCACCATTGCTTGGCAGAGGTATTTGTATGATTCGTATTAAGAAAGGATACAAAGACAAAGAGTTGGAAGTAGACATTAGAGGAAGAAGAAGTAAATTGGAAATTACACCACTTCCTTTCTATAAGAGACAAAAATAATTATTTTTAGGAGATAAATTTATGGCAAAACTATTCACAAACACACATGAGTGGGCAGAAGTAGACGGCAAGAACGTAAAAGTTGGCATTTCAAATTACGCAGCAAGTGAATTAGGAGATATAGTCTTTGTTTCTCTACCAAGTGTAGGAGATAAGGTATCTTATGGCGAAAGCTTCATGGAAGTTGAATCTGTAAAATCTGTTGCAGAAATCAATGCTCCAGTTAATGGCAAAATTATTGCTGTTAATGAAGAATTAGATGCAGCTCCAGAACTTATTAACCAAGATGCAGAAGGAACATGGATTGCTGAAATCGAACTTGATGGTGATGTACCAGCAGATCTCATGACAAAAGAGGACTACGAAAAGACACTATAATAAAAGGAAACAACAATGTCTGATTATTTATCCATAACAGAAAAAGAAAAGCAGGAGATGCTGGAAAAGATTGGTGTACAAAGCACTGAAGAATTTTACCAAGACATCCCTGTTAGAATGAGAGCAAAGAAACTTAATTTGCCAGAGGGAAAGAGCACACAAGAGACATGTGAATTCATGGAAGGGTTAAGTAAACTTAACAAGGTTTATGATACAGTCTTTTTAGGTGCTGGATGCTATAAGCATTATATTCCTCCAGTAGTTAAAGCAATTATTGGCAGAGAAGAATTTGTTACTGCATATACACCATACCAAGCAGAGATGTCTCAAGGTATACTTCAATCTATCTTTGAATATCAAACAATGATTTGTAATTTAACAAAGATGGATGTATCCAACGCATCTCACTATTCTGGTGCAACAGCAGCAGCTGAAGCATGCTTAATGTGCACAGACAAGGCAAAGACGGTTTTAACATTTGATAACATCAACCCAGACACATTAGAAGTCTTAAAAACTTATCTTGCACCACGTGGTGTAAAGTTAATCATTTGCAAGACAAAAGATGGTAGAGCAAATATCAATGCACTCAAAAAGGTTGAGGGCGTAGGTTGTGTTTTTCTTCAAACACCTAATTTCTATGGCCTAATTGAAAATGCAAAGAATATTTCTAAAGCAGTACATGAATATGGCGCAAAACTAGTTGTATCTGTTAACCCAATTTCTCTTGGATTATTAGAAGCTCCAGGAGACTATGATGCAGATATAGCAGTTGGTGAGGCTCAACCACTTGGAATGGATATGAACTTTGGTGGTCCATATCTTGGTTTCATTGCTGCAAAGAAAGATCTTGTAAGAAAGATGCCAGGAAGAATTGTCGGTGAGACAGTAGACCATGATGGAAATAGAGCATATGTTCTAACACTTCAAGCTAGAGAACAACACATTAGAAGAGAAAAAGCATCATCTAATATATGTTCTAACCAAGCGCTTTGTGCTTTAACAGCTTCAGTTTATCTTGCAACAGTTGGTGCAGAAGGCTTAAAAGAAGTTGCCACAGCTTGTGCTAGCTATGCTCATTATATGGCTACAGCTCTTGAATTCGTTGGTGCAAAGATTAAATACCCAACAGAGTTCTTCCATGAGTTCGTAACAGTAACTCCAGGAAAGGCAAAGAGAATTATCCAAGCATTGGATAATGCAGGAATACTTGGTGGCTGGATTCTTAATGATGATGAAATACTTTGGTGCTGTACTGAAGTATTAACAAAAGAAGAAATAGACAATGCAGTGAATATCGTAGGAGGTGTATTATGAAAACCATTTATGAAATTAGTAAAAGTGGATTAAGAGCATGTACACTTCGTAAAGTAGATGTACCACAATATTCATTCAAGAAAGGATTGCTTGGAGAAAAACCAAATCTTCCAGAAGTTAGTGAGTCTATGCTCGTAAGACATTACACAGCATTATCTAAACGTGCATTTGGTGTAGATGACGGTCCATATCCACTTGGAAGTTGTACTATGAAGTACAATCCAAAGCTTGATGAATATGCAGCTTCTTTACCTGGATTCACAAATATCCATCCATTACAAAGAAGTGATAAATCCCAAGGTGCGCTAGCAGTTATTTCAACACTTAGTGCATATTTACTTGAGATTTCAGGTATGGATGCAATATCACTCCAACCTTGTGCAGGAGCACACGGAGAATACACAGGACTTCAACTCATTAGACAATACTTCCTAATGAGAGGAGACAAGAAGAGAACAAAGATTATAGTTCCAGATTCAGCACATGGTACAAACCCAGCTAGTGCAGTAATGTGTGGATTCGAAGTTGTTTCTATCCCATCTGATGCAAAGAATGGTGTAAATATGGAAGAATTAAAGAAAGCATTAGGCAATGATGTTGCTGGTATGATGCTTACAAATCCTAATACACTAGGACTCTTTGAAAAGAACATTAGACAAATCCAAAAGCAAGTTCACGCTGCAGGTGGTTTAATGTATTATGATGGAGCAAACCTCAATGCAATTATGGGACAAGCAAGACCAGGAGATATGGGATTTGATGTAATGCACTTCAATCTTCATAAGACATTTGCTACACCACATGGTGGTGGCGGTCCTGGAAGTGGTCCAGTTGCATGTAAGGCATTATTACAAGATTTCTTACCAAATCCAAGAGTAGTATGGAATGACAGACTTGGAGATTACAGATTCAAGTATAGTGATAAGAGTATTGGTAAGGTCACATCATTCTATGGTAACTTTGGAGTAATGGTTAGAGCACTTGCATATATTGTTTCATTAGGTGGAGCAGGATTAAAGAAAGCAAGCGAGATTGCAGTGCTTAATGCAAATTATCTCAAAGCTTTAATTAGTGAGAATTATCCAACACCATGTAACAGACATGGTATGCATGAATTTGTTGTATCTTTAGAGAAACTAAAGGAAGAAACAGGCGTGAGCGCTATGGATATAGCTAAGTCTTTGATAGATAATGGTATCCATCCACCAACAATGTACTTCCCACTCATAGTACACGAAGCATTAATGTTTGAACCAACAGAAACAGAGGAGAAAGAATCTCTTGAAAGAATTGCAGAAGTTATGAACGAGCTTTATAAAGTTGCTCATGAAAATCCAGATCTAGTTAAAGCAGCACCACATAGCGCAGTAATTTCTAGACCAGATGAAGTAATGGCTGCAAGAAAACCTGTTTTGAGAGGTTAAAAATATTGCCTAAATATATTGCATTTGGAAGAAAATGTTTATATAATTTAGACAGAAATTAAAAAGTGTTCAAAAAAACAAAAATTTTATATAAAGGAGAACAGAACAATGGCAGAAAAGCAAGATTATTTTATTACCGATAATAGAATAGTAAACATTATCTTAGCAATCATCCCAATCACAGCTTGGATTTTTGGATTCATCACAAGATTCAAGGAAGGTAAGATTGTTGCAGGTATTATCCGTGTTATCCCATTTGCTGGAATGGTTATTTGGATAGTAGACCTCGTATTAATGATCTTAAAGGGACGTATCTGGAGATTATTAAACATCTAATGATGACAATAATAATTGAAGGGAAAGAATTCAATAACAAGGAGCAGGCCATAATTGAGCTTGCTTTTTGTCATTACCCTGTAGTTGTTGAGATAGATGGAGAGAACCAAGAATTCTCATCTTTTGATGCAGCTAGAGAATTTGTGGAAAGTAAATAAAACTCTCATCATTTTAGTGTATTAAACATATACGTAGGTGGGGGTTTTATACTTTTTTTGTATTATTTTTTGGTCATTTAGCCACCATTATTAAAATATATATACTTGACTTTTATCCAGTTTCTTTGTATAAGAATATAGTTGATTATTTTTAACAATCAACTAGGATGGTAATACATGGAAGAAAAAGTTGAGAAGAAAAAGAGACAGAATGTTATTAGCATGATTAAGGAAGAGATGGGTACTTCTAGGAGTGACCATGTCGTAAGAAAACTTGCTAAGTGCATTAGAGAAAATAAAACTCCATCCATACTAACCCCAATATTCGTTTTCTTTGAGGTTATATGTGAGGTCTTTATTCCTTTAATTATGTCTCAAATGATTAATGCTGGTACTGCTGCACAAGCTGGTGCCACTTCATTTAGTTTCAACTTTGACTTTGGAAGATGGAGTGTAGAATTATTTACTTTTGATAGTGCACTTGAATTGAGTGTAGTTGCTGGTGCATTTATGGTAGCGCTTGCAGTTATTTCTATGTTCTTTGGTGCAATGGCAGGACGTTTCAGCGCTGTTGCAATTACTGGTTTAACAAAGAATACCAGACATGACTTATATGACAAGATTCAACAATTCTCATTCCTTAACTTAGATCACTTCTCAATACCAAGCCTTGTTACGAGAATGACAACAGACGTATCTAATATTGGTGGTGCATATCAGACAATTATTAGAATGCTTGCAAGAGCACCATTTATGCTTATTTTTGCATTAATTATGTCTATTTCAATTTCTCCATCCTTGTCCTTAGTATTTGCAGTTGCAGTACCTGTATTCTTACTTGGTATATTCCTTGGCGTTTTGGTTATTTTCCCAAGATTCTTAAGAATGCTTAGAAAATATGACAAGATGAACGAGGTTACTGAAGAAAATATTAGAGCAATTAGAACTGTTAAGGCATTCGTTAGAGAAGGTCATGAAACAAAGAAGTTCAAAGAGATTTCTAAAAACGTACAAAAACTTCAATTTGATGCTGAAAAGATATTGGTATTAGGAATGCCAGTATTCTCATTCATTATATATGCTTGTATGATAGCCATTGTTTACTTCGGTGGTACAAATGTTATGGAAGGAGAAATGAACTTAGGAGATTTTACAGCTTTCTTAAGTTATGTTATGAACATTCTTATTTCTGCGACAATGGTTGGTATGGCATTATTTATGTTAGTTCTTGCTAGAGCAAGTGCTGGACGTATTTGTGAGATATTTGATGAAAAGATAGACATCACAGACAAAGAAGATGCATTAGACGTTGAAGTAAAAGATGGAAGTGTAGACTTTGAAGATGTTTCATTCTCATATTCAAAGAATCCAGACAAGATGAATCTTGAACATGTAACTTTACATATTAAATCTGGACAAAGAGTTGGTATTCTTGGTTCCACTGGTTCATCTAAGACGACATTAGTTCAATTAATCCCAAGACTTTATGATGTTTATGAAGGATCTATTAAGGTTGGTGGTGTAGATGTTAGAGACTACAAACTTTCTAGAATTAGAGATTCTGTTGCTATGGTTCTTCAAAACAATACATTGTTTAGTGGTACTATTGCAGAAAACCTTAAATGGGGTAATGAAAATGCAACTCAAGAAGATTTAGATAAAGCCACAAAAACCGCACAAGCGTATGACTTCATTACATCTTTTGAAAAGGGATATGACACTGAACTTGGACAAGGTGGTGTAAACGTTTCTGGTGGCCAGAAACAAAGATTGTGTATTGCTAGAGCATTACTTAAAAATCCAAAGATAATGATTCTAGACGACTCTACATCAGCTGTAGATATGAATACAGATGCAAAGATTAGAGATAGTCTTAGCAAAGAATTTAAAGATACAACAGTTTTCATAATTGCACAAAGAATTGCATCCATACAAGATGCAGATGTAATTATCTTTATGGAAGATGGCAAAGTAGTTGCACATGGTAACCATGAAGAAATGAAGAAGATTTGTGAGCAATATAGAGAAATTTGTACAGAGCAAGAGAAGGGGGTAATAAGCGAATGAGTAAGAAAGCAGTAAACCCTCAAAAGAAATCGATTATCAGCATGAAAGAAGGTGCAATAATCTTTAAGAGATTGCTCTCATATTTCAAACCATACAAATTAAGATTATTTATAATCTTGGCAGGTATTCTATTATCTGTTGGTGGTTCAGTTGCAGCAACAATGATGTTATCTGTTATTGTTGATAGTTACTTCACACCAGCAATTAACGGAAGTGCTCCAACGATCCCAATTCCATTTGGTGGTTTTGTTGGCATTATGATAGCTGTATATCTAATATCTGTTTTTGCATCCTATGTATATAATAGACAAATCATTTACATTGTAACTCGTATCCAAAGAGATATTAGAGACCAAATGTTTGAAAAGATGCAAAGACTTCCTGTAGATTACTTTGCAAAGCATACACATGGCTCTGTAATGAGTACATATACAAATGATGCAGATACATTAAGAGAGTTCCTAGCATCATCACTTCCAACACTTATACAATCATCATTAACAATTATTGGAATATTTGCCATGATGTTGTATCTAAACCTTATTCTAACGGCATTTATTGTTGTTATGATTATCATAATGATGTTCTTCTTAAAGGTATTAGGTGGAAGAAGTGCAAAGAACTTTGTAATGCAACAACAAACACTTTCTGAGATTAACGGTTATGTAGAAGAGTATATGACCGGTATGAAGGTCGTAAAAGTTTTCGAACATGAAAAACAAGCAGCTGAAGGATTTGAAAAAGTAAACTCTGCATTCAGAACAACAGCACGTAAGGCAAATACATATTCAAATATCTTAATGCCTATTATGGGCAACCTCAGTTATATTAACTATGCTGTAACAGCAATTATAGGAACAATTCTTGCTATTACTGGTTTTGGATATCCTGCTTTACCACTCTTTACTTGGGGTAAGTTAGTATCATTCTTACAATACTCCAAGCAATTTAATATGCCAATTTCTAATATGGCACAACAATTCACATCTATCTTTATGGGTCTTGCTGGTGGTAAGAGAATATTTGAGTTAATTGATCAAGAAGTTGAAGAAGACGATGGTTATGTAACTCTTGTTAATGCAAACATAGATGAGAATGGAAACATAACCGAATCTGAAGAAAGAACGGGACATTGGGCATGGAAACATTATCATAAGGCAGATAATACAACTACATACAAGCAATGGAAAGGTGAGGTTCAACTTGAAAATGTATCCTTTGGATATGATCCAGATAAATACGTATTAAAGAACATTTCACTTATAGCATACCCAGGGCAAAAGGTTGCATTAGTTGGTTCTACTGGTGCTGGTAAAACAACCATTACAAACCTCATTAATAGGTTCTATGATATCCAAGAAGGAAAGATCCGTTATGATGGTATAAACATCACAAAGATTAAGAAAGATGACTTAAGACGTAGTATGGCAATGGTATTGCAAGATACACACTTATTCACAGGAACAGTTGCAGACAATATTAGATTTGGAAAACTAGATGCAACGGATGAAGAAGTAAAGAATGCAGCAATTCTTGCCAACGCAGATTATTTCATCTCACACCTTCCAGAAGGATATGACACAATCCTAACAGCAGATGGTGCAAACCTATCTCAAGGACAAAGACAATTACTATCTATTGCTAGAGCAGCAATTGCAGACCCTCCTGTATTGATTCTAGACGAAGCTACATCTTCTATTGATACACATACTGAAAAGATTATTGAAAAGGGTATGGACAAGCTTATGGAGGGCAGAACTGTATTTGTTATTGCTCATAGATTATCTACAGTTAGAAATGCAAACTATATTATTGTATTAGAGCATGGTGAGATTATTGAAAGTGGAAACCATGATGAATTAATGGCATTAAAGGGCAAGTATTATGCTCTTAATACAGGTGCTCTAGAATTAGAATAAAATGCGAGGTATGCTATGGTTGCTGTAAGAAGATATTGTGGACAATTTTTATTTGAAATAGGCAATGGACTTATCAAAGAATATTGTGGTCCATATCTTTTCCAATTCGATGATAAAAAATATAGAAGATACTGTGGCACTTTTCTTTATGAGTTTGAAGGCAACTATATTAAAGAATACTGCGGAAGAAGACTTCTTGAATTTGATGGACGTTATGTAAGAAGGTATTGTGGTCCATATCTATATGAATTTGATGGAAGAAAAATTAGAAGATATTGTGGAGAATACCTTTTTGAAGTAACTGGAGATTTAACACGTGCAGAGCAAATGGCTCTAATTACTTTCTTATTTGGCAATTGCTAGTATTTTATGTCTGAAACATTTTTAGTCATTTTGTTTCACATATTTTATGGGGTGATTTTTATTAGTATGTTTATAAATATTGCATCCCAAGTGTAAAATAAAAAACTGGCAATTTCTTACCAGCTCTGGCGGAGAGATTGGGATTCGAACCCAAGGAAGCTTGCACTTCAACGGTTTTCAAGACCGCCGCTTTCGACCGCTCAGCCATCTCTCCAAAACACTATTTTTATTAAACTGGTAAAATAATAAAAAAATTTTTTATAAAAGTCAAATAAATATAGGAACTAAAATGTATAATAAGTAATCAAACCTTTTTTCAAAACAAATATGAATAACAAGCCAGGGTATAATGCCTTGGCTTTATTCGTTATTAGGCTCTTTTTCTAATCCTGGTAATAATTCGTTCTCTTCAGTTGCAGGTTCTTCTGTAGAAACTGTGATCTGAGATACCTCAGCTGTTTGTTCTGGAGCGATGGATAATTCTGTTGTTTGTAATTTTTCTGGTGTAAGATCTTTATCAAAGCCATCTTGCCATTTGCTAAGGAAATAGTAGAGTACGTATATAATAGAACTAATACCCCAAGTAATAGGATATGCCCAGAATATGTATTGCAACTGATGTAAGAAATGCATAACCGTTATTATGTAACAGATTCTAAATACACACCATACAGATAACATTACCGCCATAGGAACAAATGCTTTTCCAGCACCACGACAAACAGCTGCAATGGCATGAGATAATGCAAGTAATCCAAAGAAAAGAGAACATATATGAGCCTGCATAGTTCCGTTTGCAACCACTTCAGGTGTTGAATCGAATAATTGGATAAGATATGGCGCAGAGAAGTATATGGCTATTCCTATGAGCTCAGCAAGGATTACTGAGGCTAGAACACCAAATCTTGCACCAGTTCTTGCTCTCTTTTTCTCTTTTGCTCCAAGGTTTTGGCTTACGAATGTTGTAATAGCCATACAGAAGCAGTTTATAGGTAAGAAAGCAAATCCTTCAATCTTTGCATAAGATCCATATGCTGCCGTTGCAAAGGCTCCAAATACATTTATTTGAGATTGTACTATTACATTTGCAAAGCCTATAACAGAATTTTGAATTCCACCTGGCAAACCATACTTAAGTATTTCTTTTAGCATGTCCTTGTAGAAGTGGATCTTTTTGAAAGTAATAGTGTATATGTTTCCTTTTTTACATAAATGTAAAAGACAGAGCAATAAACTCGTGAATTGTGAGATAACAGTTGCAACAGCTGCACTCCAAACTCCAAAATGACAGACTCTAATAAAGATTATATCCAAGCATACATTTAAGACGGATGAAATGATTAAGAATATAAGAGGACGTTTACTATCTCCTAGTGCATTCATGGTAGAACTACAAACATTGTATAGAACCATTGCAAGAGAACCTGCGAAATAGAATCTAAAGTATTCTATGGCTTGAGGAAGGATGCTTTCACTTGTATTCATCCATTCTAGGAAGAATGGGGTAAGAGTCATACCTATAACTGTTAAAAGAGCACCAGCGCATAGACCAAATGCGACATTTGTATGTATTGCACGACTAACTTTGTCATATTCTTTAGCACCAAAATATTTTGCAATAACTATACCAGCACCTTGAGCTGTTCCAATGAAGAAAGAACAGAGAAGGAATATAAGCGGGCCAGAGGATGCTACTGCAGCAAGTGCAGATGTTCCTAAGAATCTTCCTACTATAAATGTGTCTGCTGTGTTATATAATTGCTGGAAAATTTGACTCAGTAAAATTGGCAAAGCAAATTTAACCATAAGCTTGTATGGATTGCCTTTTGTCATATTCATTACGCCAGAATTTACATGAGTTTGTGTTATCATATTAAGAAAGTGTACAACAGCAAGGTTAAATACTCAATAACTTTTTTAATAAAAAAAATATAGCCACAACAAAATGTGGCTATAAGTTTGCTATTAAATATTAAATTATATTACTTGGTTTCTTCCTTAGGCTCTTCTTCTTTTTCTTTCTTGAAACCTTTACAGAACTTCTTGAAACCACCTTTTACTCCATTACACATATCTACAACACCTTCACATGATTTTGCAGAGATGATTCCACCTGTAAACCCACAGAACCCTCTAATTGGAAGGTCTTTTACGGATTCAATAATCATACCTGGGTTAGAGGAGTTAATTGCAACTAATCTTGCACCAAATGTTAAGAGGTTATAAATGAATTTACCAACACCTGTTACGGCAATTTGTGCAACAGTATTGTTAATTGTGAATTCGCCTTTTTCAAATGGTTTGTTTTCAACAAGTGTTCTTCCAATAAGTCCTTCAAATTCTTCATGTGGAATACGCTTGTTTGCATTTTCTATTGTTGCAATGTTGTAATAGTATGGTGATGTTTCTTTATAATTTGGAATTTGAGCATTTGGGTTCTTGCTTGTTACATATACATTGCCAGTTAACTTAATATCTTGGCTGGATGCACCAACTAAGATTGCGAAGTCTCCGCTTTCTACGTGCCAATCTTTAATTGCTACATTGTAATATGCAAATGCTCTGCTATCTAATTCGAGAGTGATTTCTTTTTCTTCACCTGGTTCAAGGAATACTTTCTTGAATCCCTTTAATTCTTTCTTTGGACGGAAGATGGTGGACTCTACATCTGATACATATAATTGTGCAACTTCAGCACCAGCAACATCTCCAGTATTTTTAACTTTGAATGAAACGGTGAGAGGATCTCCTTCATTAATCTTTTCTGCAGAAATCTTTAAATCACTGTATTCGAATGTTGTGTAACTTAAACCATATCCAAATGGATATGCAACTTCTTTGCCTGCTGTATCAAAGAAACGATAACCAACATAAATGCTTTCTCTATATTCAACACTTCTTGGTCCCATAGGGAAGTATCTAGATACGATATTGTCATGGTTTCTGAATGGGAATGTTTCTGCAAGTTTACCACTTGGGTTAACTTTACCATAAATAAGGTTGTATGCAGCTGCACCACCAGCTTGTCCACCAAGATAGAGGTTGAGAACTGCTTTAACCTTTTGATCCCACTTAGAAATCTTCATTGGAGCACCACCAGATAATACAACGATGATATTAGGATTTACTTTGAGTAATTCATCCACAAGGATATTATGTCCATCTGGGAGATTTAAGTGCTTTCTATCAAAGCCTTCGCTTTCATATGCGTCAGTTAATCCGATGAATACTAAGACTGCATCTTTGCCTTCAGCAACTTTCTTTGCTTTGTTGATTAATCCCTTGGAATATCCATCTCCTTTGAGGGTATATCCATCTGCATATTCATATGCTTGTCCAGCCTCATTCATTGCATCTAAGAATGAAGTGAGCTTGGTTGGATTAATATTGGAAGAACCAGAGCCTTGATATCTCATTTTCTTAGCCAATGCTCCAATTACAGCGATGTTTTGTTCTGGTTTGAGAGGGAGTGCTTTGTCTACATTTCTAAGTAATACAGCGCCACCTTCTGCAACTCTTCTTGCTACATCGTTGTTTGCTTCGTGATTTGCTTGAATATCTTTTTCTTTTGCTTTGTTTTCAAATGCAAACTTAATCATTCTAAGAGCAACTTTATCTAACTCCTCCATCGAGAGTTTCTTTTCTTTAACTGCCTTAACAATGAGTTTGTCATTTAATCCTTTATTTCCTGGCATTTCGAGGTCCATTCCAGCCTTTATACCTTCAACTCTATCGTTTACAGCACCCCAGTCTGAAACAACAATACCTTTGAATCCGAATTCATCTCTAAGGATTTCTGTATCTGTGTACTTGTTATCTGAACCATATGTACCATTGATTCTGTTGTAACAGCACATAACTGTTGTTGGTTGTTCTGTCTTTACAACATGTTCAAAAGCAGGGAGATATATTTCTCTTAATGCTCTTTCATCTACAACAGAGTCTATCATCATTCTTAGATGTTCTTGGCTGTTAGCCAAATAGTGCTTAAGAGATGTGCCTACGCCATTGCTTTGTACACCATGCACCCAAGCAGCACCCATTCTTCCAGCAAGGAAAGGATCTTCTGAGAAATACTCAAAGTTTCTTCCACAAAGTGGGGAACGTTTGATATTAACACCAGGTCCTAAAACTGTGGTAACACCTAAAGACAATGCTTCATTGGCAATTGCAGCACCTTCTTCTTTTAATAATTCTTCATCCCAAGAGGATGCAGCTGTAACAGCTGTAGGGAAGCAAGTAGCAGGTTCGGAAACTTGCATAACATTTGTACCACCAGTATCTTTTTCTCTTCTTAATCCGTTTGGACCATCTGATACTCTAACTGATGGGATATTTAGTCTTTCAATTGCTTTTGTTGTCCAGAAACTATCACCTGAACAAAGGGATGCTTTTTCTTCTAATGTGAGTTGTTTTAAAATTTCTAAGTAATCTCTTTCTTCCATAAAATCCTTCCATGCATTATTGCTAGTTTTTATTTTTTGTCAAAAATAATTATACTAAATAATCTATGCTCTTAGCAAGACAAAATAAAATGGCAAGATTATTAATCCTGCCATAATATTAATTTTACATTGTTAGAATATCGAAAATTAACGAATTTCTCTAACAGCAATAACTCCGTCTAATTTCTTAAGAGTTTCAATATCAATCTTGTCATCAGAGTCTAAAATTGAGTATCTAATGCCTGCTTTTGCATTTTCTACTGCTCCTTCAACTAATTGTGCACCTTTATCTTCGGAGATAACTGTTGCACGATATTTCTTTGTCATTTCAACTTTTAAGTTAGGGAAGTTAACTGAGTTAATAACATTTCCTTTTTCTAAATATTCTTTAAGTTCTTCTGCTGCCATTACTGCACAGTTGTCTTCTGCTTCTTCTGTGCTTGCTCCAAGGTGTGGAGTTGGAACGATATTCTTGCAGTTTAAGCAATCTGAATCTGGGAAGTCTACTACGTAGCATCTTACTTTTCCGTTTTCAATTGCAACTTTGATGTCTGCATTATTTACTAATTCGCCTCTTGCTGCATTAATAATAATTACACCATCTTTCATTTTTGCAAAACTATCTGCGTTCATGAATCCTTTGAGTTCAGGAGTTAAAGGCATATGAATTGTAATGAAATCTGCTTTTTCGTAGATTGCATCCATGTTGTCGAATAATCCAACAAATGGAATTTCTTTCTTTGCCGCATCTGAGAGATATGGATCATAACCAATAACATTCATTCCTAATGCATTAGCAGATGCTGCAACTTTTCTACCAATTGCTCCGAGTCCTAAAATACCAAGAGTTTTTCCTAAAATTTCTGTTCCATTGAATTGTGCTTTGCCTTTTTCAACTTGCTTTTTAACATCGTCTCCAGTGAGTGCTTGTGCCCATGTGATTGCAGGGTAAATATTACGAGCTGCTAGGAGCATTGCTGTGAGAACTAACTCTTTAACAGCGTTTGCGTTTGCACCTGGAGTATTGAATACTACGATACCTTTCTTTGCATAGTCTGCACATGGAATATTGTTAACACCAGCACCAGCTCTAGATACTGCTATAACAGAGGATGGCATTGCCCAATCATGCATAACATAACTTCTAACTAAAACTGCTATTGGATTTTCAGATGCTTCTACTATGTTGTAACCTTCCAAAATAGCATTTGCTTTTGGTGATATTGAATTAAGTTTAATAATGTCTGCCATATTATTTATGTTCCTTTTCAAATTGTTGCATGTAAGAAATTAACTTCTTTACGCCTTCTACTGGCATTGCGTTGTAGATAGATGCTCTCATACCACCTGCAAGACGGTGTCCTTTAAGTGTTACGAGTCCTTCTGCTTCTGCGCCTTTAATGAATAATGCATCTAATTCTTCGTTTGGTGATCTAAATGGTACGTTCATCATAGAACGATCTTCAACTGCAACTGGGTTTGTCCAGAATGAAGAGTTATCAATATAGTCATAGAGCATTGCTGCTTTTTCTTTATTAATCTTTTCCATTTCTTTTACGCCACCAATCTTCTTTAAGTAACGAAGGTTGAGCATCATAACATAAATACACCAGCATGGTGGGGTGTTATATAATGAATTGTTCTTTCCAGCTTGTGTTGAATACTTAAGCATTGTTGGGCAGATATCCATTTCGTGTCCAATTAAGTCTTTTCTAACAATAACCATTGTTACTCCTGCAGGTGCTAAGTTCTTTTGTGCACCAGCATAGATAAGACCATACTTAGAAACGTCTGTATATTCACTCATAATACAGCTTGAAAGGTCTGCAACGAGTGGGATATTACCTGTGTCTGGAAGTGTATGATATTTTAATCCAAAGATTGTGTTGTTTTCTGTGATATGTACATAGCTTGCATCATCTCTGAAGTCTGCTCTTGTTGTCTTTGGAATATATGTGAATTTTTCTGGCTCTGAAGTTGCTACTAATTTGATGTCTCCATACTTTGTTGCTTCTTCATATGCTTTCTTTGCGAAGTTACCTGATACGATGTAATCTGCCTTGCCTGTTGTTAAGAGGTTGAGTGGGACAGCTGCGAATTGTTGGGATGCACCACCTTGAACAAGGAGGATTTCGTAATTGTCTGGTACTTCCATTAATTCTTTAACTAATGCAATACATTCATTATGGATTGGTTCATACCACTTTGAACGGTGGCTCATTTCCATAACGCTCATACCAGAACCATTGTAATCTTCAATATTTGTTCCTGCTTCTTTTAAAACTTCTAGTGGCAACATTGTTGGACCAGCTGAAAAATTGTAAACTCTCATTTGAATTCTCCTTTGTATTAAAATGCTCTTGAATTTTATTCAATAAGTCGCAAATATTTTACACTAAAAACCTTTAAAATGTAAAGAAAAATTGTAGTAGATGGTTAAAGAAAATAGGTATGTTATTAAGTTGCCAACAACCCCTTTTTAAGTGTATAATATAGGATAATTTTTAATTATAATACGTATACAGGTATATATAAAGAGTAAAAAATGGGAAAAGACAAGAAAACAAAAGAGAATAGCATAAAGATTATATTCTTAGGTGGTGTTGGCGAAATTGGCAAAAACATGACACTTATAGAATATGAAAATCAAATGATTATGCTAGATGCAGGACAGTCCTTTGGAGAAGAGGAAATATATGGAATAGATGCAGTTGTTCCAGATATTAGTTATGTCTTGCAAAATATGAATAAGTTAAAAGGTATTTTCCTTACTCATGGTCATGAAGATCACATTGGTGCATTAAGATACTATTCAGATATTTTCAGCAAAGTTCCAGTATATGGTACAGCACTTACACTTGGCTTAATTGAAAGACACTTAAAAGAAACTCATTCAACAATGAATCTCAATGTTGTAAAAGAGGGTGAAACAGTTAAGTGTGGTATGTACAATGTAGAGTTTATTAAAGTTGCTCACTCTATGGCTGGTTCTTGTGCATTATCTATTAGAACTCCACTTGGTATTGTTTTTGATACAGGAGACTATAAGTTTGATAGCACAGCTGTAGATGGAAAGAATACAAACAGCAAGAGAATTTCTCAAATAGGTGATGAGGGTGTTTTACTAATGCTTGGTGAAAGTACCAACATAGAAAGAAAGGGGCATTCACAATCTGAACAAGTTGTTATTGAAGGCTTGGATAACGTCTTCAACAAATACTTTAACAGACGTATCATTATTACCACTTTTGCATCTTCAAACTATAGGGTACAGGAGATTTTAGACCTTGCAAAGAAATATAACAGAAAGGTATTACTTGCTGGAAAGAGCATGAAAGGAATTGTAGATGTAGCCGAACAAGTTGGCGAATTAAAGATTCCTAAGGGCATTATTGTAAATAAGATAGACAACCTAAAACCATCCCAAGTAGTTATTATTGCAACTGGTTCACAAGGTGAAGATATGTCTGCTCTTCAAAAGATGAGTACAGGTCAATCTACAGTTTTAGATGTATCTGCAAATGATGTTGTAGTATTTAGTTCTTCTCCAATACCAGGGAATGAAAAAGCAATATTCGATGTAGTTAATAACCTTTACAAGCAAGGCTGTGATGTTATCTATGATTCTTTAAATGATGTTCACGTTTCTGGACATGCATATGAAGATGAACTTAAGCAAATGCTTAATATGGTAAAGCCAAAATATTTTATGCCAATTCATGGTGAATATAGACATCAAGCTAGACACATTAATCTTGCAAATGAGCAAGGAATAAGATCTAGCCATATGGCAATACCACAAATTGGAGATATTTACTCTGTAAATAAAGATAGATTACATTTGTATTCAACATGCAAAGCTGGCAATGTCTACATTGATGAAGAAGTGATTAAGGATGGAGAACAAATTGTTGGAGAAAGAAAGACTCTTGCAGAAAATGGTTTAATCTTAATCCTTGCAAGTATAGATACAAAGAGATGTGTACTAGATGGTTATCCAGAAATTATTTGTAAAGGATTCGCTATGACAGACGAGTTTGAAAACAAGATAACAGAGCAGATAGCATTAACAGTTGCATCTTGCAAGAATGCACAAGACTTAAACGAGATGGGATATCAAATCAAGAGAGCAGTATATAAGCTTGCAATGAAGCAAAGACAATTCCCAATCGTACTTCCAATATTAGTAAGGGCATAATATGAGTGAAAGAAAACCTATAATCTTAATAGTTACATCCCATGACGAACTTGGACACGTTGCCGAGACTTTATCTAATGCTATAAAAGTCAATGGTACGCATAATGTTGTTATTATTTCAGATGACAAATATGCAGGCTATGGCAAGAAGAGAACAGGCTTTAATCTCGATGATAAAATCTTCTCTGTTTATGAGAGATATCAAGAGAGAAAAGAGAACAAGGATAAGCAAAGTGGAAAGAATAAAGTCAAGGGTAGAATTAGAAGAATAAGAAATGCAGTTTTAAGATTTAATCCAAGCTGTATTGTAACTATTACACCTAAAGCACACTTTATTGTATGTGAGACTAAGAAACAAGTTAAATTTGCTTGTCCAATTATAGATATAGTTAACTCTTTCACACTCAAAAAGAATTATGTCAATGATGAAACAAGTGCATATATCGTAGATAACCAAGAAGAAAAACAAGCACTAGTTCAACTTGGTGTTACACCAAAGAATGTTTTAGTTATGGGACTTCCATATGTGGCAGAACAAAGAACACCACTTGAAGTTGAGTCCCTAAAACAGGATTTAGGATTGCCTAAGTTAACTACAGTTTTAGCATACTTTAGGGGCATGAAGATGGATACAGAAATATTCAACCTTTTAATAGACCAAGGAAGAATTTGCAACATAGTTGCATTTATCCCATCCTCACAAACTCCTGAGTTAAGAAAAATTATAGATATTAAGAAAGCAACAAATCTTCAAATTGTTACATCCCAAGAAGAGATAGATAAGTATTTGTCTGTTTCAGATATTGTTGTAACAAATCTAGATTATGCTTTGATATACAAGTCATTCCAACAAGGCAAGCCTGTTATTTGTTATGATCCAAAGGAAGAGGAAGAACTTTCATTCTTATTATCAAAGGGATTAATAATGAGAGCAAACGAACCTATTGACGTTGTAGACTGCTTGTATTCAATGTTGCAAACAAACAAAAAAGATTCTCTTATAAATGCTGGTTATAAATGGGTGGAACTTGCAGATGTTAATAACATCGCAAACTACATCGCAGCATATATAAACACAGATGACTAATTGGAGGAGAATATGGTAAAGCCTTTAGTTGCAGTTGTAGGTCGTCCAAACGTTGGTAAGTCAACACTTTTCAATAGACTAGTTGGACAAAAAATCTCTATCGTAGAGAATACTCCTGGTGTAACCAGAGATAGAGTATATGCAGACTGCGAATGGACAGGACATTCATTTACTTTAATAGACACAGGTGGATTAGAACTCAAGAGTGAAGATGAGATGTGGATGCATATTAGAAGGCAAGTTGAAATTGCTGTTGAAAATGCAGATGCAATAGTTTTTGTTTTAGATGGGAAAACTGGTCTATCTTTAGATGATACAGCCATTGCTTCTTTCTTAAGAAAGAATTGTAAAGTTCCTGTTATTGTTGCTGTTAATAAACTAGACAACAACGAACAAGATTATTTATATGATTTCTATTCTTTAGGCTTTGGTGCTCCAGTTAGTGTTTCTGCAGAACAAGGAAAAGGTCTTGGAGATTTGTTAGATGAGATAGTAAATGCTATACCAACTGTTTCTCCAGATGAAGATGCAGATGCATTGAAAATCGCTATTGTAGGCCGTCCAAATACAGGTAAGTCTTCTTTGGTTAATAAGATACTCGGATACGAAAGAGTTATTGTTTCTCCAGTAGCTGGAACCACGAGGGACGCTATAGATACACACTTCCAAATTGGGGATGATAAGTATGTATTAATAGACACTGCTGGTATGAGAAAGAAGGGCAACATTAACATAGATGTTGAAAGATATTCTGTTATGAGATCTTTACTTGCAGTAAGAAGAGCAGACGTAGTTGTTATTATGTGTGATGCTCAAGAAGGATTAACAGAACAAGATATAAAGATTGCTGGATATGTTCATGATGAAGGCAAACCATCTATCGTCATTATGAATAAGTGGGACACTTTAGAAAAGAACAGTAACACAATCAACAAGTATGAAGACAAGTTCAAAGAAAATCTCAAGTTTATGAGTTATTTCAAGTCTTTATACATCTCAGTCTTAACAGGACAAAGAGTAAATCAAGTTCTTCCAGCATGTAAGCAAGTTGTGGAAAATGCAAGAAGAAGAATTACAACTGGCGTATTAAATGAAGTATTGCAAGAAGCAATAAGAATTAATGAACCACCAGCGGCAAATGGAAGAAGAGTAAAGATTCAATACATATCTCAAGTATCCGTTGAACCACCAACATTTGTATTAAAAGTGAACGAACCACTTGAATTACACTTTAGTTACAAGAGATATTTAGAGAACGCAATAAGAAACGCCTTCGATTTCTCTGGAACACCTATAAAGCTTATATTTAGGGGTTCTAAAGAAAAAGATGACCTAGATTGATGGGATTTAAATATTGAATTATTTAAATGCCCGTGATAAACTAAATACAATTTAGTGATAATAGGAGATGCTAAATGAATTACAGTGAAGTTTCAGCTGAAGAACTAAACAAGCTACTTCAACAAGAACAAAAAGAACTCAAGAAGATTACAAAACGTGGTCTTCAAGTTGACATGACTAGAGGAAGACCTTGTAAGGAGCAGTTAGAGATTGCTATGCCTATGTTAGAAAAGGCAGCAGAGTATGATTATGCTCTTAAGGCTGGAGATGCTAGAAACTACGGACAACCTCAAGGTGTTAGACCAGCACTTGAGTTGTTTGCTGAAATATTTGATGTTAAACCAGAGGAAGTTATCGTTGCAGATGGTGCATCATTAAATATTATGTATAATCTAATCCAATTTGCTATGCAATTTGGTGTTTTAGATAATACTCCATGGAATAAACAAGGAAAGATTAAATTTATTTGTCCAGCACCTGGATATGATAGACATTTCTCCATTTGTGAAAAGTTTGGAATTGATATGATTACAGTTCCAATGACAAAGAATGGTCCAGACATGGATGTTATTGAACCACTTGTAGCATCAGATGCTTCAATTAAAGGTATTTGGTGTGTTCCAAAGTATTCAAATCCAACAGGAATTACATTCTCAGATAAGGTTGTAGAAAGAATTGCAACAATGAAAGTTGCAGCACCAGATTTTAGAGTTTTCTGGGACAACGCATATATTGTACACGCATTATACGACACAGATGACAAACTTAAAAACATCTTTGATGTAGCTAAGAAGGCTGGAACAATGGATAGAATTTACTCATTTGCTTCCACCTCTAAAATTACATTTGGTGGTTCTGGTATTTCTGCAATGGCAGCAAGTGAAACAAATATCAAGTCTATAATGAAACATATGTTCTATATGATTATTGGACCAAACAAGGTTAACCAAGTAATTCATGTAGAATTCTTAAAAGACTTGGATGGAATAAAGAAAGTTATGAAGATGCATGCAGATATTCTTCGTCCTAAGTTTGAATTGTTCGAGAAGAAATTTAGCGAAGCATTCGAAGGAGATAATTATTTGTCATGGTCTCATCCAAAGGGTGGATACTTCATTTCTTTAGATGTAAAAGGATGTGCAAAGCGTATTGTTGAGATAGCAGGTTCTGTAGGTGTTAAGTTTACACCAGCAGGTTCAACCTTCCCATACAAAATAGACGATGCAGATTCTAATATTCGTATTGCACCATCTTGCCCAAGTCTGGAAGAGATGGATTATGCTATAGATGTTCTAATTAGTGCAATTAAGATTGCTCAAATTGAACTTCAACTAAAAAGAAAATAAAAAGGAGAATTAGGATGAGAAAAACTTCAAAGATACTTGTTTGTTGTTTGCTAGTTTTAGTGCTTTTAATTGGTTGTTTCTCTCTAGTCGCTTGTGACAAGAAAGAAGGCAGTAACAAGAAGAAAGCAATCGTTATGGTAACAGCTTTGATGTCCGGTGGATTATATGATAAGTCTAACAATAAGGCAGTTTGGGATCCACTATATTTCGATTTTGACCAAGAAGGAAGTGAAGATTTAACTTTAGTTAAGTTCTTACAATTATTATATGAGACAGATGATATGATGAATTCTCAATTATTTAAGGATCTCGTATCAGAAGTTATGGGAACAGATGTTTCTATGGTAAAAGATAGAAGTGGAGATCCATATGCATCTTTCATGGAATATGCAATGGACGCTATGCTTTCACCAATGGTAGACTTCCCAGATTTAGATGATGAAGACGCAGTTGCAACATATAAAGAAAACTATGGTTCATTGTTCGCAAGTTTGCTTTACAACTTACAACAAGATGAAGATGGAAATTCTTTGAACACAAATATCGTTCCAGCAAATGATTATACAGGACCACATAAGCATATCGCTTATGGTGTTATGGGATGTTATGAAGACCAAGTCAAGACCTTGCAAAAAGAATATCCAGACTATGATGTAGTAATCTTCAACTATGACTGGAGATTAGATGGAAACATCAACGCACAATTATTCACAGAATGGATGGATGAAAAGGACTATGATGAAATTGTTCTTACAACACACTCTTTAGGTGGACAAATTTGTAATAGATGGCTTGCTGAGGATCCAAAGCATAGAAGAATGACAAAAGCATTTGTTATGTATGCTCCAGCAACATTAGGAACAACAGCAGCTCTTTGTTTCTTAAATAACGTATGGGATGCATTAGACCCATTCCCAGTATCAAAAGATATGACAACTGGAGATTCAACTCTTGATATGTTATTGCCAACAGTTTTAGATGCAGTTGAACCAATCTTAAACGAACAAGGAATGCCATTCATTAGAAACTGTTCTTCAATCATCCAATTATTACCATCATGGGCATTAGTTAATACATATCATGAAGCAGATGGTATTTGGATTCTCACAGACGTAGATGGAAATGATATTACATCAGAAGATGAATTATTCAACTTCTACTATTCACACGAATGGGCATGGAAGACTAAAAATGGCAAGTACATCTTCTCAGATGGAACAGAAATGTCCAACGAAGATATCGAAACATTCTCACATCCATCAGCATGGACAGGAAGCGGAAAGAAACCAGCTCTCAAGAAGGTAGTTGCAGAATTAAGAGATTGGCAACATAAACTTTATGTAAAAGCAGGAGATAAAGAATATCTCGCTGCAGATTATGTAAATACATATTACTTAATCGGTGACATCCAAAAGAATAACGGAAACACAGTTCTTACATATGACGAAAGTGCAAACGTAGAATTCCATTACAACTGGGATGATACGGGTTCTGCTCCAAACAAATATACAATGGGCAAAGGCGATGACATGGTTGTTGAATATTGCGCATTAGGCGGAAAGACAGAAGCTCAAATCACAGAAATGTATGGTGAAGGACACGTTGTGAGATACAACCATGACCACAACATTGTTGGCGCAGACTTCAGTGGCCAAGTTATGGAAGTAGGAACAGGTGTAAAAGTTAGAGAAATCTTAAAATCAATAGGTTGGTAAAATGACACTAAAGAAAGAAGGATTCTTAATACTAACAAAACAAAACCTTAAGTGGTGTATATAACTATGTAAATTGGGCAGTGCTTTTGTGCGCTGCTCATTTTTTAAGGAGATAAATATGGCATATTTTTATGACGAACCATCAAGAACTTTTAACGAGTATTTACTAGTACCAGGATATACTGGTCCAGATTGCCTACCAAGTGCTGTTTCTTTAGAAACACCTTTGGTTAAGTTTAAGAAAGGTGAAAAGAGTGAGATAACTCTTAAGATACCTCTTGTTTCTGCAATTATGCAGTCTGTTTCAGATGACAGAATGGCTGTTGCTCTTGCACAAGAAGGTGGTATTTCTTTCATTTATTGCTCTCAATCCATTGAAGATGAAGCAAAAATGGTTGCAAAGGTAAAGAAATACAAAGCAGGATTTGTTGTATCAGATAGTACACTAACTCCACAAACCACCTTAAAAGAAGTAATGGCAATTAAGAATCGTACTGGACATAACACAATGCCAGTAACAGAAGACGGTTCTCCAAATGGAAAACTAGTCGGTATTCTTACAAGCAGAGATTACAGACCAAGTAAGGTTACACCAGAAGATAAAGTAGAGCAATATATGACCCCATTGTCTCGTTTGGTAACAGCTCCAGAAGGAACAACACTTTCTGAATGTAACGACATAATCTGGGATCACAAACTTAATGCTCTTCCAGTCGTAGATAAGAATGGAAACTTAGCATACTTGGTATTTAGAAAAGATTATGATTCACACAAGTCCCATCCACTAGAAAATTTGGATAGTGAAAAGAGATTCGTAGTTGGTGCTGGTATTAATACCAGAGACTATGAAAAGAGAGTTCCAGCATTAGTAGAAGCAGGTGCAGATGTTCTTTGTATAGACAGCTCTGAGGGCTTCTCAGCTTGGCAGCAACAAACCATAGCATTCATCAAGGAAAAGTATAACGGAAAGGTTAAGGTTGGCGCAGGTAACGTTATAGACGCTGAAGGCTTTAACTTCCTTGCAGATGCTGGTGCAGACTTTATTAAAGTTGGTATTGGTGGTGGCTCTATTTGTATCACAAGAGAACAAAAGGGTATTGGTAGAGGACAAGCTACAGCTTTAATAGATGTTGTAAAAGCAAGAGACGAATATTACAAGAAGACTGGAGTATATATTCCAGTATGTTCAGATGGTGGTATTGTTTATGACTATCATATGACACTTGCTCTAGCAATGGGTGCAGATTTCTTAATGCTTGGCAGATACTTTGCAAGATTTGATGAATCCCCAACAACAAAATTATTTGTTAATGGTGCATTTGTTAAAGAGTACTGGGGTGAAGGAAGCAACAGAGCTAGAAACTGGCAACGCTATGATCTTGGTGAAGAAAAGAAAGGAATGGTCTTTGAAGAAGGTGTAGACAGTTATGTTCCATATGCTGGTTCACTTCATGACAACGTAGAGAAATCTCTTAATAAGATTAAGTCCACAATGTGCAACTGTGGTGTAACAGATATTGCAACATTCCATAAGAATGCAAAACTTACATTGGTTTCTGCTACATCTATTGTTGAAGGTGGTGCACACGACGTAATTCCAAAGGAAAGAACACCTAGAAGTTAAGGAGAATTAATATGCAAATACTAGATGGAAAATTAGTTGCAGCAAAAACAAGAGAGCAACTTAGAAAAGAATTAGAAGAAATTAATGCAATAGACAAGGTTGGTCTAGCAGTTATCTTAGTTGGAGACGATCCAGCAAGTAAGGTTTATGTAAGAAATAAGATCAATGCATGTGCAGAGGTTGGAATTAAATCTACATTAGTTGCTCTTCCAGGAGATACAACAGAAGAGGAGTTATATGCTGCTATTGATAAACTCAATAAGGATGATAGCGTACATGGCATTATTCTCCAATTACCTATACCAAAACACTTAGATGAATATAAGTTTGTTAATGCTATTGACGAAAGCAAAGACGTAGATGGAAACGGATATGAACAGAAGGGTAAGTTATGGGTTGGAAAGCCAGAGTTTATCCCATGCACACCAAGTGGTGTTATGCGTATTTTAGACTTCTACAATATTCCACTAGAAGGAAAGAATGCTGTTGTAGTAGGAAGAAGCAATTTGGTTGGAAAACCACTTGCACAACTTCTTATGAATAGAAACTGCACAGTAACAATTTGTCATAGCAGGACAAAAGATTTAGATAAAGTATGTGCTAGTGCAGATGTTCTCTGTGTAGCAATTGGTAAAGCTAAGTTTGTAACTAAGAATATGGTAAAAGATGGTGCTGTAGTTGTAGACGTTGGCATGGACAGAGATGAAAACGGAAAACTTTGTGGAGACGTTGATTTCGAAGACGTTAAAGAGAAGTGCTCATACATTACTCCAGTTCCAGGTGGCGTTGGACCAATGACAGTTACAATGCTTATGGACAACACAGTTAAGGCATACAAAAATCGTTAAAAGCAAATAGCCTATAAATAATAATACCTCTTATGACTTATAGCATAGGAGGTATTTTTTATTGAACTAAAAAATATTCCCACAAATTGTGGGAGTATTAGTAAAGTAGAAGAGTATTTTAAGTAATCATTATAATTGTGCTACAAATTGTTGCATAATTGCATCTATATATCTTTATTAAGAATCAAAGAAATGCTGTCCTTCTTTAGTTACAAGCCTTTCAGTTCTAGGATATTCGTAAATATCTTGTTTATTTTTGTTTTTTTCAAGATATTCAACAAATTCTTTTGCATACCATTTTGCCATTTCAAGGTTATGCATTAAGTAGTGCCCACAGCATTCTTTTGTTGCACCTGGAACATCTTTAGCATCTGCAACAGATTTGAAACCTTTTAGTACTATATCATATATCTCTTGAGGTGTGCGGTTGCCTTTAAGTATTAGATAAAAACCTGTTAAGCATCCCATTGGTCCCCAATATATTACTTCATCTTTCCATACAGGGTCATTTCTAAGAGTAGTAGCAATAATATGTTCAAGAGAATGCATTGCGCCAACATCAATTACAGGCTCTTTGTTTGGTCTCTT
>CAMZEU010000009.1 GCA_947305865.1 uncultured Clostridia bacterium
ACCAAGAGCATATGCCCAAAGGTTACCAGGTGTTAGAATCTTTTTTGGTGCATTTTGATCTAACATCTTTGCTTTTCCCATAATTTCCCCTCTTATCTATGTCAAAAAGTATTAATATTCTATTGTTTCAGACTCTACTTCTTCCTCTTGAACTTCTTGAGCAGTCTCCGTGGTATCTTCCTCAGTTTCGTTTTTCTTCTTTGGCTTTCTAAATACAACAAACTTCTGCCATAAGAATTCGAGTCCGAAGTTGATTCCCATAACCGTAAATTCTCCAATGATACCTGCCAATGTAGCATCTACGCTCACATCTATAAGTGCTTTTTCTACAGCTCCAACATACCATGTTTGGAATGGATAGAATGGAACATAGAATAAAAATGCTAGTGTCATTGAAAGCGGAACATTTGAAGATGCTTTGAACGTTATCTTCCTATTTAATGTGAAGTTCCAAATAACGGAAAGAGCCAATGCAGTTGTTGTTGCTGTAAATGTAGATTTTGGCATCTCTTGGAAGAACCACATCGTTCCCCAACTTTCGGTTGTGCCTGTTTTGTCAAAAATGAGTTTTAAGAGTGTAAATGTAACAAACTGAATAACTCCAGCACTTACAGAAAAGATTATAAATTTAACAGCTTGCCATACGGAACTATTTCTTTGGTCCGTTTCTTTTATCTTTTCTTTTAAACTCTTTTTTTGTGGTCGTTGCTCTGAAGATTCCGTTGCATCTTCTGCAATTTTCTCTTCTTTTTGATCAAGTTCTTCTTGAATATCCTGATTCTCAGTTTTCAAAATTTCCTCGTCCATAATTTTCCCCTTTTTAATTCCCTAATTATTTTAGTATTTGGGAACATTGTAGTCAATATAGATATACTTGCTCTTGCCTTTTTTGCTCTTTACTAAAACTTGTTTACAAGTTATAATTCTTACTATGGAACTAAAATTTTTAACTCCAACTTTAGTATGGGCAGACTATGACCCAACAAGCACTCCTCTTGAGACTACTATTCTTAGCAATTCCCAAGAAGATAATTTTGTACGTACTGAATATTGTTTCACTTCTGAAACAACAGCAAGTGGACGTGTTAGAGTTAATTCTTTAGTTTATTATGATTCTCGTTGGGTAGATCAACGTCCTGCGATTATAGTTCTTCCTACGCTTCATAACTCGGTTAATCCAGATACCATTTGTAAAGGATTAGTTAAAATTGGTTATGTAGCAATTATGGTAGATTATGCAAATTGCACAACAGTTGGCACAGATAGAACATCATTCCCATCAGAATTAAGTTATGCAGAATTCCCTGCTTGTGAATCCTATATGAATGATATCAAAACATCTGCAAAAGAAACACCTTGGGTCGTATGGGCCAAGATTGCAAGACGTGCTATTTCATTTGCTAAAGAACATAGACTCGTTCTAAAAGAACGAATTGGCCTTATGGGATTTGGGACAGGAGGAAATATATCCTGGATTACTGCAGGTGTGGATGATAGACTTAAGGCTGTAATTCCAATAGATGCCGGTGGATATCTTTGGTGCAGAGATAGAAAACGTTTCGGCACAGAAGCAATACCAAAAACAGATGAAGAAAGTGCATTTAGTACTGGTGTTGGTGCTGAGACTTATGCTCGTACAGTTAAATGCCCAATATTCTTGGTACTATCTTCTAACTCGGATTACTTCGATATAGATAGAAGCGGTGATATCTTCACTTTAGTACCAGCTGAAAACAAACATCTATTAATTTCTAAAAATACTAATGGACAAATAACTAGTGCCACACTTCAATGTGTAGAAACATGGCTAAGCAAGTATCTTGCCCATGACAATAGGATTATTTCAAATCCAACAGCATCTTTTGATGTCTCTGAAGGACACATCATGCTTCACTTGAATACTGGTTCTTCTCCAACAAATATACAAGTATATTTATCTACAGGGAAAGACTCATCTGCTGTTAGAAGTTGGTCTGAAATAACAGATCTTCAAAGAATTGGAACAAATAACTATTTGGCAAAGATTAATATTGTAGACCAAGACGAGTACATTACCGCATTTGCGAATGTTACATATACCAAAGGTATACAATATTCAACGCCTGTTATAGCCATCTTGCCAAGTAAGTATGGTCTTACAGAAAATGTCTCCATTGCGAATTCAGCTTCAAGAATTATTTATAACGGAAGCATGGGGCTTGGGAACTTTATTGTTGAATCCGATAGTTTCATTATTGCAGATGATTCGTTATCCGTTAAGAACGGGCCATTTAATATTAAAGGCATTTCAACAAATATTGGAAACCTCGTATTATTTAGAAGTTCTTACGAAACTTTATCTGAAGATAAAAACATAATATTTAGATTTGACGCTTATTCAAAAGAATCTAGAACTATTACTGTGTCTCTTATCTCTTTGACAAATAAAGAGACCTATTCAACCGATATTAATTTAAAAGGTGGTGAGCATTGGCAAGCTGTATCTTTAGATGCTCAATCCTTCAAAAATAATAAAGGAAAATCCTTAACTCGTTTCTCTGAGATTAACAAATTTGTGTTCTCAGGTGCAGAAAATGTTATTTTTAATAACATCCTTTGGGTATAACTATGGCAGAAGAAGAAAGAATAGAATTTGATGAGGATATAAAAAGGCGAAATAGACGCAACACTTATATCTTTGTTGCCGCTATTGTTATAGTGGTTCTTGCTGCTATTGTTTCGGCTTTACTTATAAATAAGTATGTTATCACTTCCTACGAAATAGATGGTGTCTCAATGTACCCTACTTTATATGGTGCCACATATGATGAAGATGGAAATAAAGTAATTGGAGATTATGTGTATCTTAATAAGGCCAAAAAGAGCTACTCCTATGGAGATGTAATTGTTTTTGTAGCAGATACACTATCTGATGGAACCCAAGTTAAGTATGTAAAACGTGTTATAGGCACTCCAGGTGATGTTGTAGAGCTCAAAGGAGATAAGGTTTATGTAAATGACAAAGAATTGAAAGAAGAATATATAAACCAAGAAGAAGCCCCACACTATGATGATCTAAAAATTACTGTACCAGAAGGAAGTTACTTTGTTTTGGGAGATAATAGAAACCACTCCACAGACTCAAGATTTAAATGGGAAGATAATGACCACTGTATTAAACAAGAAGTTATCATTGGAAAAGCATTTATAATTAAACATGCGAGTGGTAAGATATCGTTTATTAAAAAAGTGAAATAATATTTATAATATTATGGCGAGGAATTAACCCCGCCATATTTTTTTATCCGTTTACTTTTTCTACCTTAAATACTTTCTTTTCCCAGCTATCTATTGCTTTGAGATTGTATTTCTTTGGTATCTTATTACCTATCTTTGCAGCCTTATTAGAATTAAGCAACATTGGCATCATTCCTAAAACCTTTCCTAAGTCTTTTGGTTTAATAACACCCATCTTTTGCAAAGCAAACTTTGCTGTTAACTTAATTGGCTTTCCAGATGCAGCAGCACCTAAATCATCATTTGAAAGTATCTTGCTTCCAAATAACCAATCTAAGCAATCACAAGTAAGCATCCATCTCTTCATAATATCTACTGCAAGATGTTGATATCCAAATTCTTGATATACCTTAACTTGGTATCCCCAGAGGTTATTTGCATCAAATAAAGCACTATCATTGATACCGGCGTCCATACTTTCTTTAATTGTATCACCTAATAGTGTTGCACTTAGCATCGAAGATGCTATACCACTACCAAGCATTGGGATTGTCATAAATGCTGCATCACCAATTGCTGCATATCCGTTAGCAACCATTCTTGTTAATGGGAAACGAACTGGTATTCTTACTTTGTAACCACCTCTTACAACATTATCTGTAAGCACTGGATTAAACTTCTTTAAATCATCCAAGCCTTCTTTCAAATCCTCGTCTGTAAGCCCACAAACCTTTCCTATAAGAACATTCATACAAGTGTTATCACTTACATCTGGAATAGCCCAAGATATTCCTGTCTTGTTAAGGTGCTTCATATAAACCTTAACAGCAAGTTTCTCATTCTCCATTCCTTCTTTCTTTTTTACAAATGCTCGATATACTTCAAAGACTTCATCGTCTCCTGGGAACTTAGTAATCTTGAATTCTTCTGGAAGTTGGCTTCTTATAGGAGAATAAGCCCCTGCACTATCTAATACGAAGTCTGCAAGTTCTTCTTTGCCATCTATAACCAAACCACATACTCTACCATCTTTAATCACTGGAGCTTGTGCAACTGCGCTAAATCTAATCTTTGCTCCTCTAGTGGTTGCATATTCTGATAGTGTTTTGTTAAGTGGTGTTCTTTCAATAGATAAATCTGGATCTGTTTCGTCTTGGAAGAACTCTCTAACTACGGCCTCACCTGTAGTACAGAATGTCCAAGATTGTTTCTTCCAATGTTCTTTTGGGATTTCAATACCTAATCTTCTAAATATTTTTGGTGATACATCATCATGCCAATCATAACGCATCTTTTCAATGGATGGACTTTTCTCAATTACCTCTACATCTAGGCCTAATTCTGCGAGTCTTCCGGCTGCTACTAAACCACCAATTCCAGCTCCTGCTACTAATACTTTCATTTTTGTTATTTCCCCCAAAACGATATTTTATGCTATTAAAATAGTATCATAAAGTATATTGTTGTTGCAAAACAATTATTTTTTAGTTTGTCTTGCTTTTCATAAAAAAAGGACTTGAAATTGAAATCAAATCCTTAATTTATCTTTGCATTTTCCAATTATAATTTTTCTATAACAGGACCGTTTGCTGTATCCTTTACAGCATATCCGAGTGCTGTAATTTGAGCACGGATACTATCTGCTAAAGCATAGTCCTTTGCTTTCTTTGCTTCCGTTCTCTTAGCAACAAGTTCTACAACTTCGCTTGGAACATCTTCATCCTTCTTGTTCTTGTCTTCGTAGTACTTAATGAATGCTTTTGCATCCTTTGTGAAGAATCCAAGAAGTGAATATGTCTTTCTAATTTGGTTAACATCTTCAACAGCTTTTACATTGCCTTCTCTGAGTTCTTGCTTAATCTTCTTGAAGTATCCAAACAAGTCTGCAATTGCTCTAGCAGTATTGAAGTCATCATCCATTGCTCTATCAAATGCTTCGTCTATTTCTGTTGTAAAGCCATCGCTCTTTAATCCACTTTCTTCAACAGCAAGGATATCTTTATAGAATTCATATAAGTGTTTGTCTGCCTCTGGGAAGAGGTTATCAATTATATTGATATCTTGTCTGTAGTTAGTTTGTAAAAGAGCAAACTTAATGGTTTCTGCAGAATAGTTTGCAAGTAAGTCTGCAAGAAGGAATGAGTTTCCTAAAGATTTAGACATTTTTTGTCCGTTAACCTTAATTAAACCGTTGTGTATCCAATACTTTGCAAAATCCTTTCCTGTTAAAGCCTCTGTTTGTGCTATTTCGTTTTCATGATGTGGGAATATTAAATCTCTTCCACCACCGTGAATATCTATTTGATCTCCAAAAGCTGTTCTATTCATTGCAGAACATTCAATATGCCAACCTGGTCTACCTTTACCCCAAGGTGAATCCCAGCATATTTCTCCTGGTTTAGCACTCTTCCAGAGTGCAAAGTCTAAAGGATTGATTTTGTTTTCTTCGTTTTCAATACGAACACTCTCAAAGGCGTCCTCAAGCTTTCTACCGCTCAACTTGCCATATCCATTGAAACTTTCTACCTTGAAGTATACATCTCCTTCTGGAGTGGCATATGCGTGGCCTTTAGCAATAAGCTCTTGTACGAATGAAATAATCTTGTCTATGTTTGTTGTAGCCTTTAACCAAATAGTTGGGTCATCTACTTCAAACTTTCTCATATCTACATCTATACGCTTAATCATCATCTCTGCGTATTCATCTGCAGGTATTCCAGTTTCCTTAGACTTAGCTATGATTTTGTCATCTACGTCTGTATAGTTTCTTGCATAGGTTACATCATATCCTTTCTTCTCTAAGTATTTACGAATAATATCGTAAATAAGAGCTTGGAAAGCATGACCTATATGTGCATCTCCACTAACGGTGATGCCACATGCATACATCTTTACTTCACCTTCTTTTCTAGGTGTAAAGACTTCTTTTTGTCTTGTTAATGTGTTATATACTCTTAACATTTTAATCGTTTCCTTCTTGATCAAATTCGGATGTTATATATTCTTCGTCTGTAATTGTATAAGAATTATCTTCAACGCCAACCTTTTCACACAATGTTTCGATTCTCTTATGAACTCTTCTAAGTTCATCCATAATTGGGTCTGGAAGTAGAATTTGGTCCATATCTGCAACTCTCTTGCCATATGCCTTAACTATTCTTCCAGGAACACCAACTACTGTTGAGTATGGTGGAACATCTCTAATAACAACGGAGTTTGCTCCAATTTTAGAGTGGTCTCCAATTGTTATGGCACCTAAAACTTTAGCACCAGCACTAACTTGTACATCTTGTCCTAGAGTTGGATGTCTCTTTCCGCTTTGTTTTCCTGTACCACCAAGTGTTACTCCTTGATAAAGAATACACAAGTCTCCAACCTCTGCTGTTTCACCAATAACAATTCCTGCACCATGGTCTATGAATATTCCTTTACCAATAGTTGCACCCGGGTGAATTTCTACATTGGTCTTCTTACGATATCTTGCTGAAATTAATTCAGCAATTCTCTTGTGTCCTCTTTCCCAATACCAGTGTGCTAAACGATATCCGCATAGAGCTTTGTATCCAGCATATGTGTGCTTAATTTGCCACTCAGATTCTGCTGCTGGATCTAACTCTAAAGCACGCTTAATGTCCGCCTTCTTGGCTTCCTTAATCTCTTTTCTGGTTGTCATAATTAATCCTTATTCTCGTCTTTATTCTCTTCTGCTGGAGCCTCAGTTGGTTGTTCAACTACTTCAGTAGTTGTTTCTTCTGCAGGCTTTGCAGCTTCTTCTCTTTTCTTAAGAATGTCTGTAACAACTGGCTTATCTTTATTTGCTGTTGCTGCTAAGATGTCTTCTACACTCTTGCCTTCGAAAAGCATATCTACTTCATCTTCGTAAATTGTTTCCTTCTCGAAGAGAATACGTACCATCTTGTCTAATACGTCTCTATTTGCAGTAATAGTATCTAAAGCAACTTTGTATTGTGCATCTAATATCTTCTTTGTTTCAACGTCTATCTTAGCTGCTACATCATCTGAATAGTTGAGTTGTGTTTGGTAATCTCTGCCAAGGAATACTTCTTCGCTTGCACCAAGATACATATTACCAATAGTCTCACTCATACCCCATTCTGTAACCATCTTTCTTGCTAAGTTGGAAGCACGTTGGATATCATTGCTTGCACCAGTTGAAATATCTTGTATTACTATTTGTTCAGCTGCTCTTCCACCAAGCATCATTGCTATTGTGTCTAAGAGCTTATTCTTTGTTATATGAGAGTCATCTGTTTCTGGAAGAGTAATAGTATAACCAGCGGCCATTCCTCTAGGAATGATACTTACTTCATGTACTGCATCACAATGCTTGAGTAATCTTGCTACGATAGCATGACCACTTTCATGATATGCTGTTATTCTCTTATCTGTTTCTGTTACGACTCTAGATTTCTTTGCTGGTCCAGCTATAACCTTATCTATTGCTTCTGAAATATCATGCATATTGATGAGTTTATGATTCTCTCTTGCTGCAAGAATTGCTGCTTCATTGAGAAGGTTCTCAATGTCTGCACCTGTGAAGCCTGATGTTAATCTTGCTAAAGACTTGAAGTTTACATCTGTTGCAAGAGGTTTATTTCTAGCATGAACCTTGAATATTTCTTCCCTACCTTTAACATCTGGGATGTTAACATAGATTTGTCTATCAAAACGACCTGGTCTCATTAAAGCTGGGTCTAAGATATCAGATCTGTTTGTTGCAGCCATAACAATGATGTTTGTGTTGCTCTCAAATCCATCCATTTGAACGAGTAATTGGTTAAGAGTTTGTTCTCTTTCATCATTACCACCACCAAGACCAGCACCTCTTTGTCTACCTACTGCATCGATTTCATCGATGAATACGATACATGGCATACATTTTTTTGCTTGGTCAAACATATCTCTAACTCTTGATGCACCAACACCAACGAACATTTCAACGAAGTCCGAACCTGAGATTGAGAAGAATGGTACATTAGCTTCACCTGCTACTGCTTTAGCAAATAAAGTTTTACCTGTTCCTGGAGGGCCTACTAATAAAACACCATGAGGAATTCTTGCACCGATATCTTGGAACTTCTTAGGATTCTTTAAGAACTCTACTATTTCTTGTAATTCTTGTTTTTCTTCATCTGCACCAGCAACATCACTGAATCTTACTTTCATATTCTTAACTTGTTGTGCATTGGTCTTTCCAAAATCAAATGCTTGCATTGTGGAACCACCACTCTTTCTTATCATCCAGAAGAACAATAATGCCATTACAACAATCATGAGTAATGGTGTTAAGATAGATGTTAATGTGCTTAAAGATGAAGGATTATTATATGCTAAAGTTGGAGCTGCAAATTCAGGATTTGCTGCGATAGCCTCATCCTTCCATTCATTGTACATATCATAGAATGTTGCTCTTGATCCAACATAACAAACATAGCCAAATTTCTTGTCTCCAACATACTTGATACTTACTGAGTATGTTCCTTCGACACTAATGGCTGCTATATTACCACTTTTGAATTGGCTCTCAAATTCGTTAATAGAAATCTCCTTGGCTGCTGTTAATTTAACTGCCAAAACTATTGCTGTGATTATAAGAGCAATTATTAGGATAGTAATTAAAAATCTTTTTCCAGAATTTGTCATTTTAGTCCTTCCTGTATCTTTTGCTTACTATAAAATAAGTAAAAGAATTATAAATATATTGGCGCACGTTGTCAACGTACATTAAATAATTTTACTAACTTAGATTAAATAAACATTAAAAAACGAACACGTGTTTTTAATTATTTCCAGAACCCACTGTAAATTTTTAGCATCAAAAATAATAGGTTTTAATATGTCTTATTTTCGCATATTGCATAGTTTATATATCTATTTTGTTATGTTTAACTATATGATTATGTTATTATACTGTAAAAAATACATATTGGTTATCGCCTCCAAAAATTACACTATATTATGTAAAAATATCAAGATTTTTATTTTTCTATTTTCGCTCAGATGGGTATTTGTTTATAAATTATTGTCTTTTAATATTTATATGGTATAATGTATTTTGAGATAAAAGCAGGTGCGTATGTACACGTACTAGTAAGGAGAAAAGATGATTACAAGTTCTATTGGATATGCAGGTATAGCTATAATTGCAATATTTGTTTTATTCATAATCATTAGTTGTATTAGAGGATTTTCGAAGTCCTTTAATGGTTTTTTCTGTACACTATTAGCAATAATTATTGCACTACTTTTGGTAGGTGCATTTAATGATAAGATAGTAGATTCAAAGGCTGGCACAGCACTTAATGACAAACTTTTAACAGCATCCGCATCTTGGGGTGAGGCATTCAATGCTCCAGCAAAGAATGTGGACGGAACAGTTTACATCCAAGTTGATGATGGGGATGGCAATAAGGTTTGGGTAGACATTAACGAAGCGCCAAACACAAATAAGATTGCAGCATTTGCAGTTGCTAAGTTGGCACCTCGTTTCATCACAACAGATGGAGAAGAAGGATCACCAGAGCAAACTCTTGCTAGCCAAATCATGTGGAACTTCACTGCTCTCATTATTGCGGCATGTTCGTTTGTTGTTTACTTGATTGTACTTCTTATTATTTTCTCGATATTGCGAAAGATTACAAAGAAAATGGGCGAAGCCGCAAAAGTTGGCAAAGCTATTGATAAGATTTTAGGAGCAATTATTGGTGTAGTATTCGCACTTATGATAGTTTGGGTTGTTTTGGCAATTATTCAAGCATGTAAAAATGTTGGAAACACACAAAGCATCATCGATACATATATCACACCATGCAAGATTACAAGTTTCTTCAACAAATACAATTATCTTGGCGTATTGTTTGAGAAAATCTTTGTAGGATAAAATTTCATTTTTTGAATAAATTGGAGAGAGATTATGGCAAAACACATCTTAGGTAGTACACTGGCCTTCGTAGCAGGTATGCTTATTGGTATACTATTGCTCTTCGTTGGTATTGGTTGCGCTGCATTCTTTATTGCATCTGCAACAACTGTTGATAAGGCCACAGATATGGTTGGTTTAGACGTCTTTGAAGATGACTCTGAAATTGGACAAAAGACATTATGGCAACTAGGAATGGATGTTTATAATGATTACCACAATTTAGGGAACCTAACCGTAAATGATTTAAAGAAATATGGAGTAAAGATTCCAGACGAGATAGAAGGTATTAACCTCACAGACCTCTATGATGTTCCTCTAAAGGATGTTATTAAAGATACATCTGGCACAGTTCAAAAAGCATTAGACTGTGTAACAGTAGGAAACATTATAGACTTGGTTGGTCTTGAAAACTCAGACAAATATCCTATCATCACAGAAAATAGAGATATGGGCGTTCGTAAAGCTGTAGATAAGTTAATGGGAACATTCAATGACAGCGACACACTCACAATTAGATGGGTTAAAGACAACCTTGCTCTAGAAGTTGGTACCTCTGGTTTATTGGATACAATCATAGATGTTCCACTCTCCTCTCTCGCAAATATTATAGATAAATTAACAATTGGAATGATTATTGGTGTAAACCAAGACTTATTCGTTGCACAAGGTCAAGCATACAAACTCTATGCAAAACTCGCAGAAGATCAATATGTTCAAATCGAAGCAGGTCATGAGTTAGAAACTCATGCAAATGCAGATACTTGCTTATATTCTTCAGATGACAACGGCCTTGTATATAAAGAATTAAGATATGTTAAGGTCGGAGATAAGTACAAAGTAGATAACTCTGTATGGTCTTCTAAATATGATGCAACAAAGAATGATAAGACATTCTACTATCATATTTCTTATGTAGACTACACAGGAACAAACGCATCTGCAAATGCTGTATACTTCCATCCAACAACAAACTATACAGTTAAGAAAGCTGGAACAGATCCAGTTGAATACGAGTTCGAAACATTAAGAGATTATGTTCAACTTTCATCCATCTATACATATGATGGTGCAAACTACACTTCTGTAACAAGCAATAGTGGAACAATTACATTCAATCCATTAACAACATACTATTACAAGAGTGGCGATGATACATATACTGCATGTACAGCTTATGGTGCAAATGAAACACCTCTCACAAGCAAGACTCGTTTAGATACATCTCATACTGGATTTATCAGATTCCAAATCGGAACATCCGATGCTCTTATTCAATCATTATCTCACATATCTGTAAACGGATTAAATAATGTCGTTTCAGAAATCGAATCTGTTAAACTCGGTGATGTTATAAAGATTGATGACAGCTCTACACAAATACTTAAGTCCTTAAAGAACACAACAGTTGGTGGACTCTCCTCTGCAATTGATAATTTAAGATTAGATTCTGTTCTCTCAATTACATATGACACATATGCAGAAGATCCAGATGGATACTATGTATTAGTAGATGGCAAATATGAACTCTTCAACCCAGCAAACCCTGCACATGAAGGATTAACAAGATATAAGAAGTTAGACCCAGAACCAGGTGTTACAGTCTCTGCAAAAGCTTTACAAGCTTTAGGCTCTGCAACAATTAAGAATATGTCCACAGCATTTGATAACCTTTCAATAGGAGATGTTATGGATATTAATCCTAATAAGTATGCAAGCATAGCTGGTGTAGATGCAAAAGCAGACTTAACAAAACAATATTACAAATATGAAGATGGTGCATTCTTAAGTCTAACAAATGACCAAGTTGCAGCATTAGACGATGATGCAGTTGTTTACTATGTAACAGAGAAAGGTTCAGGAAATGCAATCCTTGGAAAACTTGCTTACCTTAAGGTAAACACAATGGCAAATTCAATGACAAAGATTGTTGATGATACTCTCTTAACAGAAATCTTAACAGTTTATGAAACAAGCATCATCCAAGAAAATGCAGGTGGTTCATTATACTTATATGAATGTGACGACAACTACACAACAGTAGATGCAACAACTGGTGAATATACTCGTTATACATTTGCTCCAGACACAAATGGTGGATATTATCGTCTAAAGACAACTCAAGAATTTTACGAAAAAGCAACAGCATTACAATTAACACCAAGCGCAACCGCTTCATATTACAGATATGAAGCATTATCCACTTCAGAAGTTGTTAGCCTTGCGACACGTTGGACATCTGCAAATCCAGCAGACAAGCTTTCCGCTGCAGAAGAAATTGCTAAGTACTATTATCAAGCACAAAACGGAGCATATATAAATTCATATATGTTCAATATGGCTATACTTATTAAGTGTACAAATGCTGCAAATGCAACAAATAGACCAGATGATTCAAACCCAGGTATCTATGCAACACTATTTAAGAGAGTTGCTTGTGGCTCTGGAGATGCAGGTGCTATTGAGTATACTTCATATGCTGTAGATCCAAACTTATATGTATCTTCAATTTCATTCACATATTCCAGTTCCTTAAATTGGGATAGCGGATATATCCCATATGATCCAACAGATGTTTACATGGCAGATGATACTATATTCTATCGCTATACTGGTGGATACTATGTACTTTCAGCAGACAAGAGAACAAAAGCTGAAACAGATTCAACAATACCACTTTACAAGTTCGAAGGTGGCCTCTATGTTGAAGTAACAGATTTCCAAGCAGATCCAACTGTTTATGAAAACACTGCTCTCTATACATTAGTTCCATATTACTATTGTCCTGTAGACAATAATATGGATAATCCATTATATAATGATGACCCAACAACAAGATATGAAAAGGTATATTGCGAAGAGATTATTATTAGAACAGCAGTAGACGATACAACAGTATATGGTTACTTATCAACCGCAGGATTTGGTGGAACAAAGTATAAATATATTCAACAACGTAGTTCACAAGTATTACTTTCAATGTCTAAGAACCAAGTAAGAGTTGGAAATCTCGGTGACAAGTTATTAAACTTCAAATTAAAAGACTTAATAACAATTCAACCAGACAGCATTCTTCATGATGAAGCTATCTTGAATTCAAAACTTGAAGACATAAGTACCACACTTAATAACAAATTAACAAATCTTACAATTAGCGAATTGATTACACTTGCTAACATTTCAAAGATTGATAGAAAAGTTTTAATGGGTATTAATGCTCTCAAACTTGAAGACTTGTTCGGAGCAATGGAAGTAGATAGAACCTCATTTGAATTGAAGGTTAACATGCTTAAGTTGTTCAATCCAAAATATTATTAATGAATATTAGACCTTATAAAGATAGTGATTTAGAGTGCGTAAAAAAAGTTTGCCACGATACAACGATTAAGGGTTACGAAAACAAACAAACTCTAATCACTGCTTTATATGTGGACTATTACATAGAAAAAGAGCCTCAGCATTGTTTTGTGTTAGCAGATGACGAAGACAAAGCCGTAGGCTATATTTTATGTGCTTCGGACTATATGAAATATAGGGAAATCTGGTTAAAAGAATATGGCCCAAGAATCAAGAAGAAATATCCTATTGAAGTATTATCCAAAAAAGTTGAATTAATGTTTTTTAAAAAAGTTATTAAGACTTGCCCAGCTCACTTGCACATAGACATTATTGAACCTTATCAAAAAGACGGCTGGGGAAAGAAATTAATAAATACCTTATTAGAAAAACTTAAAGAAGAAGGTGTCCCTGGAATTTTCCTTGCAACTTACTACAAGAATAAGAATGCGTGTGGCTTCTACGAGCACCTAGGATTTAAGAAAATGGGGACTATATTTGGATTAAGTATTATCTATGGTCTTTTGATATAAAAATACTTGACATCCACCCTATTTAAGTTTTAATATAATCAAGCATCTTAAAGATGTGTGCCTGCTTAGCTCAGTCGGTAGAGCTATCGGCTGTTAACCGATCGGTCGGGGGTTCGAGTCCCTCAGCAGGCGCCACAAAAGGCCTAAATCAATATTGGTTTGGGCTTTTTATTTGTCAAAAAAAATAAAACTATATAAAAGAAAAGCTGGAGTAAAATCCAGCTTAACTTTTTATATAGGTATTGTTTTCATTTATTCAACATCTATTAATCTTTCTTTTTCAAATGAAAGTGATCCGGATGGTGCAATGCTAATAATTGTTCCACCACGTTGTTCATACTTCTTTGCAATACCTGCATATGCGAGATAGTCTATTGAATAACCATATGAAAGAACTACACCAAAGTCTGTGCTCTTGTTTCCATCTTTTCCATAGTACTTAATTGCAAAGTTATTTAAGTGGTCGTGTCCACAGAACACGTGTGTTGTGCTCTTCAACTTTTGAATTGTTTCAAACATTTCGTCTTCGTGCATACCACAATAAACTACCTTCTTGTTTTCACCTGCAATACCGCCTAAATATTCATAGTTTGTTCCTACATCTTCACCGGATTCATTCCATAATTCATATGCATCCTTGTATTCTACGAGAGGAATATGGAAGTACATTGAAGAAGAAATAGACATTCCGTTTACACCAAATTTAGCATCTAAATCTGCTACACTTAATCCACAGATTGCAGCATATTCTGCTTTTTGTACTGCTGTTAATGCAGCAAACTTTGCTTTGTTGGTTGCATCTAATGACTTAATTTGTGCTTCATACCAGTCTACTTGGTTTTGATGGAGGTTATCATACTTCCATGCCATTCCTAACCAGTCTCCATCTGTGTATGAGTGTGAGTCTAAGATAACAACAGATTGTGTAATGAGTCCTAATTCATTCTTTACATTTACAATGTAATTTCCACAACCATCTACTTCTTCTGGTCCAAGTTGGAATAAGCAGTGTGGATATTTATCTTTGTTTAGATATACTCTTTCACTAATCTCTTCTCTGGAATAGAATGCATATGCTTCTGTATCATGGTTACCATATGCAAGAGCATAATAAACTCCTAATTGTTCCATAAGATTTGCAAATGTAACTGCTGCTCTTTCGTTGTTAAATGTACCTGCTTGGAATGGAACTGGATATGCTACGTCTCCAGTTACAACTACTAAGTCTGGCTTAACACTTTGTATCATCTTTGCAACTGCATTTAATGCCCAGTTATCTTTTTGGATTGAGAATGCACCTGCACCAATATGAATATCTGTTAATTGAAGAATTTTGAATGTTTTGTTTGTTGGGATTGTGAAAGTATAATACCCTGTATCTGCATCTAGTGTTGGAACATATGTTGAACCAACTTCTTCAAAATTCTTGATCATCTTGTTGTTTGTCTTATTTCCACCTATTCCAGCACCTATAAGAACTACTACAAGCACTATTACAAGGCCAACTACTATTGCAGAGATAATAATATCTCTGATTCTTTTCTTTTTCTTTTCTTCTGGAGTCATGTCTTTCCAGCGTTTCTTTTCTCTCTTTTTCTTTGGAGTCTCTGCTGGCTCTTCTTTGACTTCTTCTACAGGAGCCTGTTCCTCTACAACTTCTTCATTTGTCTCTGGAGTTTCTACGACTTCTTCTTGAATGTTGTTTTCTTCTTCACTCATAATTGTTCCTCTCCTTTATTTAAAAAAGTAACGGTTGTTACAAATATTTTTTCGTTTTCTAGTGCTTTTATCTGTTCTTCAGATAACTCACCACTTTTTAATTCTACCACACATTCTATTCTTCTTCCATATCCATATGCTTTGTATGCCTTATACTCTATCTTGTTCGCATCAAAAGCATCTTCAACTTTTTGGTCTATATTCCATGAACCTATCATAGACTCTACTACGCCCTTCAGGTTGCGAATTATAGAGATAATGATAAATACACCGATGATAATACCTATGATGGCATCTACAGGCGCTGCACTAAGCATAGAGAGGCCATATGACAATAATGTCATAGCAGTAATGCCAACATCTTGCAAAGAGTCTATCATATCTGCTTTAAGAATACTTGACCTGTTATATTTATATGCTGCCCAATATCCAAAGAACATTCCAACCTTAACAACCATTGTTATTGCAACAACAATGAAAGACCACCATAAGAAGAAAATTGGTGGATGGAAGAATAATCTATCTATAGACTTATAGATGAATAGTGCTCCAACAAGGAAGTAAATAATATACATAATGAAGGTTGCAACATCTTCAAATCTTCCAAATCCATGTGGATACTTCTCTGTTGGCTTCTTTGCTGCAAGTCCTATACCAATACCACCAGCTGCATTACCAACGACATCTCCTAGATTGTTGAAACCATCTTGTAATATGCTTATACAATTTGTAAGGGTACCAATATAAAACTTAACACTGCAAAGTGCTATATTAACAATCCCACCAAACACTTGGGATAATATTCCAGCTTTAACTTCATTCCCCTTCTTCATGCATAAAATTATAACATTTATAAAAATATAAAAAAAGACTCTTTTAAGAGAAAATAATATGTGTGCTTTGCAAACATATTAGGAATGGTTAAATAAAAAAGGTAGTCTCAATTAAAACCACCCATTTAGAATACGAAAAAGTAGATAAATTCGTTATTAATATTTGTCTCTAATTCCAGCTGCGTCTGTATACAAACTAATACCGCAATCTGTCTCGTTATATGAGAATGTCCAACGGTAAATGTTCTTGAAATCTAGTGCTATAACAACCTTGCCTGCAAAATATGAATCGTTGTCATAAGTTCTTAAATATCCGTTATCCCAGATTGTAAGTTCATATCCAAGATAGTAGTAATATGCATTCTTATCTCCGACAGATTTCTTAATCTTTTCTCTGGAAGTTGTTGTTGCAAGATCTGTGTCTAATTCAAACTTAACTGTGTAATATCCTTCTTCAGCATTGTATGTGTACTCTACTGTATCTGGAAGAATTGCTTCTAATGTGATATCATGCTCGTTTATAACCATAAGGTTAGGTGCATCATCTGCGTTGAATACTATTGGATCTTCGTGTGTAATTTCTACATCTGCCCAGTTTGTTGTTGGAAGTCCGTTTTCATCCATGTAGTTTGTACCTGTGCTTTGTTGAAGAGCATACTCTTTACCCTTTTCATAATATCTTCTTTCAGAAAGAATACTTCCCATGCTTCTAAATACATCGCCGAACAATGCATCTTCTGCAATTGGGCAACTCTTAATAGCACGATAGTTACAATAGAAATACTTAGAAGGTGTCTTCATTATGATGTAATCATCATAAAGTTCGTTGTTTTGGTTCAACATGAAGCACTCAAAGTGTCCTTCGTTATATGCGGATACATATGGTGTATCTCTTAGATTATCCATTGCTTTAGCATATAAGTTATATACTTTTTCTTCTGGTGTTGTTCCTAGTGTTTCAATATCAATAACTGTTGTGTCTGCTGGTTTAACTCCCATATATTCGAAGTCTCTTGCAGACTTTTCAACTAGCTTAGCTTTATGGCAAGCAGCAAACAAAAAAATAGATGCAATTAGCACCATAATTAACACTAATAATCCAAATTTTCTCTTGCTTGTCATGATATAGGTGGCCTACCTTTTTTTGCTTGTACAAAAATATATCATATATTATTTATTTTTGCACCTAAAATTAATAAAAATTTTACAAAAATTTATTTTCGTTCTATTGTTTGACAAACTGCCATATGTGAAACTATAATTATTCAAGCAAAACAAGAGGCAAATATGAATATACACGTCAAAAATTTTCTAAGAAAAAATAGATCCAACCTTTTATCCATTCTTATGGCGTTGGTTCTTTTTTGTTGCCTAATTGGACCATTATGGTCTTACCATAGTGCACAAACTACAGAATATGGCGAAGAAGTATTTACTCTTACAGGAAGACCAGTTTATTACAGTTTTGATAAAATCCCACAATTCCAAAGTGACCCATATGGATTTAATGGTGCATACAGAGGCGAAATCTTAGCAGCATTCGTATGCGTATTATTTACTGTAATCGCTGCTGGTTTATCTGTTGCTGCAATATTCCTTATTGGAAAGACAGAATATCTTTTAAAGATAATCTCAACAGGTTGCTTCTTAGTAGTTATGGGCGCTGCAATGGCAATCATGATTTTAGTTGGTGGAACAATACACACTGTTGAAACTCAATATGGTATTTATGGTTTCTTAGTTGGTCCTGGTCCTATCACCTGCTTCGTATTCAGCTTTATAGCTGTTGCACTAAACATAGCACTCTTCGTAACCAGATTAGATGGCTGGGCATTCAAGATTGCGCTCCATGTAAAATACAAAGAAGATAAAGCTAGACTTGCAGAAGGATACGTAGACGACGAGTTGGCATAAAAACAATAATTCCTAAAATAAAACAAGTGGGTTTTAAAGCCCACTTATTTTTTACACTTTTTCGTGTTCTAATCAATTACTTTCTTGATACTGCTTTCTTTGCTGCTGCAACAATATCTGCTGTTGTGAGATGATATACTTCACTTAAGTATGGGTTCTTACCTACTTGACCGAATTCATCATTTACACCAACTGCTTCAACTGGTACTAAGCACTTCTTTGCAACAACTTCTGCTACTGCAGAATAAAGTCCACCGATAATGTTATGGTTTTCTGCTGTTACAATAGCACCTGTCTTCTTTGCGGCTTCTTCAATTGCTTCTTCATCTATTGGCTTCCATGTGTGTAAGTTAGATACTGCTGCATCTATTCCCTCTGCCTTTAGAAGTTCTGCTGCCTCAACTGCTCTAGATACCATGATACCAGATGCAAAGATGGTTACATCTTTTCCGTCTTTGACTTTGCTTGCTTTACCAAGCTTAAAGTCTTTCATGCATTCATCACAGAATACTTGTTCTGCTTGCTTTCTGAACATACGAATATATACTGGTCCGTAGTGCTCTACAATTTGAGGAATTGCTGCCTTGAATTGTGCTGCATCTGTTGGTTCGAAACAAATCATTGTTGGAACTGCTCTCATAATTGCCATATCTTCAAATGGCATATGTGTTCCTCCGTTTGCTTCAGCTGTTACACCAGGATCTGAACCAACGATTTTTACATTTTGCTTAGCATAAGCAACAGAGATGAAGATTTGGTCATAACATCTTCTTGTAGCGAATGGTCCAAATGAAAGTGCAAATGGTATTTTGCCCATTGTGGACATACCTGCTGCAACACCAATCATGTTTGCTTCAGCAATACCAACATTAATTACTCTATCTGGATATTCTTTTCCAAAGAATTTGTTTGTTAGGTGGCAAGATTGCAAGTCTGATTCGATAACGACTATCTTGTCATTTGTTTTACTTAATTCAATTAAAGTGTCATTTAACACTCTTCTCATTTCAAGTTCGTCTTTCATTATGCATCCCTCCCTGTTTCTTTACGCCACATCTCTTCTGTAATAGACATACTATGGCAGTTTGCAACACCTTCTGTGAATGATGCACCATAACCTTTAATTGTGTCTAAGACTATCATGCTTGGCTTACCTTTGTTTGCTTTTGCTTTGTCAATTGCTTCGCAAATAGCTTCAATATTGTGTCCTGGGACTACTTGTACAAAGAAGTTGAATGCTTCCCATTTGTCTGCAACTGGAGCTAGTTCATTAATTACAGATACTGGACCATCTAATTGCATCTTGTTGTAGTCTAACAATAAGATGAGATTATCTAATTTGTGTGAGCCAGCATACATACTTGCTTCCCAAACTTGTCCCTCATCTGATTCTCCATCTCCGATGAAACAATAAATTGTTGCAGGATTGTTATCCATCTTTGCAGCAATTGCCATACCTACAGCACAAGAGATACCTTGTCCAAGAGAACCTGCTGTCATATCAATACCAGGTGTCTTGTTCATATCGCAGTGTGATGGAAGGTTTGTTCCATTCTTATTAAGTGTAGTAATCCAATCTTCTGGGAAATATCCTTTATCTCTTAAAACAGCATACATAGCTGGTCCTGCATGTCCTTTGGACATGACCACTCTGTCTCTGTCTACTTTCTTTGGATCCTTTGCATCCATATTACCTTTGTCATAGTAGATTGCTGTAAGAGCATCCATAACGGACATACATCCACCAATATGGCCTACTCCGAAGTGTCCAATCATCTCAATGACGTCATAGCGAAGTTTCTTTGCTTTTGCCTCTAAAAAGGCTAATTTCTCTTTATCCATTTCGCATCCTCCTTATTTTTCTATTATATAATAGAAGTATTTAACTTTCAAGATTAAAAGCAAATATTCAGTATTGACTTGACGCCACCATTAATATTATAATTAATATTAACCGGATTATGTAATATACATATTTGAAATATAACTTAGGAGGAAAGATTTTTATGCAAACAAACGTAACAGTTGAAGAATTGAAAGCGAAAGCTAAAGAGTTGCGTCTAAACATTGCAAGAACAACTTTCAACGCTACATCAGGACACGTTGGTGGTTCAATGTCTTGCGCAGACATGTTAGCTGCACTTTATTTCAAGTATCTCAACATCAAACCAGAAGATCCAGATTGGTATGAAAGAGATCGTTTCATCCTATCCAAAGGTCACTGTGCATTAGCATATGTACCATGTTTAGCAATGAGAGGATTTATCGACCTTGATGAAGTATTAAAGAACTTCAACAAGACTGGTTCAGCTTATGGTATGCACCCAGATTCAAAGAAGATTAGAGGTTGTGACGCTTCCACAGGTTCATTAGGACATGGTATGCCAATGGGAGTTGGAATGGCTTTAGGTCTTCAAATGAAGGGCATCAACAGTAAAGTTGTTGTTATGACAGGTGACGGTGAATTACAAGAGGGTTCAAACTGGGAGGCAGCTATGGCAGCTTCTATGTTCAAACTCAAGAACTTCATTTGGATCGTAGACCGTAACAAACTCGAAATTGACGGACCAACAGAAGAAGAAATGGCACTCGAACCATTAGATAAGAAAATCGAAGCATTCGGATGCAAAGTAATCAAGTGCAACGGAAACGACATGGCAGAAGTAGACAAAGCTCTTGCTGAAGCATGGGCAACAGAAGGTCCTGTATGTGTTCTCTCCTTAACAGAAAAAGGTTATGGAATTAAAGAATTCGAAGGCCAAGCAAAGTGTCACTACTGTTCATTCGGTGACAAAGAGGAAGACTTACAAAAGTACCTCGATGAAATTAACGCAAGAGGATAAGGGAGGAATATACAATGGGAACCGCATGGAACACATATGATGCAAATAAAATGTCTTCAGGTGCAATGTACGGAAAAACACTTGCAGAACTTGCAGATAAAGATCCTCGTATTATTGGTGTAACCGCAGACCTTGCAAAGTCCACAAACATCGGACTTATTACACAAGGAGGAAAATATCCTGAAAGACTTATCAACGTAGGTATCGCAGAACAAAACTTGTTCGGTGTAGCAGCTGGTCTTGCAAAAGTTGGATATATTCCATTTGCTTCTACATTCGCAATCTTCGCAGCATTAAGAGGTGGCGAATTTGTTAGAACAGACGCAGCATATCAAAAATTACCAGTTAAGGTTATCGCAACACACGGCGGTGTATCTTTCGGTGCAGCTGGTTCAACACACCACTGTATAGAAGACTTCGCAGTAATGCGTGCAATTCCAAATATGACAGTAGATATTCCTGCTGACGCATATGAAACAGCACGTGCAATTAGAGCTTGCGTAGACATTCCTGGACCATTCTATCTTAGAGTAGGTCGTGGTATGGAACCACTTCTCCACAATTCAGAAAATGAATTTGATTATGAGATTGGTAAAGCAATGGTTCTTAAAGATGGTAACGACGTTACAATTATGTCTTGTGGTATTCCTACCCGTGATGCATTAATCGCTGGTGAAATGCTCGAAGAACAAGGCGTATCTGCACAAGTTATCAATATGCATACACTTAAGCCAATTGATGAAGCAGCTATTATCGAAGCAGCTGTTAAGACACGTCGTATTGTTACTGTTGAAGAACATAACGTTATCGGTGGTCTTGGTGATGCAGTTGCATCAGTTCTTGCTCAAAGTGGTAAGAGATGTATCTTAACTAAGATTGGTATTCCAGATGAATTCGGTATCATCGGTAAGCCAGAAGATTTATATGCAAAATACAAGCTCTCTAGCCAAGGTATCATGGAAACAGTTATGGAGCTTATGGGTAAAGAAATCGAAGAAGAAGACTGGTCTGACGAAGACTAATTGGAGGTTTATATGAAAGCAACTGCACAAGATGTCTTAACCGCGAAGATATACTTTATGGCAGCTTTCCCTGCACTCCGTATTCCTCTTGAGGAAGATGCATCCTTTGCAAAGAAATTTGAAAAGGTAGATGATGTAGAATTCCGTGCTGCAGACGATGAAAATCCTCTTGCATGTTACATGGTTTTCTTGACACAAGAAAATGCAGACAAATCAGTTCAAGGAAAACGCTTTAAAGTTTACCAAGGCGAATATCCTGGCAATGTTGAAATGGCAGATGGAACAACTATCCAACCACAACTTGTCAAGATGTACTTTAAATCCATTCAAAGTCTTCTCGGAGTATTTAAAGGCGACAAGGTTACAGATATGCTCGGAATCATGTCTCCACTACTCAAGAACATTACAAAGGGTGCAACATTAAAGTTCTTATTCTTAATGCTCACACTCACAAAGACAATGCCAAACTACAATCCAGAAGATGATTGGAATAAGTACCTAAAGGTAAAACTATCCTTATCTCTTATTACAAGAGCACTTTCTAGTGCAAACAAACTTGGCTGGCCAACAATGGCAGACTGGACAATCAAACAACCAGATAGAACATATCAATTTGTTGTTGGTGCTACAGTAGATGCAGATGGCAATGAAAAATTCCCTGGCATCACAGCTAACTTAAGAGTTAAGAATGGTAAGAGCAAAGCAACAAGTGGTCTCGCAAAATATCCATTCGTATTATTTAAGTTCCCTAACCCAGATGGATGCTTAAAGGTATTGGATCCAAAGAACGACTTCGTTGCAAACGTAGAAAATGGTTATGTAGAAATCGTTGGTGCTGGCGACAGTTATGCTGTTCAATTCAACACAATTATGACACAATGTCAAAACATGTTAATCCCAGCAAAATTCGGTGGTGTACCAATCGGTTTTGAAGGCTAATTTCACATTAACTTAATAAAATTGAGGAGCCATTAATTTGACTCCTCTTTTTTACACTTTTCGATATTCTAATTGGATTAAATTGCTTTTAAATCTTCTCTTAATTTCTCTGCATTTGTGAACAAGATACCCTTTATGCCTAGCTTATTTGCTGCCTCTATATTCCTAGGATTATCATCAACAAACAATGTCTCCTCTGCCTTAAATCCCATCTCGTCTAATGCTAGATAGAAGAATGCTGGATCTGGCTTTGCTAACATTCTTTCACTAGATATAAAAGTCTTTTCAAATAATGGCCAAAGATTATCTCTATTTAGTATTCTTTGCTCGAAATCTGGTGGAGCATTGGACAATAGTCCAACAGTATAATTCTTTTTAAGTTCGTTTATTATTTTAAGGACTTCTTGGTCTATTATAGCGCACTCCATCCATTCCTTGAGAATTACATCGGCAGGAACATCTGTTGCTTTACTGAGCCTTTCAAACATCTCTCTTTCGCTTATCTCTCCATTGTCTGCACTTCCAACAATTCTATTTTTAATTTCCATAGCCTTCTCTGCTGGAAAACGTGCTTTAAGCCAATATGGAGATATCTCACAACAAATAACTCCAAAGAAATCAAATAATACTAATTTATACTTTTTATCCATATCATAATAAATATGGGGCATCCATATAGAACGCCCCATACATGTTAATAATTTTTAATTATTTTATAAAGTTTGCTTCTGGATGTCTTTCTGCAAGTACTTTATAAGATTCATCAGCTGCATCCCAACAATATTGAATATCTTCTTGGTCAATTGCAAATGGTGCAAAGTTGTTGTGGTGTGATGTTACAAAGACACCTCTCTTAACCATTTCTGCTGTCCATTCTTGATGTAAGATTGTTGATGGGAAGTCATTGCCAAGACGTGCATACCACATTGCTGGTTCACCAGTTACAACAAGGTCAAATCCATGATCCTTTGCAACTTTCTTCCAACCTTCTGTGATTGCAAGACCGTTCTTCTTAATTGTTCCAGCATAGTCAACTTCTTTCATCTTCTTTACTGTTGCAAGTGCTGCTGCAATTGGCATTGAACTGAGCCAGTATGAACCTGTATAGCTGATTCCTTCTGCTGCACCCTTGAACTTATTCTTACCTGTTATCATAGATACGTTGTATCCATTTGCGATTGCTTTACAATAACATTGTAAGTCTGCTTCGAATCCAAAGTGTTTATCTGAACCACCAACGTCTAGACGGAATGAGCAACGTACGTCATCGATGATAAGAACAATACCGTTCTTGTCACAGATTTCACGAATCTTTTGCCAATATCCTGGTGCTGGTAATTCGTTATCAACGAATGTTGGATGATAATATGGTGTAGAAATGAATGCTGCAATTTGGCCTGGATATTTCTTTACCAATGCTTCGAATTGTTCTGGTTTGTTCCATTCAACAACCAAGTTGTTGCAAACGTCTTCTTCAATAATACCACCATATCCAATCTTTTGTGTCCAAGGTGCTACACCATGGTACCAACCTTTAACCATAACGATCTTCTTACGATGTGTATAGTTACGTGCAATCATCATAGCGAATGTTGTTGCATCGCCACCATTCTTTGCAAAGAATGCCCAATCTGCTGATGGAATTGTGTCTACCATATACTCTGCTGTTTCAACCATTACATCGCCTGCAAGTGTTGTACAGTTTGCTTTCTTTAATTGTGCTAATGCTGCTGCGTCTACATCTGGATCATTATATCCTAATGAACATGGACCATATGCACACATTAAGTCGATATATTCATTTCCGTCTACGTCCCAAATATGACTTCCTTTTGCTCTATCGCTAAAGAGTGGATATGCACTTACAGGAATCATACATCCTTCTGCAGGACCAAGATGTCCATAAATACCACATGGAACAACTTTTAATGCTCTAGCAAAGAGTTCTTGGCTCTTTGTATGGTTTGTATATAGAGATGCTGTTTCGCCTTTAACAAATTTCATAATACTCCCCTCCTTATGCTAAATAAACGCTAACCAAGTCTAATAACTTGGACATTTGTTCAAGAATACTTACTGCGCCCTTAACTTCAAACTTTCCTTCGCCCATACCAGCAAAGCTTGATGTTTCACCGGTTAATAATCTGTGTGCGAAATCAATGTCTGCAAAGACCATTTGTGCAACTGGTGCTTCTACGCTGCCTTTTGCTGCTGTTAAGATATGGTCTTTAATTGTTAAGTTAATTTCAACTTCGCCTTCAACACCTGCGAGTAATACGCAGTCTGGCATACGTTTTGCAATAATCTTACCAACTCTATCGCTGTTTCCAACACAAGCAATTGCGAAGAATGCAGTATATGCTGTTAAAATTGTGTTAATGCGGAAATATTCCTCATTTGCAAACAACTCTGCTGCTTTGTCTG
>CAMZEU010000010.1 GCA_947305865.1 uncultured Clostridia bacterium
CATCTGCACCCTTTGCTGCTGTTAAGTCTACACTAACTTTAGAACCACCTTCAAAGTCGATACCAATTCCGATTGAATCAATATATCCACCAGAAAGTGTTTCGCCTAAGCCAACGATAACAGCGATTGTTACAAGTATAATAACGATTGGTAAAATTAACCAAATACGATATTTTTCGTCAAATCTGAATTTTGACTTCGTGAAATCTAATGATACGCCTTTCATGCTTCCACCTCCGAAGTCTCTAATTCATCTGCCACAGGTTCTTCCTCTGGCTCGTCTTGTATTTCCTCTGCTTTACCTCTCTTCAATCCATACAATTTTTCATTTGTACTATTTAATGGTACGAAGCACTTAAGTATTAATCTTGTTACAACAAGAGCAGTAAACATTGAAAGGAGAATACCTATGAACAATGTTACAGCAAATCCAACGATAGAAGTGGAAGTTGCTGAACCTACTATCCAAAGAACAACAGAACCAATAATTGTTGTTACGTTACCGTCTATGATAGCTCCAGTTGAACGCTTGAAACCAGTCTTGATAGATGTTTGGATAGACTTGCTTGATGTCTTGAATTCATCTCTAATTCTTTCGAAAATAATAACGTTGGCGTCAACAGCCATACCAATTGAGAGCAAGATACCTGCAATACCTGCAAGTGTAAGTTGTACCCAAGGAAGAACTGCACAGAACCAAAGTAATAATACGATATAAATAAGAAGTGCGATGTCTGCAGCAACACCAAGTAAACGATACATTAATACCATGAAGATAAGGATTACGCCAATACCACAAGCACCTGCGATAAGTGCCCATTTAATAACGTCTTGTCCTAATGTTGCAGAAATTAAGCTTTGTGAATAAACTGTTAAATCTACACCAAATGTACCACTTTGAAGTTTTGTTGCAAATTCATTTGCTTCTTCGTAAGTATATCCAGAATTATTAGAAATGATTGCTCTACCATCTGCAATTTCTGCTTGAACATTAACTGCTGTGTAGTATGCATCATTTACATAAATGTAAATTGCTTGATTTAAATACTCTTTTGTTACTTCAGCGAATTTCTTTGTACCAGCTGCATTGAATTGAAGTGCAATAACATATTGATTGTTATTGTCTACTGAAACATATGCATTGTCTAGATGTTCTTTACCAGAAATAAGTACTTCATATTCACTTGAATCTGTAGATTGCTTGTTTCTGAATTCGAGAGATGCTGGTCTACCGATTAAGTTTAATAATCTTTCTGGATCATCTACGTTTGGAACTTGTACAGTAATATAATGTACTCCTCCATTTTCGCTTGTGGTGACGGATGCTTCGGTATAACCTTTATCAATAAGCAAAGAAGATAATGAACTTACTGTTCCATCTATTCTTTGATTGAGATTACCTACTCCATCATCTGTTACTCTGTAAACGGCTTCAATACCACCGCTTAAGTCCATACCTAAAGAAATAGTCTTTGCATAGCCGTGATAGTCATATACTGTATTTCCAATTGGGAAATCAACAACAGCAAAAACTATCATCAAAGCGATGAAAACACTAATGATAGATAGGACGACTATTGATTTTGTTTTGCTCACGTTTAAGTGCCTCCGCATGTGTATACGTTATAAATAAACATAATAATTATAGTTATTCATATAATAATAGTCAAATAATTTTTATATGAGAAAGGAAGTATTTAAGAAAAGAAAAAACAGGTAAATACCTGTTTTAGTGCCAATTTTAGCATGATTTGGTGCAAACTACTCTTCGTTTTCCACGGAATAAATGTCTAGAGATGAAGTTAATCTCTTTCTCATAAGTTCACAACCTAGTTTATGACATTTATTGAGAGAGCCTGCATAGTGTAAGGAATTTGCTGCACATCCGCCAGAGCAATAATATTTTGCAATACAAGTTGAGCAATCATCCTTTGTATAGACATTAACTTCAAAGAACTTTCTTTGAATATCTGGATTAAATGTTCCATCCATTACACTTCCCATTAAATATTCTTTGTCTGTAACGAATTGGTGGCAAGGATAAATATCTCCAACTGGAGTAACAGCTACATATTCACTTCCTGCACCACATCCTCTTAATCTCTTTAATACACAAGGACCAGTTTTGAGGTCTATCATATAGTGGAAGAAATTGAACCACTTATCTCCCTTTCTACGTATAACGTACTCCCTAGAAAGCTTGTCATATTCTTCATTAATTCTTGGTATATCTTTTTCAGTAATTGCAAGTGGATCTTTCTCATCTAAAACAACAGGTTCTACAGAGATTTGGTCAAAGCCTTTATCATTGAGATAAAGAACATCTTCAGCAAAATCTAGATTATTAGCTGTGAATGTACCTCTAATATAGTATTTCTTATCTCCTCTGATTTTTCTAAATTCAATTGCATTTTTAAGTGTAATTGCTTGAGAACCTTTGCCATTTGGTGTAACTCTTAATGCATCATGAACACTTTCTCTTCCATCTATAGAGATAACAACATTCTCCATATTATCGTTGAGCCATACTCTTACTTCTTCATTTAAAAGGACACCATTTGTAGTTAGTGTGAAAGATATAATTTTACCCGCTTTACTACATGCATTGTGGGCATATTCAACAATTTGCTTAACTACATCAAAGTTCATCAATGGCTCACCGCCAAAGAAATCAACTTCAAGATTTTTTCTCTTTCCGCTGTGAGCTATTAAGAAGTCTATTGCTCTCTTTCCAACCTCAAAAGTCATATAATCTTTTGGAGTGTTGTATGTGCCAGAATGAGCAAAGCAATATGGGCATCTTAAATTACAATCATGACAGATATGCAAACATAAAGCTTTTATTTCACCAGTATATGGAATGTTGAACTTTACTTCTGGAGTGTTAAGCACTTCCATCTTTTCAAGTTCTTCAAGTTCAGACTCTACTTCTTTATATGTCTCACTGTCTATATCGTTTAGATATAGTTCTTCTCCATCTTCAAGTGCATTATAACGTTTTTTGGCAATATAAAAAGCGACAGCATCTACTGTATGTAAGCTGCCACTTTCAACATCGAATATGTAATACTTGTCCGGTACTATTGCCGAACGAAAGAATTTTACCATATTTTAATCAAAAGAGATTATTTATCTGCTTTCTTAACGTTAATCTTTTCTTCTCTGTTTTTGCAGGATTGATTTCCTACTGTACAGCTTGTCTTACATGCACTTTGGCATGAGGATTGGCATTCACCACATCCGATTTTTCCATCTTTCTTCATGCAATTGCTTGCAACTGTCTTAATGTGTTTCATATCTATACCTCTAAAATAATCCTTCTAATAACAAAGACATGAACTAAAATTGTCCATATCTTGTTAAATTAGAAATTAGTTTTTCTTAGAAAACTTCTTCGTCTTTCTTTTCTGCTGTTTCTTCTGCTGCAACTTCTTCTACTGGAGCTTCTTCAACTTTTTCTTCTTCTGCTGCTGGAGCTGCTTCTTCGACTACTGGAGCTGCTACTGGAACATTTTCAAGAACAAGACCAACTGCTTGTCTGTCTATAACGATTAATGTAGGGCTATTTTCTGTACCAACGTTAACGATTAATGTATTGTCTGCGTTAACTTGTGTGATCTTACCAACCATTCTACCGATTGTCATAATTTTGGTTCCAACTGTGATTGAATCCATCATTTGTTTTTGTTCTTTTTGACGTTTCTTTTGTGGGATAATTGTAAGAACAATCATTACTACAAGGACTACACCAATTGCGATATACATCCAATATTGTGTTGCTAATGCTAATGTTGCGATCATTTTTTACTCCTTATAAGGGACTTCCCTTAATTTTTTATATACTATAATTATACACATAAAAACAAATAAAGCAACAAAGAATATTTACTTTTAAGTGTTTGTATAAAGTTTATACCTCATTTATTAAACCAACATTAAAAAACAAATGTCTTTTTTAACATTTATCCTAATGTGTAGTTTTTTATGAAATTATCTCTGAATTCGAGATACCTGTCTTCCATAATTGCTTGTCTTATTTGCTCTGTAAGTCTTTGCAAGAATCTTATGTTGTGGATAGATAATAGTCTTCCACCCATAATTTCATCAGCCTTAATAAGGTGACGAATATATGCTCTTGTGTAGTTCTTACAAGCATAACAATCACAGTCTGCTTCAATTGGTGTAAAGTCGTCTTTAAATGGAGCGTTGCGTATGGTTAGGAATCCTTCTTTAACCATTGCTGTACCATTTCTAGCTATTCTTGTTGGCAATACACAATCAAACATATCTACGCCAAGTGCAACAGCATTTACGATATAGTCTGCTGTGCCAACACCCATTAGATATCTTGGTGCATTCTTTGGATAGTATGGTTGAATTGTTTGCAACATCTCATACATTACCTCTGGTTCTTCACCAACAGATAATCCACCAATTGCAATACCAGTCTTAACATATGGCAATGTTCTTTCAATACTTTCTATTCTCAAATTCTTGAATGTGTTGCCTTGAACAATTGGGAATAAATTTTGATGTGGCTTTAATTCGTACTTAGAACATCTATCTAACCAAAGTAGTGTTCTATTCATAGCATCCCTTGCTTTTTTCTCACTTATTCCTGGTTCTGTACACTCATCAAAAGCCATAACGATATCACTACCTAATGCCCTTTGAACCTCCATAGATTTCTCTGGTGAGAAGAAGTGTTTACTGCCATCTATGAATGAATTAAATTCCATTCCTTCGTCTGTGATTTTTCTTAATGAAGATAATGAGAAAACTTGGAAACCACCACTATCTGTTAAAATAGCTCCATTCCAATTCATAAACTTATGTAAGCCACCTGCTTTTTCTACAAGCTCATGACCTGGACGTAAATATAAATGATATGTGTTAGACAAAAGTATTCTTGAACCTGTATCCCAAACTTCTTCTGGAGATAAACCCTTAACTGTTGCCTTTGTGCCTACTGGCATAAATACTGGAGTCATGATATCTCCATGCTCTGTGTGGATTATTCCTACTCTTGCTCCACAATTCTTATCTTCATGTAAAATCTCGTATGTTAGCATATCTTTTCCTTTATTCAAAGAAACAAGCATCTCCAAAACTGAAGAATCTGTATTTCTCTTTTACTGCTTCGTTATAAATTTCTAATGTCTTCTCTCTACCAACAAAAGCAGAAACAAGCATAATTAGTGTACTCTCTGGCAAATGGAAGTTAGTAATGAGCCCATCTACCGCTTTGTACTTGTATCCTGGATATATGAATATTTGCGTGTTACCCATTTGTTCTTTAACAAAACCATTTTCATCTGCAACAGTTTCTAATACTCTAACAGATGTTGTTCCTACGCAAATAACCCTTCTCCCTTCTCTCTTTGCTGCATTTATAATATCCGCACTCTCTTTGGTGAGTACATAGTACTCTGAATGCATATCATGGTCTTCTATATTCTCTGCTTTAACCGGTCTAAATGTTCCCAAACCAATGTGCAAAAGAACTGTTGTGAATGTTACTCCCATGTCTTTAATCTTTTGCATTAACTCTGGTGTGAAATGAAGCCCAGCCGTTGGAGCAGCTGCTGATCCATTGATTTTTGAATATACTGTTTGGTATCTTTCTTTATCCTTCAATTTCTCATGTATGTATGGAGGCAAAGGCATATTTCCAACTCTATCTAATATGTCTTCAAATACCCCGTTGAAAGCAAATTCAATAGTTCTGCCACCATAATCTCCTAGTGCTACAACCTTTGCAGATAGTTCATCTGAAATCTTAATTACAGAACCAAGTCTTGCCTTTCTTGCAGGCTTCATAATACATTCCCAATGAGTGTAATCAATTCTCTTTAAGAGTAATATTTCAAAAGTGGCTTCTCTTCCTTCTATCTTTCCAAAGATTCTTGCAGGAATAACCCTAGTATTGTTAATTACTAGAACGTCTCCTTTTTTAAGATATGATGGCAAATCATAGAAATGCTTATGCTCTATCTTATCTTCGCTCCTATTGTAAACTAAGAGCCTAGAATGGTCTCTAGGTTCTATAGGTGTCTGAGCAATTAACTCTTCAGGTAGGTTATAAAAGAAATCACTTGTCTTCATTCTTTTTGTTCTCTTCCTCTGCTGCGCTAAATAAATCTCTTCCTTCGTAACTGCCTTTGAAAGATTTATGTACATGCTTATATGCTCTTTCTGTACATACTCTTCCTCTTGGAGTTCTTGTTAAGAAACCAAGTTGGATTAAGAAAGGTTCTACTACATCTTCTATAGTTGAACTTTCTTCGCCTGTTGCAGCTGCCAATGTGTCTAGACCAACTGGACCACCATCGAACTTATCTATAATTGTTTCAACAATACGTCTGTCTGTTACGTCTAAGCCAAGTGGATCTATGTCCATAAACTCTAAAGATTTATCTGCTAATTCTAAAGAAATAGATGTTTGTCCTTCATACTCTGCAAAGTCTCTAACTCTTCTTAATAATCTGTTAGCTACTCTAGGCGTACCCCTACTTCTTTTTGCTATTTCAGTACTAGCGTTCTCCCCAATATCTATTCCTAAGATACCAGCTGAACGTGTAACAATTTTTGTTATATCTGCTGTTGAATATGGCTCTAATCTACAGATTACACCGAAACGATCTCTTAATGGAGAGGATAGATTTCCAGACCTTGTTGTAGCACCAATAAGAGTGAATCTCTTAAGTGGTATTCTAATACTTCTTGCCATTGCTCCAGTACCATTTACTAAGTCTAGTGTGAAGTCTTCCATTGCAGGATATAAAACTTCTTCTATGTTTCTGTTTAGTCTGTGAATTTCATCTATGAAAAGAATGTCTCCATCTTCCAAATTTGTAAGTATTGCAGCTAAATCTGCACCCTTTTCAATTGCTGGACCAGAGGTAACTTTAATTTGTGCACCAAGCTCATTTGCTATAACGTGTGCAAGTGTTGTTTTACCAAGTCCAGGAGGGCCATATAATAATACGTGGTCTAGTGCTTCTTTTCTATTTCTAGCAGCTGTGATATATACAGACAAGTTTTTCTTAATCTTGTCTTGTCCTATATAGTCTGCCATAGTCTTAGGCCTTAGAGAACGATCTGATTCGTCATCATCTAACCTTGAGTTAGATATTACTCTCTTATCCTCAACTGGCTCAGAACGTTTTCTGTTTCTTTCAGCCTTATCCTTATCTGCCATTTTGCTTGTGAATTTTGGTTCCATCTTTTCTCTCTATCTTATTTTTTATAATTTCTTAAAACATATGCTATGATGTTCTCTACACCTTGAACATGAATTTGTGCATCTTGTACAGCCTCAACTGCTTCAGTTTGACTGAGTCCTAATGAAGACAATGCGAAGATTGCATCTGACATATCTTGAGATATAGCATCTGGAATATTTGCATTAGCAAAGTCTTCTGCAATTTGTTCTTTAAGACTTACACAAATAAGTTCAGCCATCTTCTTTCCTAAGCCTTTTACCTTAGTAAGTGTCTTTATATCAGATGTAGCAATTGCAACAAGTACTGTCTTTAAATCCAAGCCGCTTAAAATGGACATAGCCATCTTTGGACCAATTCCTTGGATAGTTATTAATCTCAAAAATAACTTCCTTTCTTCCTCTCTAGAGAAGCCGTAAAGGGATACTTCATCCTCTCTTACATGCAGATATGTGTAAATTCTAATTCTAGAACCTGCACCCTTGCATTCGTTAATTGCACTTTGAGATGCAAATACGCTAATTCCAATACCATTATTGTCTATGACAATTTCATTTGTTCCAATACTGTCTACTATTCCACTTACGAAAGAAATCATTTTTATACCTACTTATTTTATTTTGAACTGATCTGTTGATTGGGATGTCATCCCATGTGTTAATGCTATGGCTAGAGCATCTGCCGCATCATCTGGAGTTGGTCTCTTTTCAAGACCAAGATAGAACTTCACCATATCCTGCATTTGTGGCTTTTTAGCACCACCGTACCCCGTGATTGCTTGCTTAATTTGGTTTGGAGTATATTCATATACTTTCTCTCCAAGCATCTTTAAACATGTGAGAAGAATAACTCCTCTAGCTTCAGCTACAGCAATACCATTTGTTATATTCTTTGTGAAGAATAATTCCTCTATTCCTACCTCATCTGGATGATATGTTTCTATTAGTGCTTTTACTCCTTCTTCAACCTTTTGAAGTCTAACAGGAAGAGAATCTCCTTTAGGAGTTGAAACAACACCATAATCTAAACAAATAAAGTCTCTGCCCCTCTTTTCAAGGACACCGTACCCCATTGTTGCTAGACCTGGATCAATTCCTAATATAATCATATCTCACCTAATGATACTATTTTCGTTTGTTACATCATAGATGGTACAACCATCTAGAGTTTGTATTTTTTCTGGTTTACCACTGACACCTATATATACTTCTTTGCCAATGTACTCATCTGATATTAGTTTGTCTCTAAACATCTCAGCTTCAAGTTCACCACAAAGTAATTCATCTGAATGGATTACTAACTTCCCATCTTTTTCATCCATAGCAACTTTCATAAATCTGTAGAATGGGTCTACTGCTTGTGCTGCCCAGATAGATGCTGGTGTTGCAAGAATATCTCTAAACATACCCACTTGCTTTATTTCTCCGTCATGGAGGATAACAAGTCTATCTGCTATACCCATAATCTCGTCTGGATGAGATGTTGTATATATAATTGTCTTTTGCTTGCGCTTAAATTCTTTTATTAACTTTCTAAACAAGTCCCAGAGTGCTTTTCTTTCACTCTCATTGCCCGTCCAAGAAGAGAAATCGTCTATGACGATATATTTTGCATCCCTTATTAAAAGACGTGCTACGGAAACTAAGCGCTTTTCTTTGGCACTAATCTTGCAAACTTTCTTGTCTAGGATATTCTCTATTCCTAGCTTTTCTGCTACTTCTAGCACCTTCCTGTCTATTTCACTTTTTGCATGCTTTCTTATCCTTAAAGGATATGAAATGTTGTATCTAACGCTCCTAAATTTAAAAAGTGCACCGTCGTCAAAGAGAAAAACTGTGTCATTACACTTAGGTATAAAAGGCTTTCCGTCCTTTATTACTTCGCCTTCTCTTTCTTCAACACCACTCATAGCTTTTACAAATGATGTTTTGCCAGATCCACTATCTCCTATAACAGCAATAATCTCACCATCTTGAATGGTGAAATCAAAGGTTCCAAATAACCTCTTGCCATATAGATATTGCTTTGCAAAGCCCTTAAATTCTATCATGTTAGATTAAGTCTGTTGGTTCTCCAAAACCTTGCATGTAATTCTCTAAGAAATACTTGAGTTCTGGATGTTCCTCCTTTAAAGCATTTAGTGTTTTTTCTAGTCTTCCATAGGAAGTGTCAAATTCATGGTTGCCTGTTGCTCTCTCTTCTGTGCACTTAATAAATGCAGAAAGCTTATCTGCCATTTTCATGATTTTGTATTCTTCACTATCTTCATCTGGTCTGAGGTATGAAGCATATTCATCCTTTGCAAAATCTGGTGCTACTTCTATAAATTTGTCGAGTACGCTATCTTCGATTTCCTTATATGCACCTATCATATCAGAGTTAAAATACTTAATAGGTGTTGGCAAATCACCAGAGATTACTTCGGCTGTGTCATGATAAAGTGCAAGTGCTGCAACTCTATCTACATTGACATTCCCATTAAACTTCTTGTTCTTAATAAGAGCAAGAGCTTGGCCCAAGAGTGCTACTTGAGCCGAGTGCTCCATTAAGTTTTCTTTTGTTGTTCTACGCATTAAAGACCATCTTTCAATGACCTTCATACGGTTTAGTAATACGTAAAAATTATCCATAAATTAGATGATATATTTTGCGTTCTTCTTTGGTGCGTTTTGTAATTCTTCTCTCTTTGCTTCATAGCCCTTTCTGTTGAATAAAGCATATGTTGCATTCTTTCCTTCTTCTACACCTGGTTGGTTAAATGCATCTATGTTGAGCAAATATCCTTCATATGCTGTTTCAAGTTGGAAGAACATAAGAAGTTGTCCAAGTGTGTTAGCATTGATTTCATCAAGAAGAATTGTGTTGTTCATATGCTTACTTCTAGTAAGAGCATATTCTGTTGCTACTCTTTCTGTATTAATTAATTCACCCATTGTATGTCCGCAAAGGAAGTTTACATCTGGGAATTGTTCTGCACCTTGTGGTATAGTTACGTCTCCTCTGAACTTTTCTACACCAATTAAGGTTATAACCTTATCAAATGGACCTTCTGTATAAAGTTGAACTTGTGAATGTTGGTCTGTTACACCTAAAGACTTAACAGGTGTTTGTCCCGCATGAATAACTTTACCATCATTGTCTACTGCCTTTCCTAAGGATTCACCCCAGAGTTGGCAATACCAGTCTGCGATATATTTAAGTGAGTCTGCATATGGCATCATAACAGAAATGTTCTTTCCCTTATTCATTGCAATATATTGCAATACTGCACACATTAATGCTGGATTGTTTTCTACTGTTGTGCAAGCCTTATCCATTTCTGCTGCACCTTTTAACATTGCCTTGATATCAATGCCCATAATTGCTGCTGGGAGCAATCCAACTGGACAGAGTTCACTAAATCTTCCACCTACACTATCTGGAATGTAGAATGTCTTGAAGTTGTTTTCTTTTGCAAGCTTGATTAAGTTACCCTTTGCTGAAGATGTTGTTGCAACTATATGTTCATTCCACTTTGCTCCAATCCTCTTCTTTAAGATGTCTGAAATAATGAGATATTGAGACATTGTCTCAGATGTTGCACCAGACTTTGTAATAACGTTGAATAATGTCTTCTCTGGTTCAATAACATCAAGGAGCGCTAGCATTCTTTCTGGGTCTACGTTGTCTTCTACTAAGAACTTAATCTTTTGTTTGTCCTTTGGAAGATCATTGTGACGGAAATGACAAAGTGCTGTGAATACTGCTGCTGGGCCTAGTGCACTACCACCAATTCCTAATACTACAAAATATTCAATTTTGCTTTGCATTTTCTTAGCATAGTCTAAGATATCTGCAACTATTTCATCTTGGTTATATGGTAATTCAGACCAACCAAGCCAACCTTGTCCTCTATTTGCATTAAACTTGGCAACTGCATCTGCTGCTTTTGCCTTCATTGCGTCTAATTCTTCTTGTTTGATACCTTGCTCTCCGATATAATCGGTCATCATGTTGTTAAAATCAAATTTTAAGAGCATATTCGTCCTCCACTAATTTTTTCAAATATTTAACTGCTTCCTCAACTTCACTGAAGTCTTTATAGTCTGCAGCGTATTGTTCTATCATCAACGGACCTGTATATCCTTTCTTATGCAAATAAGAAATTAATTCTTTAAAATCAAATACACCTTGTCCCACTACACAAGTCTTTCCTTCTGCTGTATGATCACAAAGATGTACATTTATGAGCCTATCTCCCATAATGTCAATATACTCTTTCCAATCTCTCTCACTTCTCCATGCTTGTTTTATATCTAACACACAGCCTAGAGTTGGAGCATACTTCTTGATTTCGTCAAAGACTTCTGGTTGGTTGTATAATGCCCATTGCACATTTTCTAAACCTATGGTTACACCATATTCTTTTGCAATTTGGTTTAATTCCTCAAGTCTCTTCCCAACTTTTTCTAAATTGAATTGTGTTCCCTTCTTCAATCTAGATTGTCCATGGAACGAATAAGCAGCAGCTCCTAAATCTTTTGCCCTTGCAAGAACATTTGTAAAAGGAACGAGTGCATCATTTACAGTTCTTTGAGCAGGATTAAACAACTGTGGTTCAAATTGTGTATTGAGTGCATGCACAGAATATATATCAAGTCCTGTTTCTTGTTGTCTCTCCACAAGCAACTTTCCAAACTCTTCTGAGTATTCAGAATTAGTTGTTAAAAATACTTCAGCACACTCTCCACCCATAAGTTTTATGAGTGCAAAGCAGTCTTCTGTAAGTACTTTCGTAAAGAAAGTAGCTGTGGAAATACCAACTTTATTCATTATTTGCCTTCTTCTTCGTCGTATACGTTCTCTGAGCCTTTCTTGCTCTTTGCCCAAATATCTTTTTGCTTTCTGATTTGGCCTTCAATACGTGGGATGATGATGTCTATTGCATCATATGGTGTTCCATCTTCATATTCTGCTCTGAAATCAAAAGCTCTATACTTAACAACTAGCGTTGTTTTATATGATGTCTTTTCTTTTGTAATGGATACAGTTGCAACAACATTTTCGTCATCATTGAAGAGTTTTTCTAATTTCATGACTTTCTTTTCTGCGATCTTTGTAAAATCTGGTGTTACTTTGTAACCTTTTGCTGTAATCTTTAATTCCATATATTTTTCCTCCTAATTTGTTCTAAAAGAACAATATGGTTTTATTTCTTGTTAAATGTTAATTCGTTGCCGTCACTATCTACAACAACAGAATCTCTTAATACAATTTGTGTTCTTAGAATCATGTCACTTAACTTGTCTTCAACATACTTTTGAATTGTACGTCTTAGAGGTCTTGCACCATATTCTTCGTTGTATCCCTTACTTACGATAAAGTCTACAGCTGCATCTGTGAACTCAACTGTTATATTATTATCTTTCATTCTCTTCGCAAGAGAATTTAACATTAATACACAAATCTTCTTTGTGTCTTCTTTTCTAAGTTTGTGGAAGATAAGGATGTCATCCAAACGGTTAATAAATTCTGGCTTCATTGCCTTTTTTAGTGCTTCTAATTGTCTGGATTTCATTTCTTCATACTCATCTTCTGCCTTCGTACTACCAAATCCAAGTTTAGTTTTATTAATTTCAGATGCACCAATGTTGGATGTTAATAATACTACAGTATTTTTAAATGAAACTGTTCTTCCATGGCTATCTGTTAATCTTCCGTCGTCTAATACTTGAAGTAAGATATTAAAAATATCTGGATGTGCTTTTTCTATCTCGTCGAATAATACTACTGAATATGGTTTTCTTCTAACTTTCTCTGTTAATTGTCCACCTTCATCATATCCAACATATCCAGGAGCAGAACCTGTCATCTTTGATACACTTTCCTTTTCCATGTATTCAGACATATCTACTCTTATAAGTGCATTTTCATCACCGAAGAGTGCTTCAGCTAAGGCTTTACTTAATTCAGTCTTACCTACACCTGTTGGTCCAAGTAAAATAAATGAACCAATTGGACGATTTGGATTTTGTATTCCTGCTCTAGATCTCTTAATGGATCTAGCAACAGCATCTACGGCCTCATCTTGTCCTATAACTCTTTGCTTGAGTACTTTATCTAGGTCTGCAACTTTTTCACCTTCAGATTGAGTGATTCTTGTAACTGGAATCTTTGTCATTTGAGCTACAAGTTGAGCAATTTCCTCTTCACCAATTGTGAGATTAATTGTCTTCTTTTCTTCTTCCCACTTGAGTAATCCTTGCTCTTTTTGCTCGTTTAAAGCATCTCTTTCTTTAGAAAGTGAATCTGCCTCTGCAAACATTTCATGTCTAGCTGCATCTTTTACTCTGATATCTAAATCTTTGATTTTATCTTCAAGTTCTCTAATTTCTTTTGGAACTGCAAATGTAAACATCTTCTTCTTTGCTGCTGCTGTATCAATTAAGTCAATAGCTTTATCCGGAAGGAATCTATCTGCAATATATCTATCACTTAAACTTGCTGCTGCTTCTATAGCGCTGTCGGTAATTTTTACATTATGATATGCCTCGTACTTATCCTTTATTCCTTTGAGAATTTGAATTGTATCATAGACAGATGGTTGAGCTATCATCAAAGGTTGGAATCTACGTTCCAAAGCTTGGTCTTTCTCAATATGCTTTCTATATTCAGAAATGGTTGTTGCACCTATTGTTTGCAATTCTCCACGAGATAATAAAGGTTTAATAATATTTGCCATATTCATGGCACCATCTGAAGAATCACCTGCTTTCATAATCATATGAATTTCATCAATGAATAAAATGGTATCTTTACCTTTCTTTATTTCATCAATAGCCTTTTTAAGTCTTTCTTCGAAGTCTCCTCTATATCTTGTTCCTGCTACTAATGATGTAACATCTAATGAGAAGATGTGTTTGTTTTGCAATCCATCTGGAACTTTATTTTGTGCAATTGCTAAAGCAAGTCCATTTACTATTGCAGTTTTACCAACACCTGGATCACCAATAATACATGGATTATTCTTTGTTCTTCTAGAAAGAACTTCAATAACACTTTCAATCTCTTTATCTCTTCCAATAACAGGGTCTACTTTGCCTTGCTTTGCAAGTTCCACTAAATCAACACCAAACTTGTCCAATTCCTTAAATCTGCTATCTTCACTACCTTCAGACTCATCAGGACGTTTTCTTATAGGACGATTTCTTCTTTTATATTCTTCTGCTGAACCATCTCCAAAAATCTCATTGAAAAGGTCTTTACCGTCATCATCAAAAATGTCATCCAAATTAATATCTTCTTCTTGTTTTTTGGATTTGTTCTCTTCTTCTTCGTCTTGTTTATCTTGAGCACGATCTTGTAAAGCATTCTTTCTAAATAAATCATCTACAGATGGTCTTATTGTAATATTAATTATATGTTGTCCTGAAGCACCACCAGATTTTAGGAAGGCTTCTAGTTTATATAATAATTCAGTTAGGTTTGCTCCAGTTCTTGCAATGATGGCAACAGCTGCTGATGTCCCTTCTTTGATTAAACTATATAATATCAATTCTGGTTCTATAACAGGACGACCAAATTGTTGTGCATAATATACTGTTCCATCTAATACTCTTCTTGTTTTAGTTGCTGTTAATACACTTGGTCTATGCCCTAATTTTTGGAATGCATTTTCAATGTCATCTGCATTTAAGCCCAATTCAGACAGCATATTAAATGCTGTTGTTCCTGGTACTTTCAAAAGTCCAAATAATATATGTTCTGGATTTAACATTCCTCCAGTATTTTGTGCAAGCGCTGCAGCATAATTCATTACTAAAACACTATTGTTTGAATAACTGAGTCCCAAAATATATCTCCTTAAAATTCTTTTCTATCTTTTAATCCGTTTAAGTATAACTTAAATTGTTCTCCAAGTTTTGGATCTCTTAGTGCATATTCTACAGTTGCCTCTAAAAATCCTTGCTTGTTTCCTAAGTCATATCTATGTCCATCAAACTCATAACAATATACAGGCTCCTTCTTTGCAAGCAAAGAAATCGCATCTGTTAAGAACAACTCTCCACCTAATCCATTTGGAGTTTCTCTAAGTTGATCAAAAATGTTTGCTTTAAGAATAAATCTTCCCAATGAGCATAAGTTGCTTGGTATATCTTTTTGTGGTTTCTCTACGAGACCACTAATCTTTGTAAGTTTTCCATCTGTACTCTCTGGAATCATTACCCCACATCTTTTTAAGATATGCTCTGGCATTTGTTGTACACCTAGAATTGTTGCTCCTGTCTTGTTATAAGCATTAACTAATTGCTTTGTTACTCCATCACAATCTCCAGTATAAATAACATCATCTCCAAATAAGACAGCAAAAGGTTCTCCATTAGCGAACTCTTCAGCATAGAAAATAGCATCTCCACTACCTTTCATTACACTTTGAACCGCATAAGAAATCTTTGCTTTCTTTGAAATAGATTGAACCAACTCATACTCTTCCATCTTTCCGTGTTCCCTTAGGAAATTAGAAAGCACTACACTATCTCCAAAGTATTCTTTGATGGCTTCCTTTTGTGGTGAAATAATTATAAGTATGTCTTTTATTCCAGCATTAACACATTCCTCAACTGCAAATTGAAGAGCAGGAGTATCCACGATTGGTAGTAATTCCTTTGGTACTGCTTTTGTGAATGGTAAAAACCTTGTTCCAAATCCTGCACATGGTATAACAGCTTTTCTAACGGTAGACATAAACCTCCAAATACACACGTATGCGAACGCATAATGCATATATACATAGTAGTTTACGATATTATATCACAAAGGGCGTTAAATATCAATAAAGATATGAGCCATTTTAGGTACAATAAAAGATAAATTTGCCAATCTATTATTTGCAACTTTTTTAACAATAATTCTACGAAGCGTAGATATATTTTATACAAAGTCTATTTTACAATTTTTAATATTTTTCTTAATAATTTCTCAAAATTTTAATTTTTTTGATATTCTAACAATGTATTTGGTATTTTTACACAGATTTCACTTTTATGCAATGACTCCATTTTTATACATTAGGTGATGTAATTTTTTATGGTTCTTTCTATCTTTAGTGGATTAAAGTAGTAAAGCAAAATTTATTAAAAATAAACCACCCTATTTATTTTTACTTTACTTTTAATAAGTAATTTTTATATAATCCATTTAATAAATTTACAGAGAGAGTTTTATGGGCATAACGATTACTAAAGCAATATTATCTTTAATCGCAGGTATTGGTGTTTTCCTAATTGCCGTTAGATTATTAAGCCGTAATATTGAAGCTGTTAGTGGTCATAGACTCAAAACTTTATTTTCCAAAACATCAAAAAGCAAATTCTTAGGAGTAGGACTTGGTACTGTAACAGCGGCTGTTATACAATCCTCTGGCGCTGTAACCGTTATGGTTATAGGTTTTATTAATGCAGGACTGATGACGCTTGCACAAGGTGCAACAATTGCCTTTGGTGCTAATATAGGTACCACAATCACTGGTCAAATCGTTGCATTAGGTATGTTCGGAAGCAATACCATTTCCACAACCATTATCTTTATGGCTTTTGCTGGCATTGGTGCATTCATGCTTTTATTTGCAAAGAAAGATATGCTCCAAAAGATTGGTTCCATTATTGCCGGTTTTGGACTTCTCTTCGTAGGTTTGGATACAATGGCATCTGCAATGAGAGTATTTGCAGAAATGGAAGGATTAACTTCATTCATCTCTCAAATCACAAATCCAATACTTTTAGTATTGATTGGTACTGCTCTCACAGCACTATTACAAAGTTCATCTGTTATGTCCTCAATCTTGATTACCATGGTATTCTCTGGACTTATCAATATGGATCAAGGTATTTATGTATTAATTGGATCTAACATTGGCGCTGGTATAGTTGCTATTTTAGCTTCTATTGGAAGTACACAAGATGCTAAGAGAGTTGCTCTTATCCATATGGTATTCAACATATTTGGTGCTGTAGTATTCTTAATTGCTGGATTCATAATGAGAATGGCAAGTGGTGGGAACGTAACCTTTGGTTACATTATGGGACTTATGTTCCCAACTGCTCCACAAACACAACTTGCTATGTTCCACACAATTTATAATGTTATTAAGGTTCTTCTCTTCTTGCCTCTTACAAATATCACTTGTAAGTTGTTCACAAAGATTATTAGAGATAAGAAGACAACAACTGAAGACAACACTCCAAAGCTTATGTTTATTGAAGACCACTTCTTAAAGACACCACCTATTGCTGTTGGCATGGTTAAGAAAGAAGTAGAAAGAATGATGGATATAGCAATTGCAAACTTCAATCTTTCAATAGATATTGTTTGTGATTTAGACTTTTCTAAAGAGGAAGAATTCAAACAAAACGAAAATACACTTAATTTCTTAAATAGAGCTATTACAAAATACATCGTTAAGTTCCCAAGAGACCAAATTAGTGACATAGATAATATCTTCTTATCTACTATCTACCATGTTGTTAGTGACCTAGAAAGAATTGGAGACTACGCAGAGAATATCGTGGAGTACGCTACCTCTCTTCGATCACAAAACAACACATTCTCAAATGAAGCAATTCAAGAAGTTAGAAACCTTCAAGACATCATTAATGAATTACAAAACAAAGTAGTAACTATCTTCTCGGAACAAAGCATAGCAGTATTGCAAGATGCATATGACATAGAAGATGATGTAGATAATATTACACAAGAAATGGCAGACAACCACATCAAGAGATTGGACGAAGGTATCTGTTCTCCAGAAGTTGGTGCTTTATATCTTGAACTTTCATCCAACCTTGAAAGAATTGCAGACCACTTTATTAACGTTGCTAAGAGTACAAGAAAGTACGCAAAAACACCAGTTACAGCAAAATGAGATTAGTATTAGCCACAAACAATGCACACAAGTTATCTGAAATAAGACAAATACTTGGAGATAGGTTTGAAGAAATCCTCTCTTTAAGAGATTTAGGCATTACCCAAGATATAGCAGAAACTGGCAGTACGCTTAAGGAGAATGCCATAATTAAGGCCACAACAATTATGAAATTAACAGGCCTTCCAACACTTGCAGATGATACTGGATTAATGGTAGATGCACTTAATGGAGAACCTGGTGTTTATTCAGCTAGATATGCTGGAGAGCAACATGATGACAAAGCAAATGTTGCCAAACTATTAAAAAATTTAGAACCATATAAAGGCAAAGAAAGAAGTGCTCATTTCGTTACTTGTATGGTTATTGCATATCCAAATGGAAAAATTAAATCTGTAGAAGGAAGAACAGATGGAGAAATAACCTATTCACCTTCTGGAAGCAATGGATTTGGATATGATCCAGTATTTTATTCATATGATTTAAAGAAAGTTTTTGCAGAAGCAACACCTGAAGAAAAGAATTCAGTTAGCCATAGAGGTAGAGCTCTTGCAAAGATTATTCCACTTATAAAATAATTATGAAATCCATAGTAGTATTTTCAGATCTTCACTATTCCGAAGTTCCAACACAGCTAAAAGAAGCCTGCCAATACGCAGATTATGTATTCTTCTTAGGAGATGGACTCTTTAATGTTAAAGAAATTGGATATGCAGATAATTTCTATGCAGTACGTGGCAACTGTGACTACACAGATTTCTATGATGAAGAACAAGTTATTGAAGTTGAAGACTTAAGAATTTTAATTACTCACGGACATAGATATGGAGTAAAAGATGACACTATGTCCCTATTGAATCGTGCACACGAGTTAAAATGCGATGTAGCCTTCTATGGTCATACACACTGCCCAGACATAGAAACTATCGAAGGAGTTACTATGGTTAATCCTGGAGCATTATATGCCCCACAAGGCAGTAATAGATCATACTGTTATTGTGTTGTTAATAAAAAGAGATTTTCACCAAAAATTGTTGAATTAAACTAACTATTTCAAATTAGCAATAACACCATTTATAACTTCTTGTGGATTCATCCCATCCATATCTAAGCACTCTACTTTAATATATTGCACATCTTTAATACCATAGAAATTATCACAAAGAGATTTGATATATCCATATCCAAACTCATCTGATACAATCTTTCCACCAGAAGTAGTTATATAAATAAGTTTTTGTGCTTTACACAATGAATATGGATTTCCTTTTTCATCGTATCCAAATGTAATTCCAACAACATTTATATTTTCAATATAATCTTTCAAAAGCGCAGAGAAAGACAAATCATAATATGGGGTTGCAATAATTATAGTATCTGCCTCTGCAAAATATTGTGCATATTTAAAGAAATCATTATTTAATTCTTGTCTTGCAATTAGTAAATCTCTTTCTTTTAAAGATTTCTCGTTTAATGGTCTGAGATTCTCTTTCTCTAAACAAACTTCTTCTACATCTCCACCCACATTTTGCAAAACAACTTTTGCAATTTTCAGTGTTCTAGATTCTTTTCTTATACAAGCATTTATAAATAAAGTTTTCATATTATTTCCTATTTAATAAAGCAGTAAATTCGTTAGGCATTTTTGCACTAAAACGCATTATATTTCCGTTAATTGGATTTTTAAAAACCAGCTCGTACGCATGTAGTCCAAGCCTATTAATTGGATCTTTTGTAGAACCATATGAAGTATCTCCAATTACATTATGTCCAATGTCTTTCATATGTACTCTTATTTGGTTCTTTCTACCAGAATCTATATGCACATCTAACAAAGAATAATCCTTGCCTTCACGAATAACTTTATAATGTGTAATTGCAAGTTTTCCATCTCCAGGTTTATGCGCAGAATACATTAAATTGGTCTCTGGAGCCTTTCTAAGCCAAGATTGGATATCTCCTTCCTTTTTGTCCAATATCCCCTCTACAACGGCATAGTACCCTCTAGAGATGACGTTATCATTCCAATCTTTCTGAAGTTTATTTCTTACTGCCTCACTCTTACATGCAACAAGAACTCCAGATGTTTCTTTATCTATTCTATGTAACACATAGACTCTACTATGTTTATTCTTAGAAGTGACATAATCCATCATTAAACGATATGCTGTTATAGACCTTTCATTATCTGATGGGACTGATAGTAATCCAGATGGTTTATTAATTGCTATGAAATCCTCATCCTCATAGATAATATCTAGATGAGTTTGTCTTCCTTTAGGTGCTTCAATCTTTTCTACAGGATTATTGGATATCATAACAACATCATCTTTGGAAAGCATGAAGTCAAATTGAGTAACAGGAGCACCATCCACAAGAACTTGTCTTCTAGACAGGAGCTTTTTAATGTTATTTTTTGAATCATTTGTAATATGTTCATATAGAAACTCAAGTAGCGGAGTTTCCTTATGTACTTTAAATGTTCTTAAATTCTTTTCTTCTCTTTTGTTCTTCATACACTAACAAATATTATATCATATGAAAACTCGCAGGTCATCCCCACGAGTTATTATAATTATTTTCTTTATAATACTAAGTATTATTCCCACTCAATTGTTCCTGTTGGCTTTGGTGTAATATCAAATAATACTCTGTTTACTCCTTTAACCTCAGCAAGAATTCTATCTCTAATCTTCCATAAGATATCATATGGGATTTGTTCTACAGTTGCTTGGATAGCATCCTTGGTATTAACTGCTCTTAATACAACTGCCCATTCATCTGTTCTCTTTCCATCTTTAATTCCGACAGATTTCATATCTGGTACTACTGTGAAGTATTGCCATACTTTGTTTGCTAAACCACATTTTGCAAATTCTTCTCTAAGAATTGCATCACTTTCTCTAACAGCTTCAAGTCTATCTCTAGTAATAGCACCAACACATCTTACGCCAAGACCTGGTCCTGGGAATGGTTGTCTATATACCATAGAATCTGGCAAGCCTAATTCTTTACCAACAACTCTAACCTCATCTTTGTATAAAAGTTTAACTGGTTCTACAAGTTCAAAATTAAGATCTTCTGGAAGTCCACCAACGTTATGGTGTGCTTTGATTCCTTTACTTTCTAAGATGTCTGGATAAATTGTTCCTTGTGCAAGGAATCCAATGCCTTCGATTTTCTTTGCCTCTTCAGCAAATACATCTATAAACTCTTTTCCGATTATCTTTCTCTTTGTTTCTGGATCTTTTACACCGGCGAGTTTATCTAAGAATCTATCTACTGCATCTACATAAATTAATGTAGCACCCATTTGTTCTTTGAAAACTTTGATAACTTGTTCTGGTTCACCTTTACGAAGTAATCCATGATTTACGTGAACACATACTAAGTTCTTGCCAATTGCTTTAATTAATAATGCAGCAACAACAGATGAATCTACACCACCAGATAATGCTAATAAAACTTTCTTATCTCCAACTTGATGTTTGATAAGTGCAACTTGTTCATTAATGAAAACTTTTGCTAATTCACTTGTTTCAATTCTTTTCATATCAACTGGTCTAACGGACTCGCTCATATAAAATACCTCCAAAAATTATAGTAATATTATACACGAAATATTTTACCTATGTAAAATACAATTTTATAAATACAAAAATTGTAAACCAACCTTTAACCATATCGTTAACCATATCGTTAACCAAACTGTAAACCAAAAGACTATTTATTAGAAGAAAGTGCTATTACAATTTGAGATGGAGCATAGAATAACCACATTAATAATACACCACCATACTCTCCAATATTCATTAATCCAACACAGACATCACAACCAATAAATAATGCAAACCCAATTGCTAATAAAATGTACTTCAATTTGTTTTTCTTACTAATGAAACAAAGCGCAGTATTTTCAACGAAATTCATAAGTAGTTGTGTGCCGTAAATTAGCGCCAACGCATATATTAATTCCAGCTCTCCCATACCAGCGAGAACTGCTATTCCAATAACGGGGATAATTACTCTTATAATAACTGAAATAATGGTATGAATCTTGTTTCTTTCTATTCTTAAAGCATGAAGCAATTGTGCAACAATGAAGGTAATCATACCAATTTCATAGTTATCATCCTGTACAAGAAGGAAATAGTCACTTAATAGAGTGAATAATAATGCTAGAGCTAGAATAATATCATCTCTAAATTCTTTTTTATTTGTTGCAAAAGCAATAGAGACCAATGTATAAACAGATGCAATAATAATTATTGAATATTTAATCCAAACATTGTCCCCTATATCATAATCTCCAAAATCCTCTAATAAAAATAAGATGTAAAGAACAATCCCTACAACAATAAACAATATTTTTATAGATAATTCAAGTGATCTTTTCTTTGTCATACTATAAGTATAATCTAGTAAAAATCTAAAAACAAATAAAAAAAGTGCTGACTTTCATCAACACTCTCTGGTGCACCTTCAGGGATTCGAACCCGGGACCCACTGATTAAGAGTCAGTTGCTC
>CAMZEU010000011.1 GCA_947305865.1 uncultured Clostridia bacterium
TTGGTCTAATCTTTGGAATGGATCACTTTCGTAAATCTTCTTGTCATAGTATGCACCTAAGAACTTACCTGCATCGTCTCTTGAGAAACCGAATGTCATTTGTGTTAAGTCGTTTGTACCGAATGAGAAGAATTCTGCTTCCTTAGCAATTTCTTCTGCTGTTAATGCTGCACGTGGAATTTCAATCATTGTACCAACTTTGTACTTGAGTTGCTTGCCACTTGCTTTAATACATGCATCTGCTGTTTCGCAAACGATCTTCTTTACGTATGCAAGTTCTTTAACTTCGCCAACTAATGGAATCATGATTTCTGGTACATTTGCCCAGTCTGGATGACGTTCCTTAACTGCTAATGCTGCTTGGATAACTGCCTTTGTTTGCATTACTGCGATTTCTGGATATGTAACTGCAAGACGGCATCCTCTGTGTCCCATCATTGGGTTGAATTCGTGTAATGATGAAATCTTGTCTTTTAATGTTTGAACAGAAATCTTCATATCTTTTGCAAGAGCTTCAATTTCTTCTTCTGCTGTTGGAACGAATTCATGAAGTGGTGGGTCTAAGAAACGAATAACAACTGGATTTCCTTCGAGTGCTTCATAAAGTCCTTCGAAGTCCTTTTGTTGCATTGGTAATAACTTAGCAAGAGCTGCTTCTCTTTGTTCTACTGTGTCAGATACGATCATTTCACGCATTGCATGAATTCTATCTGGATCGAAGAACATATGTTCTGTACGGCAAAGACCAATACCTTCTGCACCGAAGAGACGTGCTTGTTTTGCATCCTTTGGTGTGTCAGCATTTGTTCTTACTTGTAATGAACGATACTTGTCTGCCCATGCCATAATTCTTCCGAAGTAACCACTGTTTACATCTGCTGGTACTGTTGCGATTTCGCCTTGGTAAATGTTACCTGTGCTACCATCTAATGAAATCATGTCACCTTCTTTGAATTGTACACCGTTGATAACGAATAACTTCTTGTCTTCATCAATAGATACCTTGTTTGGATCTGCACCACAACCAGATACACAGCATGTACCCATACCACGTGCAACAACTGCTGCGTGAGATGTCATACCGCCACGAACTGTTAAGATACCTTGTGAATAATGCATACCTTCGATATCTTCTGGAGATGTTTCAAGTCTTACTAAAACAACTCTCTTGATTCCTTTATTTACAACCCAATCTACTGCATCTTCTGCTGTGAATACAACTTGTCCACAAGCTGCACCTGGAGATGCTGGAAGAGCTGTTGCGATAGGCTTTGCTGCCTTTAATGCTTTTGCTTCAAATTGTGGGTGAAGAAGTGCATCTAATTGCTTTGGATCGATCATGCAAACTGCTTTCTTTTCATCGATCATTCCTTCATCTACTAAATCACATGCAACCTTGATTGCAGCTGCTGCTGTTCTCTTTCCGTTACGTGTTTGGAGCATATATAATTTCTTGTTTTCAACTGTGAATTCCATGTCTTGCATATCATGATAGTGCTTTTCAAGTCTATCTACGATATCAAGGAATTGGTTGTAAACTTCTGGTAATTCTTCTTGTAACTTAGAAATTGGAGATGGAGTTCTTACACCAGCAACAACGTCTTCACCTTGTGCATTGAGTAAGTATTCACCGTATAATCCCTTTTCACCAGTTGCTGGGTTACGTGAGAATGCAACACCTGTTCCTGATTCAAATCCTGTGTTACCAAATACCATTGATTGTACGTTAACTGCTGTTCCCCAGTCTCCTGGAATATCGTTCATTCTACGATAGTAGATAGCACGTGGATTATCCCATGAACGGAATACTGCTTTAACAGCGCCCATTAATTGATCATATGGTTCTTGTGGGAAGTCTTTACCAATAGCTGCTTTGTATTTTGCTTTGAATTGTTCTGCTAATGCTTTGAGGTCGTCTGCATCAAGATCTGTGTCTTGCTTTACACCTTTCTTTTCTTTCATTGCATCGATTAAGCTTTCGAATTCTTTCTTGCTAACTTCCATAACAACGTCAGAATACATTTGGATGAAACGACGATAGCTATCATAAGCAAAACGACGATTGTTTGTTAACTTTGCAAATGCTTCAACAACGATATCATTTAAACCAAGGTTAAGAATTGTATCCATCATACCTGGCATTGATGCACGTGCTCCAGAACGAACAGAAACTAATAATGGTTTTTCTAATGAACCAAGTTTCTTTCCTGTTTCAGCTTCGAGTTTTGCAACTGCATCTTTGATTTGTGCTTGAATGTCAGCATTAATTTCTTTTCCATCTGCATAGTATTGTGTACAAGCTTCTGTAGAAATTGTGAATCCTTGTGGAACTGGCATTCCGAGTTTTGTCATTTCAGCTAGATTTGCGCCTTTACCGCCAAACATAGCACGTCTTACATCTTCGACATCACTATAGTTTGCAGCATCTTTAAACATGTAAACATATTGTTTCATTAAGAGTCCTCCTGTAAACTCGTAAAATTATTTGTTTTAAAAACTGGTAAAATTATAATACTTATAATAAGTTTAATCAAGAATTATTTATAAGAGTGAAATAAAAATACAAAAATAGAAAACTACAACTTTTCTAAGATATTTTTGCGTTGCAAAAGATAACTCATAATGATAAAATATTTGTGTTAGATTTTTTGATAGGAGGGTAAAATGCTTCAAGTTTTCAAGAAAGAAACTAAACTTCCTATCTCTATAGACTCCAGCCTAATTAATGAGGATTATGATTTTTCAAATCATTGGATTCATATGATTAATCCAACTGATAAGGAAATTGAATTAATTGCGAAGTCTACAAATATTCCAGATGAAGTTATTAAGGCCGCATTGGATGAGCAAGAAGCACCTCGAATTGAAATTGAAGACGAATACTCTTTAATCCTAACCGATATACCATTCACCGAAGATGATGAAGACCACTACACTTATTCCACATTGCCGTTCGCTTGCATATTAAATAAGTCTTGTATCATTACAGTTTGTATCGCAGATACATCTGTTGTAACAGATGTGCTTTCCGGAAGAATTAAAGATGTTAACATTGAAAAGAGAAAGAAATTCTTACTTCAATTACAAATGGCCATTTCTAAAAAATTCTTGTGGTATCTAACACAAATTGAGAAGACAGGACAAAGAGTTCAAGCTCAACTTGAAAAGAAGATGAAGAATGAAGACATTATGGAAATGATGGATCTTCAAAAAGCATTGGTTTACTTCACCACATCCCTCCGTGGAAACTCTGCAGTACTTGAAAGAATGCCAAAACAATTAAGACTTTCTGAAGATGATGTGGATTTCTGGGAAGATGTTATGATTGAGTGTAGACAGGCAATAGATATGGCTACAATTTATAGAGAAATTATGAGAGGTCAAATGGATACATATGCATCAATCATTAATAACGATATGAACCGTATCATGAAGATATTGACTTCCCTCACATTAATTGTTGCTATCCCATCAATGATAGGCGCTTTCTGGGGCATGAACTTACCTGGCATTCCATTCGCTGGACACCCTTGGGGTTTCTGGATTGTAATAGCTCTTTCAGTAGCAGTTGTTATAGCTGTAATTATCATTCTTTGGAAGAGAAAAATGCTTAAATAATTTAGCAAAAAAGGACATAATAAAACCACAGCCGAAACTGTGGTTTTTTAATATTCTAATTGGGTAAAATGCGTTAAACAGTTATTACTTTTTCAAGGTTGAAATTATCTTTGTTATGCATTGGATAAGGATAACTTTTTCCTCTGGTTGATCTTGGAATTTCTTTGCCATTTGGAGTAATACCAAACACATCTTAATCTTAACTGCTTTAGAGAATTTATCTGAAGAGCAAATGAAGTTAACAAGTTGTGGCAATTTAGCAAAACGTGGTGGTGAGAAATCTTCGTCATCATCTATTGCATCTTCCTCTGCTTCCATTTCTTCAACTGCTTTAATTTCTTCTTCAGTTGGTTCTGGAATTTCTTCTATTCCAAGTTCTTCAGCAGTAGCTGTGATTTGTTCTTTTAATTCATCTTCAGTTGCAGGTGCAGCCTCTTCTGCCTTTTCTTCTGCAGGAGCCTCTTCTGTTGCTTCAGCTGGAGCTTCTTCTCCTTCTGCTGCTTTTGCTTCTTCCTCTGCTTTAACCTCTTCTTCTTGAACTTGTTGTGCTTCTGCATAATCAAATCCTAGATTTGGGCTAGCAACATCTGCTGGATTTTGATCTAAATCCAATTTCTCTTGAACCTCAGGTTCTGTATTAACTTCTTCGAGTTCTACATTCTGTGGTTCTTCTACAACTGCTTCTTTCTTTTCTTTACGCTTCCATCCAAACATATCTTCGTCCTCTTGAATTATTTGTTGATCGAGTAAATTTATATATGACTCGTTATAATTTGTATCCCTTATCGCATTGCCAAGTCCTTCAATAGAAATATCTTCGGCTTTTTCAATAACTGGCAATTCTTTGCTTTCTTGTGCAACAATTTGTTGGATATTCTCAACTTCTTCTGGCACAGTTTCAGCAACTTCTCCTGCCTCAACTTGTGAAATAAGAATATCAACGTTATTAATTATAGCATCTTCCTGTTCATTTGTCATTATTGAATTTTCAGATTCAATATCCTCAGGAACTTGTTCTTCTTGTATTGGTTCTGGTTCTTCTTTCCCAATTGCAGCTTTTGCCTGTCTTAGAATATCGATTGGTTCGGTTGGTTGACCTTCGTATTCCTTCTCTCTTACGTCTTTGGATAAGTTCTTTGCAATAATCTCATCAACAATAGTTGCGAGTTCAGACAATGGAGATGAATCTGCTGCATAATCCTTTTCAATTTGTAGTTGTGTTGCAGCATCTAAATCGTCTTGCATATCCTCAAAAGCCTTAAGCGCATGATTGGTTTGAAGTTTACCAATGATTACAAATAGTAAGTGGAAAACTGTGGTTACAATTAATGCAATACCAGCAAGTACGCCTAGCTTGGATTTATAATCTGTACCCATAGCAAAGAAGCTTAAGATACCAACAAGAATGAATGCTGCTGCTACAAAAATAACAGAACGAATATTTCTATTCGCACGAACTTCCCTATCAAAAACTCTCTCTCTTGAAATAATCTCACTTGGATATCCAAATCTTACACCAAGATATTGAATCCAAGCTTCTCTTAATCTTCTAGGAGCATGTTCACTAAAACAAGTCTTTGTAAATTGTCCTACATTATCATCATTAACAATTCTGAATGTTGTGGATATTGATTTAGAAATCTTTTTGGATGCTCTATACATTCTTGCTGTTGCTGTAAATGCATAAGAAATTCCGAATCCTAAAATTAAAGCTCCGATTAAAGAAAAAGCAACAATGGCGAATAGTTTTACATCCGACACTGATACCTTGGCGGCACCATTTGCTATGGCATCAAATGTTTTTTCTAAAAACTCCATTGTTACTCCTGCTTCTATATACTATTTATAACTTTTAATATTATAAACATATAAAGGAACTTTTGCAAGAATTAAGATGATATTTGACTATTTTTAGTCAATTTCTACTTCTTCTCCTGTTACAAGTGAAACGATAATTATATGATCGACCTTTTTGCCAGTTGCACTTTCATAGGCCTTCTTGTAGAGTTTAAGTTGTGTAGAGTATCTCTGCTTCAAATCCTCTTTGCTACGGTTAGATAGCTTGTAATCTACAATATAAACTCCATTTTCATTTTCGATTAAGAGGTCAATAACACCTTGAACAAGAACCTTATCGTCTGCTGTTGAACCTTCAACAACATCCTTAGCTGGAACATACATAGTAAACATCAATTCTCTTCTAACATTGCTATGTCTAGCTATTTCCATTATGTTGGTCTTCATTATTTCAACAATGTCTTCAGTCTTTAATGCATCTACTTGTTCACTGGTCATTTCTCCAGAATCAACCATTCTCTTCTTTTCTTTATTTATTTCTTCTGCAGTCTTTGCATTGAAATCGATTAATTCCATAACCTTATGTGCATAGGTACCAAGATTTGTCTTTCTTTCAAACTTCTCTGGAACAGCATTTTCTTCCTCAATTTTATTCAATCCAGTTACTGAGTACTTGGAAGACAATTTTGTTGATTCTTCATGAGGATAAATATATGCTCCATCCTTTATGATTTCTTCTACCATAAAATCATCATATTCTGGTTCAACAAACTCTTCTCTATCTATTTTTTGTTTTTCGCTAGCATCTGTATGGAATGTAACGTTTGTACCCAATTTAAGTTTTCTTCCATTGTTCACATATATGTATTTTCTATACATATATTCTGCGATAAAATCTAACATTGTATTCTTGTAATCTACAGAAGCCAATTTTGCAAATTTAACATTTCCTTCTTCATCCAAGCTTCCAACACTGGCAAGCAAATACATTTTTTCTTTTGCTCTTGTTAAGGCAACATAGAACAATCTCATATCACTTGTTTCTTCTGTGTATTTATTGTATTCTTCAACAACGTTTCTTACCATTGAGTCAGTCTTTGTCTTCTTTTCTGTATCATAATAATCAAGAGCAATCATACCATTGTTATTGTATACAACTTCTTCTTTTCCAGATTGTCCAGCTGCTTTCTCATCTAAACCTGGCAAGAAAACCATTGGGGCTTCAAGACCTTTAAATGCATGATATGTAGCAATTCTTACTCTATTACCACCAGAAGCACTACTTGTATCAAAATCATTATTTCTTTCACTATAAAGTGAAACAAATTTAGAAAGATCATTGTTTTCATCAATACTTTCAATGGCTTCAATAAATGAATTTAATTCAATTGCTTCACTATCGCCTTGTTTCATTAAGTATGCATCATATGAGAAATCTGCAACTATAGTTCTGATTAATTCGGCAACAGTTTTAATGCTTGCTTTGGTACGAAGTTCTTGTATCTTCTTAAGCATTTTTTCAACCTTGTGTCCTAGTGGAGTATCTAATTTAGAAGTTTCAACAACTTTATCATAAAGAGCATCATATTGGGTTAATACATCTGCTGATATCTCCATTAATTCCTTTTCATCAAAACCGCCCATTACAGAAAGCATAAAACCTGCAAGTGGTATATCTTGTCTTGGATTATCAATAATTCTTAACAAGTGCATAATATCTTTTTCTGTAGATGATGAGCCTTTTAAGAATGAGCCACAATCAAGAGGTATACTCTCTTTCTTTAAAATATTTATAATATTTTTTGCTGTTGTACCTCTTTTTCTGAAAAGAATAACGATGTCAGAATATTTGTAATCATCTCCGTCAGACTTCTTTTTAATTCCAACTGTTTCTTTTATTGTTTTAGCAATAAAATTGCCTTCCATATCACTAACTTTTTCAAATGTTGGTGTTTCTTTATGGGCACTTAATTTATATACTTGATAGTTCTTTTCAACCTTTGGTTCTGCTGGTTCGGCAAAGAAATGCATTTCAACTGCGTCACCAATATCTTCTGTTAAAGTTGAGAACTTACCATCATGTTCATAATCTATACCGGAATTCTCTTTTGTCATAACAACAGTAAATATCTCATTAACAAAATTTAGTATTCCATCGTTGCTTCTAAAGTTCTTATCTAGTTTAATGGCTTCGCATCCTTCTTTCTTTGCATATTCTTCTTTTCTCTTTAAGAATATCTTTGGATCTGCAAGTCTAAATTCATAAATAGCTTGCTTTACATCTCCAACAAAGAATGCTTGTCTATTAACCAATCTTGAATATATTTCTTCTTGTGTAGGATTTACATCCTGGTATTCATCAACAAATAGAACTTCAAAGTCTTTCTTAAGTTCTTCTCCATACACATTTAATAACTCAACCATCTTATGCTCTAAATCATTAAATGTTAGAACATTTCTTGCCTTTTTGAGTTCTGTGTACTTTTCTTCGAATCTTAAAACCATCTCAATTAACTTGCCAACAAACAATTTGTTCTGTTCGAAGTTAATGATTTTTATATCATTATTATTATATTTTTCAAAGAAATCTTTCCAAATATCTTTAAATGCTTTAATTATTACAGCACATTTTGCTCTAAGTGGATCTTTTCCTGTATTTGGCTTTGCTCTTTTTGTTACGAACTCTGCATCATATGTGTTAATGATGTCACTTATTGGGCAAGTGTTGAAATAGTCGATTTTACTGCCAATATATGAGAAATTATCAAAAATATCTTGGTATTTAGCAACATCGCCAGGACCAACAAGTTCAAGCTCTTGTTTGAGAAGATTAATTTCGTTTGCAACTCTTCTTAACTTATCTCTAAACACAAACAAAAGATTTTCGCCATAGAAACCATTGTCGAAATCTGAATCATAGTAAGATATAATTTCATCAATAAATTTTTGTTTGTCTGGTCTTGCATCAATAATATTATAAATTTTAGTTAATACTTTCTTGAAAGTATCTTCTCCTCTAGAGCTAGCAAAAATATCACTTAATGTTAAGAACACTTCATCTTGGTTTTCAAAGTATTCATCCAATACTTCATCCAAAGCTAAATTGGCTAAGATATCTGCGGCGTCTTCAGTTGCAACTCCAAATGTTGGAGAAATATCAACCTTATCAAAGTATTGTCTAATCATGTTTGCACAGAAACTATGCGTTGTTCCAATATGAGCATTTGGAAGGTCATCAATTGCTGCTCTAAAATATTGTGTTTCCTCTGTTTCTGGCAAAAGTATTTGTTTATACAATTCTTGAGCGAGTCTATCTCTAAGTTCTTCACCCGCTGCTTCATTAAAAACTAAAACAAGTATTTTTCTAATAGGAGTTCCTCTACCAAGTTCTGCTAAAATTCTATAAACTAAGGTAAAAGTTTTTCCACAACCTGCTGACGCAGAAACCAAAATATTACTATCATCAGTAATAGCATTCTTTTGTGGAGTCTTTTCTATATCTTCTTTCTGTTTTTCATCTGCATAAATCTTTAATTCTTTCATACAACTTTTCTCCTAATTATTCCACATCATAAATCTTATGATAAGCATCAATATGTACTGTTGCTTTTGCTCTTTCATTTTCTTGTTCATATGAACAAATATCTGCATAAGGACAGAATGTACATGAGCCACTAAATGGTTGTGGTTCAATAAAACCTGCATAAATTTCATCAATACCATTTCTAGCAACATCTATAGAATATCTTCCAAGCATATTCATATCTTCTGGACTCATTATTACATCTGGATCTATTTCTTTTGCTTTGCCCTTAACCTTATAAGCAGCAAATGATTTTTCCTTATCCAATTCATAATCTGGATCGATGGCCTCTTGAATTCCAGGAGTGTTATGTACAACACCTTTCAATTTAAATCTATTTACCTCTTCACCACTATCGTAGGTGGCATATATTGGTTGATAGAATGCGCCAACTGGCTTGTAATCTAAGTGTTGAAGTGCTTCCATATAGATGAACAACTGTATTTGTTTTCCAAAATATAATTGAGTCAAATCTGTATTTGCACCCTTATATGTTTTATAGTCCATGATGTATACCTTGTCATCATATTTATCTACTCTATCAATTTGACCCTTAAAAATTACTTTTGTATCTGGATCAACTTGAATTTCAATACCTTGAAGAGTCTTTCCATCTTTAGGCACTCCAAACTTTTGTTCTAGCATAATTGGTTTAAATAATGACTTGGTGGAATTATGATATAATTCAGAACAGATTACTTTGCATTCTTCTTCCAAATTTGCAAACAATCTTCTCTTTTCGCCTTGTGCCATCTTTTTGTATCTTGGCATATCATCAAGTGCACCAACAAATGCCTTTTTAATCATTGATTCAAGATTAAGTTCATTAACCTTTTTATCCTTTACATCAATAAAGAATAATTGAAGCACTTTATGAATTACTATACCCGTTTCTGTAGTTTTAATCTTAGCAGTGTCTCTTTCTTTTATGTTGAGACCATATTGCATGTAATACTTATATGGGCAAGTATAGAATGTTTCTACTTTAGAAATTGATGAAGATGCATCGTCTTCAACACCTAATAGCTTTTTGCCATCAACTTTTGTTGGATATCTATAAATTGATTTAATTCTATCCTTTTCATCATCTGTTAAAGTTTTGTAAGCTGAACCATAAATAGGGGCATTCTTCTTATCTACTCTATCACTTGTTAGATTTCTCAATGTTGAATAATACTTGGAACCTTCTGTAGAGAATAATACCTTTTCTATTTTTTCTCTTTCTTCTGCCAAATCTATCGAGGCCAAATCATCAAGCTCAATTGCTTTTTCCTCAATTGGGTTTCCATCTTTTGTTAACATAGATTCCATTTGCAATAAAACAAAGGATGGCTTGCTTGCACCATTTGGTGTTGATAAAGAATAAGAAATATCTGTCTCTTTTCTAGATTTTTTAAGGATTTCTAATGCGGCCAATCTTTCTGTATAGTTTCTATCTTTTAATGTTGGAGTGATAATCAAGCCAGCATGGGCAAAATTCTCTTCATCGGAGTCTGAAATAATAATGCCACTCTTGTGAATGCTAGGGAATGCTCCCTGCGCAGCACCTACTATATAGATCTTTCCAAGACCCATATATCTACTTTGAAGGTCCCCAACATATACGCAATCTCTATATGTAGGAACAAGAGCTATGTTCATCTTTTCTATCATAGTTTTGAACATATCTATGAATCCTTCTACGTTCTTTGGAGTATCTTTCAAAATGTCTTTAATCTCATCTAAGATTAAATCTATCTTTTTATTTACTTGCTCTGCTACCTTTGAATAATAACTATCCATGTCTTTGATTTCAGCAATGACAAGTTTGTGATAATTCCATAAGTCTTTTATAGCTAATGACTTTGCTTTAACTGCATCTGCTAAGTTTGCAGCTGTTGTTAAATCTTGTTGTTCAAAGACTGAAATAAATTCATATAATTCTTTTCTTACAAATTCAGCCGATTCGTAATCCTTGTTAGATAGATACTTATCTTCTTTATGAGTAATATCAAATGGACTCTTAAAGATTGAATAGTTAATACTGTACTTAAGTACATAGTTTTCAAATCTACTTACGTGATCTATAAACTCAGATTCATCCGTTGGCTTTAACTTCTCTGCTAATTCGTCTTCATATTTTTCATCTTCCAATCCATCCTCTAAAGCAATCTGTGCTTTTCTTAATCTTAAATAAGTAACAAAGAGTGGATTTTTTACAAATGATAAAACTTCTTCCCTCTTGTATCCAGACTTGACGATTTCAAGCATAGATATTAAGAAACGAATTTGTGTTTGAGCCATCAAAGGTTCTTTAACATCTATAAAGAATGGAATATTTAATCTATTAAATATGGCTTTTAATTGTGGATAATAAATTTCTGGTTGAGCACAAACTACTTCAAAGTCATAATATCTTGCTTTGTTGTCCATAATTTGGCTCTTTATATCAACAGCAACTCTAAGTAACTCTTCATATACCGAATTGGCTTTATATAAATTATATTTGCCATCATTCTCTACTTTTTCCTTAGGCATTCTATATGAGAATAAAAATTTAGATAGAACTTCTTGTTGTGGAGATAATTTTTTATCTTCTTTAGAAAATACCTCAACGTTGGAGTTGGTTTCTTTTATTCTCTCAATAATCCTATCTGCAGAATATATATCCTTATTTGGATTGTCTAAACCAGAAGTCAAACCAAGGCAGACATTTGGAGAAATAACATCTAGTGCATTTATAATATTGATTTCTGTAACAGATAAATCATAATAATCCATAATGTAGTAATCATGATTAGGTTGTTCCTCTTGTTTTCTTAACCAGTCAACAAATGCTTCAAGTCTTGTAGAAGCATCCGAATATGTCTCTCCAAGAGTTTCTATATATTTATCATAAACTACAGCTAAATCATGTGCTTTTTGACCTGTTGTAGAGTTCTTTAATTCACTTGCAGCATTGTCCAATGTTTTAGCATCTATTCCACTTCTTCTAATAACATTGATTGCATCAGAAAATTCCTCTGCAAAGCCGTTCTTGCCAGCTGCTTTTTTATAGTACAAAAGATCACCCTTGTTTTTGTCAATGACGTCAGCCATTAACATTACTGAACCTTGTGGTGTTAAATATCTACTTGGAGACTTTTTTAATTCATTTCTTGCTAAGTAGTTAAAAGATTGTACTTCAAGAAGGAAACTTGCATCTTTTCCTAAACTCTCTAATAATCCTCTTTCAACAGACATAGTGAAACGGTCTGGTACTAAAACAGTAACATAATGACCACTGTTGAGACTTTTTATAATCTCTCCAACCATTCCATGATAAACACTCTTTGCCGAATCTGAAATTAATATTCGCATTAATTCAATACTCCTTGTCGTTAATTTCCTATATTATATCATATTGTTTTTGGTTTGTGTTAAAAAACTTTTTTATATAAATTTTTTATATATAAAAATTTTATATAATTTTTGCATCTTCTCTTATACTTTTTCAATTAGATTTAAATGCCTTTAAGGTTACCTCTTATTAATATAATACTCCATACTATGTTTCAAAAATGATACATACAATAGATATTTCAAAAAAATATAATTATTAATAATTTATTTGCCAGATAATAGATTAAGTTATATAATCAAAACACTATGAAAAAATTAGCATTATCTTTAATATTAATATTATTTGTATGTGTAATTGCATTTGGTGCAACTGCTTGTAATAGAGCATCCACCGAAGGCCAATTAGAAAATGTTTTCTTCAATATGCAAGATGGAGCAACAGAATCCTATGAATATGATGTAACAAATTCTAACAATGGTGCAACAGGCACATACAAAACAACTATCAAATATTACACTGCTGGACAAACAGTTGTTTTATCCGAGTACAATCAAGTAACAGAATGTGGAAAAGGTTATCTCTTCACTTCTGAGTTAACTATGTCAGATGGATACTCATCCAAGTCTGCATGTTACTTCCTTGTGGCAGCTGTAAGTGGAGCACAATCAACATTCTTAAAGCCAGTTGCATCCTACAAAAAGGTTACTGGATCCAGCAATGACTTCACACAATATGGCACATATAATGGAAAGAACTATGACTATACTTTAATTACTTCTGAAACAAAAGAAGGAAGCCTACAAGTTGGTGCATCTAAAGTATATGATAATAATGAATTCCACAATTCAGTTAGAGGTGTAAATGATAGCATCTTCTCTTCTAGCTTCTCACTTTCATTTAATGTTCCAGTTGTAACAGCTGATGAACAAGCATCTGCTTCTATCACAGCAAAATCTATAGGCACTGCAAAAATCGTAACCAATGTTTTAGATGAAAATAGCGAAAAAACTATTTATGATTGTTACACAGTTGAAATCTCTAGAAGCACAAAGGTTGCTGGAACAACACAAAAGATTTGGTACACACAATCTAATGTAAAATATAGTGGTTTTGAAATTAGACATATGATTACACAAATTGAAGAAGGAACTGTTTTATATAAACTTAAATCTTTTGAATTAAAGTTGTAATATAATCAATAATATAAAAAAGCCAGGATTTAGTTCCTGGCTATTTTTTTTGTAGTTTAATAATTATTTACTACCCAACATCTTATTCTTAAGAATCCAAAGTTTCTCTGAAAGGTCTACCTTGAAGTCTTGTGTATTTATAACTCTTCTATATTCTGGGAAGAACTCTGAAATACACTTTTGTTCATACTCGCCTATCTCTTGGAGTGTTGGGAGTTTGTATACTAATTCACCATCTTTGAAAATAGGTACCATTAATTCACGAACAGTATAGTTCTCATATGTTACCTTCTTCCATGTTTGCTCTGGATGGAAGATTGTTAATGGTTCACTAGTGTTAATTGTTTCATCTTCTAAACAGATTAAATCTGCTGCTGCCATGCCATTTGGTTTAAATATTCTATATATCTTTTTAATACCAGGGTTTGTTATCTTTTCACGGCTGTTTGAGATCTTAATCTTAGGCTCTAAAACACCTTCTGCATTTTCCATTGCACAGAGTTTATAAACACCACCTAATGATGCATTACTAAATGATGTAATAAGTTTTGTACCTATACCGTAGATGTCTATTTTTGCATCTTGTGCTTGTAATGCAAGAAGAATGCTCTCATCCATATCATTGGATGCAAATATCTTTACGTAGTCAAAGCCAGCTTCATCTAACATCTTTCTTGCTTCCTTAGAAAGATATGCCAAGTCTCCACTATCTAATCTAATTCCAACTGGCTTGTGTCCTTTTGCTTCAAGTTCCTTAAAGACCTTAATTGCATTTGGAACACCACTCTTAAGTGTGTCTATTGTATCTACCAATAATAAGCAACCATCTGGATATAATTCTGCATATTTTCTAAATGCATCTAGTTCGGATTCAAATGACATTACCCAACTATGAGAATGAGTTCCTTTAATTGGAATACCAAACATCTCACCAGCAAGAACGTCAGATGTGGAATGAATACCACCAATATATGCTGCTCTTGCACCATAAATACCAGCATCTGGGCCTTGTGCTCTTCTTAAACCAAACTCAGAAATAGGGTTCTTTGTACATTCACAGAGTCTAGCTGCTTTTGTAGCAAGAAGTGTTTGGTGATTTACAATACAAAGTATTGCTGTTTCAACAAGCTGTGCTTGGAATAAAGGTGCTTCTACTGTAAGTATAGGTTCATATGGGAATATCATTGTTCCTTCTGGAACTGCCTTTATGTTGCCTGTAAACTTAAAGTTTCTTAAAGCATCTAAGAATTCTTCACCGAATATCTTTTGACTTCTTAAATAAGCAATGTCATCTTCGCCAAAATGAAGGTCTTTGATGTATTCAACAACTTGTTCAAGTCCTGCTGCAATTGCGTAACCAAAGCCACCAGAGCCTCTATAAAATACATCAAATGCTGCTTTTCTTTTGTCTAGGCCATATTTCAAATATCCATTAATCATGGTTAGTTGATAAAGGTCTGTTAACATAGTTAAATTTCTTTTTTCGTTAATCATTTTTCCCTCTTATCTACTCTCACATAATGAGCATAAATTTGCATTTCGTAAATCTTCTTTGAGTTTACAGAATATAGCCAGTTAAATATCTTGGATATTTTCTTTTCTGGCATCAGTAGTTTTCCAACAAAGGCATAGTTCCAAGCATCGAACTTCGTTATGTTTACTTTAGAAATGGTTCCAGCCTCTGTTAAGAATTTCATCTTTAGATAACTTACCTTACTTAATCTATACCATACAAAACATGCACCTAAAATGATAACTATTGGGAGCATTGTCCAGCAAAGTATTTGTGTAATTGGCACTGCATCTAATCTAATGTATTCAAGCAATGCTCTAATTAAGCATTCCCATGCAATGTAAACTGGGGCAATAAGTCCAGGCATCTTTCTGTTCTTTTTGAAGATTATGGTTAGGATTATAAATCCTAAGAAGTTCCAAGCAAGTTCATAGAAGAAAGTTGCTGCGAACCAATATCCACCACCATTGGAATTAATTAAGTCCATAACCTCAGCATAATGAGATTCTGCAACACCACTTGGATCTGTTATGAATATTGCTATTGGGAAATGTTGCATAGATGCTTTTGTGATAGCAACACCAAATGCTTCTTGGTTGATATAGTTTCCTACTCTACCAATAACTTGCGCAAAGATAACTGGTATACCAACGATATCTAAGCTTTGTCCTAAAGATATTGTGCTCCTGTGTATTATTGAATAAATAACAATACCTAAGCATCCACCTATAATGCCACCAATAATTGTTAGTCCACCTTCCCAAATGGCTATCATGTTAATGAAATCGTCAAAGGATGTCCAATGATAGAAATATTCAGATGGTCTTACGAAAACATATAGTAATCTTGCAAAGACAACACCAAGTGGAACTACCCACAAGAAAAGCTCTATTGCTTCATCTGGACGATGTCCAATTTGCTTCATATGCAACATAGCAATACAAAGGGCTAAAATCATACCTATGGTTATTAACAAACCATACCATTGTACCTCTAGCGTACCTATTGTAAATGCTGTTCTTTCTATTGATAAAATTGTATTCATTAACTTATCTTAGCCACGCATGTTGCACCAGGTTTTCTGATTGCAACTTTAAACACGGATTCCTCTCCAAATATTTCATTAAATTTCTCTTGCACATCTGCGGAATGGTTCTTCTTTACAAATACTAAAATAGTACCTGCAAAACCACCACCATGTACTCTATATGCAACAACACCTTTAATCTTTGCAACTGCATCTAAGCCATTTTCTATATTGTGGTTTCCAGCTTTTTCTGAATAACAGTTTTGAAGTTTATATCTTGAACTGTTTCCAGATGCATTGATGCATGCAAGGAATGCTTTTTCATCTTTCTTTTTAACTGCTCTAAATGCCTCGTCTACTCTTACATTCTCTTCAAAGAAGTGTTCTGCTCTGTTAATTGCTCTTTCGCTTACAACACCTTTGAGCTCTTCTTTCTTTGCGGCAAACTCATTAGGATCTACTTCTCTTAAAATATCTTTTCCAAAGAACTTAGCAACTGCATTCATTTCGCTCTTAATTGCTGCGTAATCATCTGTTAAATTGCTGTGGTCTCCACCAGTTGCAATTACAAAAATATCTAAATTCTTAAATTCCCAGGTTGTGCTTTCAATTGTTGGTTCGGTTAACTTTTGGAAGTCCATTAAACTTACACCACCAGCACTAATTGTTAATTGGTCCATTAAACCAGATGGTTTAAATAAATAATTATTTTCACTATATTGAGAAGCAAGGGCTTTGAATGTAACTCCTAAATTGCGTGAGTTATAGAAGGTATTTAAGATTTCTGCACTCATTAATTCATAAGCGGATGAAGAACTTACTCCAGCACCAAGTGGTATTGTTGTATGCATTGCTGCTGTAAAGCCACCAACTTGCATTCCTGCTTTTCTAAAATACTCAACAACGCCCATAACCAAAGCCCATGGTCCTTTGATTTCTCTATCTGGTTTTGTTTCTTTATTTGTATCCACTTCAACCATGAATCCATCTTTCCAGATACGAATAATTCCGTCTGTGCTTGGAGATACAACTGCTGCTATATCTATGGATACTGCTGCTGCCAAAACCTTTCCACCATTATGGTCTGTATGATTTCCAACTAATTCAATACGTCCTGGAGAAGAAAAGAAGAATTCTCCCATCTTTCCAAACTGTTCTTCATATTCTGAAAGTAATGTGGCATATCTAGCTGTAATTTCATCTGTAGTTAAGCCATATAGGGATACACAATCGTTAAGAAATGATGAATTGCGTCTTAATATATTAAAATAATCTGTTGCCATTTCAATTTCCTTGAATTATAATTTAATAAATTAGTTTTTAAATTATACCACACATCAATTTATATTTGCAATTAATTCCAGCTATTGTTGGTATTATCGGAGGCTTATGAGTAATATTGATACTTTAGAAAAAGCAAAACAAGCGGTCAATGCTTTAGTTGAATATGGTTATAACAAATTAGGAATTCCAGACATTGATAAAATTTATGTAAAAAATGCTCTTTTAGACATTCTTAAAATTAAAGAACCATCTGAAATTACAGATCCAAGTGATGACATTTATTATCTTCTAGATAATATTTGTGCATATGCTATTGAAGAAGGAATAATAACTAAAGATGATGAAATCAATTTCCAAACAAGATTAGTTGGTGCAGTTACACCACCACCAAGTTCAACAGTTATTGAATTTGAAAACATTGCACTTAGAGATGGAAATATGGAAGCTGCAAAATGGTTATATGACTTTGGATTCAAAACAACATATATCCGCAAACCAGATATAGACAAAAATAAGATGTGGTCTTTTGATGGCAAGTATGGAAAGATAGATGTTACTATTAACCTTTCCAAGCCAGAAAAAACTCCAGAACAAATTGCTAAGGCTAAGTTAGCTAAAACTGGTTATCCAAAATGTATGTTATGTGTTGAAAACATAGGGTACGCTGGTAATGCAGCCCACCCTGCACGTCAAACATTAAGAGCAATCCCACTTGAATTAGGTGGAGAAAAATGGTGGGTTCAATTCTCCCCATATAGTTATTTCCAAGAACATCTTATTGCATTTGCAGAAGAACATAGACCAATGAAGATATCAAAGGATACATTCATTAGAATGGCAGACTTTGTAGATATCTTTGAAGATTACTTTATTGGTTCTAATGCAGACCTTCCAATCGTTGGGGGTTCAATACTTGCTCATGACCATTATCAAGGTGGTGCAAAGGTATTACCAATATTTAGCAGAGGTGCAAGAAAGAACTTCTTCTACATTGGTTATCCAGATGTAAATGTTTCTATCGCAGACTGGTACAACTCTGTTGTAAGAATTGAAAGTAAGAACAAAGCTCAACTTATTGAAGTTGCAGAACAATTCAGATCTGCTTGGGAAAAATATTCAGATGAAGCTGTTGGAATACTTGCAGAAACAGATGGAGAAAAGCACAACACAATTACTCCAATTATGAGTATGAATGATGGCGAGTACAGATTAGATATGATCCTTAGAAACAACAGAACAGATAAAGAACATCCATATGGAATATATCATCCAACTGAAGATATGCACAATATTAAGAAAGAAGGTATCGGAATTATTGAAGCAACCGGAAGATTTATCTTACCTGGCCGTCTACTTTCAGAAATGAATATGATTAAAGACTTATTAACAAGTGAAAATCCTATCCCATTCAAGGAATTAGCAAATGAAAATCATCCACTTCACAAGCACTTAGGAATGATTGCACAATTATCCATTGACGTTGGTGTAAATATCCATGAGACCAAAGCAACAAAAGCAATTGACGGATATGTAAATTCAACTTGTGAAAAGATTTTGAATACTACTGCAGTATTTAAGAATGATGTTATTGGACAAGATCATTTCGCAATGTTCATCGAATCTGTAGTTGGGAAACAAGCACAAGAATAATTAAAACAAACTAAGCATAAAAAAATATACCTCTCCTGATGAGAGGTATTTTTATTGTTTCTTAAAAAATTATCTTATTAGAGTTCTATTCTGCTAGACAATGCTCTTTGTAAAGTGTTCTCATCTGCATACTCAATTATAGAACCTTCTGGTAATCCCCTAGCTATTCTTGTAACCTTAATTCCCAATGGCTTAATAAGTCTTGCAAGATACATAGCAGTAGCCTCACCTTCTACATCTGGATTAGTTGCTAAGATAACTTCCTTAACTTCTGGTGTTAATCTATTAAGTAATTCCTTAATTCTTAATTGTTCTGGGCCAATACCATCCATAGGAGAAATAACTCCACCTAATACATGATATACTCCAGTATATCCCTTAAGTTTTTCAAGAGCTTTAATATCTTTTGGTTCTGTAACTACACAAATAGTTTCTGGTGTTCTTTCTTTACAGATTTCACAGATATCGTCCTCTGTATAGTTACCACAAATAGAACAGAAATGAACTTTTTCTTTTAGTTCTTTTATAGCATCAGAAAACTTTTCAATTTCTTCGTCAGACCAATTTAATAAAGCATAAGCATATCTAGCTGCTGTTTTTTGTCCAACAGAAGGCAGTTTGCCAAATTCTGCTATTAATTTTGCTAATGGTTCAATGTATTGCATATTAGAATAATCCTGCTCCGCCAAGAGGTCCCATTAATTCTTGAGATAATTGATCTGCTTTATTCATTGCATCATTAAGAGCTGCAAGAACCATATCTTCTAACATCTCAACATCTTCTGGATCTACAACATCTTTAGAAATAGAAACTGAAACTGGTGTCTTATTGCCTTTAACAGTAACTGTTACAACTCCACCACCTGCTGTCCCTTCAACTTCTTCTTCTGCAAGTTGTTCTTGTGCTTCTTGTAATTTTCTTTGCATTGCTTGTGCTTGTTTCATTAGTTGTTGCATGTTACCGCCACCACCAAATCCACCTGGATATCCATGTGCCATAATTTATCTCCTATTTATTTAATATTTAATCTGTTTCCAAACATTTCCTTTACGTAAGGAAGTGCTGTATCTTTATTAACTTTTTGTTCGCTAATGATATTTAACTTTTTGTTGCTAAGTCCACTAAAAATTTCATTGACAACTTCCATATTGCTCTTGCTATTTACAGAGCCAACTGGCTTAACTGTGCTGGTTAGAATATCGAATTTTGGCTTATTTGCTACTTTAACTGTGAATGTAGTTTCATCTTCACTGCATTCAACTTCTGTAGCTGCTAATGCTATGAATCCGTATCCTCTTCTTTCTAATTCTTTAATAACACTACTCCAAATTTCACCCTTAGATTGTTGAGGCTTTGCAGCTGTTGTTACAACTTTAACTTGTGCACCACTTGTTATAGCCTTTTCTAAGGTTGCAACTTTCTTCTTTAAAATATCTATTTCATTTTGTGGTTCGTTGCTTGCTAAGGACAATACAGCACTTTCAAAAATGATTCTATGTTGTGTTGAAATACGATACTGCGCATATAGTGAATTCAACTTTTCAATCATTTGTAATCCTCGTTGTACTGTTAAAGATTGGCCAAGTGTTTTGTACTTTTCATATACATCTGAAGGAAGTGTAATTAAACTCTTCGCATCCCTACAAATCTTAATATAAAGAATGTTCTTTATTGCTTCTGCCAAGTCTTGAGTTAATACTGTTACACTCTTTCCCTTTGCACAAAGTTCATCTATTAAAGTAAGAGTTCCTTCCAAGTCTCCATCTATGATGTTTACAAGGAATTTCTCAATTGTTTCTGGATCATTTGCACCTAAAACTTCCAAAACACCATTGTATGTAATATCTCCCATACAGTAACTAATACACATATCTGCAATAGACAAGGTGTCTCTAACACTTCCTTTTCCTGCTTGTGCAATTAATTCAACTGCTGCTGGTTCATACTTAATTGTAAGTTCATCGAAAATCTTTGATACATGTTCTACTAATAATTTAGTAGAAACTAATCTGAAGTCAAATCTTAAACAACGTGAAAGAATAGTTGCTGGAACCATATTAACTTCAGTTGTTGCTAAAATAAAGATAGCATGCTTTGGTGGTTCCTCTAATGTCTTCAAAAGAGCATTAAATGCAGACTTTGTAAGCATATGTACTTCGTCTATGATATATACTTTGTACTTTCCAATAGGATTGTAGTTTACTTGGTCTACAATATCTCTGATTTGGTCTACACCATTATTAGATGCAGCGTCTAATTCAATAATATCAAAGTTCCCTTCTAGTGCCAGGTCTAAACAGTTCTTACATTTTCCACAAGGAGATCCATTTACTGGTTCCAAGCAGTTAACTGCTTTTGCAAAAATCTTCGCAACAGAAGTCTTACCAGTTCCTCTTGTTCCTGTAAATACATAAGCATGTCCAACTGAATTGGATGTTATTTGGTTTACCAAAGTTTTAACAACGTGGTCTTGGCCAATAACCTTGCTAAATGTATTAGGACGATATCTACGATATAATGATGTATATGCCATTTTTTATTCCTTTTCTAAATCCTCATATTTCTCAACTAATGTGCCTGCTTCTTCAAAAAGTTTTGTAGCAAATTCATCTGGGTATGGGAATTTATAAACTACTCTCTTTATTCCTGCATTTATTATTAAACGAGTACAAATGGTGCATGGTTGATGTGTGCAATAAAGTGTAGCGCCCTCTACTGAAACTCCAAGTTTTGCTGCTTGGATTAAAGCATTTTGTTCTGCATGTACAGCATAACAAGTTTCTTGTCTTGTTCCGGAAGGAATACCTAATTTGTCTCTCAAACATTCTCCCTTATCTCTACAACTAACAATACCTGCTGGTGCTCCATTATAACCTGTTGTTAAGATTCTCTTATCCTTAACAATAATAGCACCTATATTTCTGCCAGCTCTAAAACAAGAAGTCCATGTGGAAACAAATTCACACATTTCCATAAATCTTTTATCCCATTTGTCCATAATGATTCCTCTTAAAAAATAATAATGTATAATTATTATACTAAAAGAAAGAGTAAAACTCAATAAGTACATGTGCATTTTTTGCACACATACTTTTATTATTTCAATCTATCCATTATTGATGAAATAAACATAT
>CAMZEU010000012.1 GCA_947305865.1 uncultured Clostridia bacterium
GGTAGCGCAGAGGCGGTTAGACTTACAAATACTTCTACCGGGACTTCAACTAGAAATCATAGTGTCATTTTTAGATTTGATGCAATTACAATTGGAGAAATAAAAACACAGAAAATTTCGTTTGATTATTACCATGAACAAAGAAGAGAACAAGTTGGTGTAGGATTTCCAAGACTTCAATTGTTATACAATAATACTAATGTGGGGAATATGCAACCAAAAGCAGGCAATGATAATGTTTGCAATGAATTATCTTGTTTTTCTGTAACCGAACTTGCTAATGGATGGTGGCATTTAGAATATTTTATTTCAGCATTAACGCCAACATATGCCGATCATGGCGATAGATTGGGTTATACTGAATCAACCGAGATAAATGGCATTAAAATTGTAGATAAGAATATTTACAATCATCATTCAATTGATGCATACTGTGTAATTGATAATTTGAGAATTACCAACCAGGCATCAATAAAATTAGGATTATTTAATAACGGAACATCTTTTGCCGCAGGAAAATATTACTGGATGAAAGTTGCTTTTGCTGGTGAAGTGCATCGTGTTGAAATTACATTTAGTGATGCTGGTAGTGATAATCCTATCGCAGTATATACACCATCTGCCTTGAGTCCATTCTATATAAAGGGACTAAGAGCCGGAACCGTTGTCGCTACCTGTACAATGGAATTAGGTGATGAACATCAGATTTTATCTATTTCTAATACGCTCACCGTTACTTAGTTATAAAAGATAAATAATCAATTATTTAATATAAAAAAATAGGGGTCTTGGAGACCTCTATTTTTATTTTGTGTAAAATTATAATTTTATTCTGCGAATAGGCTTGCAAATTTGCCTACACCATATAAGAGAAGTTGATATACTTCTTCTAAATAAATCAATGCTAATAAAGCTATTCCAATAATAGGAATGATTAAATCTATTCTTCCATCTTTGTGCGTCCTTGTATAAGAGAATAATAGAACAAATGGTATTATTAAAATCATTGGAGTAGATTGTCCTATTCCTAATCCTTGTGCCATGGCAATAGATTGTGAGAAGGATTCGGATAACTCTTCTGCAGGGAAGTATTTCATACAGCACGCACCTATAATGAGCATTAGGATTATATCAACAAAAGCAGCTAATGCAATCATACAAGAAGTGAATGCTGAAAAACTCCAAGAATTTCTATTAGATTTCAAGAATTCATCATATTCAACATTAGATAATCCATGCTTTTTGTATATTCTGCCTCTTAAAGTAAGATATGCAGTGAGTACAATGAATACTATAAAAGTCATAGGGGGCTTTGTTGGTAAGAATGGATACATATAAATTGGCATTATAAATTGTCCCACAGATGCATATCCTTTTAGGATAATACAAGCAAGTTCATAACCAACTGGAAGCAATGCAAATAAACGGAATACTATTAATTTCTTGCCAGTAAAGACTCTCTTTGGTTTATAGGTTAGGAAACAAACAAATAAAGTACATAGGAATAAATCCATGAAAATATTATATGTCAAATAACCAGTGCTAGAGAACGAAGAGATTAAAGAATCGAGAGTTACTCTAGCAGTGGCTCTGTCTGTTTCCATTATTTTCATGACTAGTCCAATAGCATATCTATCGTGTATAAGGATAAACAATAAGAAGAATAAAAACGCAAATCCGCCATACATGATTAGTAATGAACTAAATTTTCTAGATTTGTTAAGTAATAAAGAGAAGGTTGCCATTAAGAATAATGGCATCATCATACTCTTGAATGCTGATAGAAAACTGCCCAGAGATCCTAACTTCGCTGCTAATCCAGCATCTGCATTAGTGGCTAAAGTAATGAATGCACCCACTTGAGATATAGCAAGGAATAGCCAAGCAAATATTCTTAATGCTCTATATGATAAAGGTCCACGATATTTTATATCGTGTTCAGGGTCATATCCTAACCATTTTAAACGTCTTTTTTTACGTCTTGAGAGTTTGACTGGTTGTTCTTCTTTAACCTCAGTGTTTTCAACAACAGGTTCTTCTACAACTTCTTCAGCTGGAATTGTTGTTTCTTCTGATGGTTGCTCTTCCATAGGTATAATGTTTTCTTCTTGTTCCATAAACAATATTATATATTAAAAATTATATTTTTCCATAACATTTTATATTGCCATTATCTCCAATAACTGCCAAGATGCCTTCTTCTTTGTCTGGAGTCAAATATTTTGGATGACAAATTGTTTCAAAACGGAAGAGGATTTTGCGATTAAGATTCTCATGTTTGTTTGTAATTACACATATCTTTGGAGACAATTTTTTAACAAATCCCCAACTGCTAGAACCATTGTGTCCATGATGTCCAACTTTTAACATATCCACTTTGCCAATAGCAGAGCCTATCTTCTTTTCATCTCCGCTATAATTATTTATATCTCCAGCTAAGAACACTCTTGTGCCATTCTTTTCTACTAAAACACCTAGAGATCTGTCATTTTCACCAATCTTTTTCTTTGATGGAGGATCTTTAGTATTAAATAGGGTAATGGTGAAGTTGCAAAGTTGGAATGGCTCTTCATTTAAATCTGATATTATTGGGATATTCCTTGTGTTAAGAGCAGATACCATTTGGTCATAAACTTCCTGGTTGTCCCATTCAATTAATTCTCTATCTTGTATTAGACTGCTGTCATATTCTTTCAGATATGCACGGTCTATTGTAACATCTGGGTCCAAGATTATGGTGTCAAACCCACCAATATGGTCTGAATGGGCATGAGTTCCTAATACAAAGTCCAAATGGACTTTACCATATTCATTTGAAGCATGTTCTTTTAAATACTCTAGGATTTTTTCTTCATATCCATCGAATACTAGATTTGAAAATCCACGAGGGTTGTCTGAATCTTCTCCAGCATCTATCATTGCAAAATGTCCATTACTTTCAAGCAAGATTGCATCAGATGAACCAGTATTTAGGAAATGAATTTTATCTGGAGCAGATAAGACCTCTGCTGTTACTTTAGGCAAAGGATCTGCTTTGATTTGTTTTTCCATAGAAGCATAAATAGTAATAGCAGCTATGCTTATACTTAAAATCACAGCTCCAATTATAGATAAGATTGAGATCAAAAAAACTCTCTTTTTCTTCATATATGCTCCTATAGTTATATCTTATAACTTTTAAAAGAGAAGTTCCATAAAAAAAAGAAATCAGCCTTTTGAGCTGATCCTTTTTGTTTTTCGTTTTGCTACAAATTATGCTTCTTTAATTGCACCTGCTGGGCAGCCACCTTCACATGCGCCACAGTCGATACATGTATCTGCGTCTACTTCGTAGAGTCCGTCAGATTCTTTGATTGCTTCTACTGGGCATGTGCTTGCGCAAGCACCACAACCAAGGCATTCGTCTTTATTAATAATTCTTGGCATAGTAGTATTCTCCTTTTTTAAGATTAAGTTTATTTTAACACTATATTATTTAATATTCAATACCAAACGATATTAATATTTATTAATAAATTCTTTTACAAGTCCTATATACCTTTCTGGCTCTAAATATAAACTGCCCATATGTTCTGCATCTTTGAATACATTAAATGTGTGTTCTGTAGGGCATAGTTTGTCTAATTCGTATCCCATTTCAATAGGTACGACATCATCTTTATCTCCATGTATGAAAATGAAAGGTATTTTTGTATTTTGTATGTTATTTCTTAATTCACTCTTCTTGGACATGAAACTAAATCCTGCAACTAATCTTGCCATTAAGTCTGCGGCATAAAACATAGGAATAACAATCTTGTGCCATTTTTTATCTATTCCGTTTTTAACGACATCTTTAGGATTGGAGAAACCACAATCAAATATAACACCTTTAACTTGTGGTGGGAGAGTTCTGCTCGCAGCCATTCCCATAGTTGCAGCACCCATAGAATGCCCATATAAAAATATCCTTGGATATTTATCTACTAAATGTGTTAACCAACAACGAATATCTTCTTGTTCTAAAATGGAGAAACCACACCATTTGCCATCACTATCCGCATGGGCTCTTGAACTAATTAATAAACAGTCCCAACCATCTTCTAATAAATATGGTGTTATATATGCGTACACTCTAAGTGGGTTAGAATTGTATCCATGCATGCAGAGGAGTAATCCTTTGGATTGAGGCTTAGAAGTCTTGTAGAGGCGTCCAGAGAGCCTTAAACCATCATCTGAGTGTATATTCATAACTTCGTAAGGAAATGAGTCTAATTTCTCTATAGCTTCTTTACGCATTGGATTAACTATCTCTCTCTTTTGCTCAGATATATGGGATGGATCTCCCATCAAAGATGATTTCTTTCTTTTGCACAATTTTTTAAATATATAAGCACCACCGGCAAAGATGCCAAGTAGGTATAAGAACAATAATCCTGCAACACATATTAAGACAATAGCATAAATAGGCATAATTACCTCCAACTAGATTTTAATATAATTATTAATAATTGAAAATAGGGGAGAAAAAAATAAAGACGGATTTTTCCGCCTTTACTTAATTTTGTTTTTTATTCAGGGTCTCGAGGATTAGCCAACTCTTGTTCGTATGCTTTCAACACTTTCTCTTTTATAAGTTCTCTTGTTTCAGTATTGATTGGATGTGCAATATCTTTGAAGTCTCCTTCGCTTGTCTTACGTGAAGGCATTGCGATAAAGATACCATCATTACCACTTATAATCTTAATGTCATGGATAGCAAAGCAATCATCAATAATAATAGATGCTACAGCCTTTAACTTTCCTTCTTCGTGTTGCTTTACGATACGTACTCTTACGTCTGTAATGTTGATCATTTTTCTTCTCCTTCCTTATTATAATTGTTTAGTACAATTATTATTATACTTGTATGAAATGTATAAATGTAGAAAAATGCATAAAAAAGTGAATAAATGACATATGTGTCGTTTTTTTATTGAGATAAATAAAAGTGGCACAGCGCAATGCCATACCACTTTGTTTAGACTATAGTCTGATTTTCAGTTATTCCTTGAACTTATCGTAGTCATTACGTTTCTTTTCAAGTACTTGAGTTGAGTTGTCTCTTGTTCCAGTAATTGAATTGCCTTCGTAGTCTCCAGCCTTCTTTGGCTTTCTAACTTTCTTAACGAAGAATGCGATAACAACTGCTACGATAGCAACACCGAGAAGGATTGTTGGAATCATCCACCAGAGGTTGTCTAAGTTGAACTTAGTTTCTGGTTCTTCTGTTTCTGTCTCTTCATCTGTGCTTGCATTTACTGGGTTCTCTGGAACTACATAAGAGAGTAGTGTATCAGATGCAACAGCTGCTTCATATTGTGCGGATGTGATTTCTTCGAATGTGTAGTTATCAAAGAATGCATAACCTTCAACCATTGTGTTGTCTTCTGTTGTGTCAGAATATACACCTAAGCCAAGTACTAATTTAGCTGATGTTGGAGCATCTTCTTGAACCTTTACATAGAATTCATAAACCTTCCAATCTGCTGTGTTAATCTTTGCAAATGTTGTAGCGTCTTTATCATCATCGTTCATGTTGAGGTAGATGTAAGCACCTTGATCTGCATTGATTCCAAATGTACGAACAGCAATTGTGAGTTTATAGTATTTATTAGAAGACATTGAGATGCTTGAACCAGATGTGTACTTGTAAGCACTTTCTGTTGTGTTGTTGATTACTAAGCAGCTATTTCCTGTGTAAGCTGAGAGTTGATCTAACTTAATCCAGTTTGCCTTTTGTGCTTCTGCAGCCTTTTCCTTCTTGTAACAATCAATATTCTTTGCAGTGATGTCATCATCTGTATTATTGATTGAGAAGTATGTTGCGAATTCTGCTTTAGCATCATCTAATGTTGTTGCTGTATGTGAACCCTTGAAGTAATCCAAGTGTTTTACTAAGTTTTCAAGAGTGAGAGCAGCTTCTTCTGTAGAAACAGTTTGTTCTTCAGCTGTGATATCTGCACCAAGGATAGATACATAACCATTATCTTTATCATCTGCTAATGCTTTTGTTTGTAAGTGGTTATTTGAAATGTAAATAATACCACTCTTTGTATCTGCATCTTTTGCATCACCATCTACAGCACCTGTCCAGTTAGTTGGATATGTGAGAGAGGAGAGTGCATTTACACTTGTAGATGATGGTGAGAATGAATCAGCCTTATATGAAATATAACGATATGTCTCTGCAGTCTTTGCTTCATAAGCTTCATCTTTGGAGTGAATTGTTAAGTTATCAAAGAGGAATGTACCTGTAGATGTGAGAGTTGTATATTCAACACCGTCATCTGTAACTTTAACAAAGTTATTGCTATCATCATATTCTGTATTTGCTGCTAATAAGTGTTCTTTATCAATACCTAAGAATAATTGGATACTTGCTGTAACACTGGATTGTCCAACTGTGAAATAGAACTTATATTCCACCCAATCTTCAGCTCCTGCTGCAGTGTGGATGAAGTATGTTGCATATGTTATTGTTTCATCTGCACCAGTTACTTCGCCTTCTGTTTCAGAGATGAGGTATACAGAGTATGTTCCAGCTGTAATAGCCTTTACCCAAACACTGATTTCATAGTTTGTATTAGCACTAAGTGTGAAGTTATTGGACTTGTATCCTAATGCAACTGCATCTACATCAGATGAGATTGCAAGGAGGTTTGGTCCACCAAAGTATGCGCTTGCATTTGTTGCATTTGCATAGACTGCATCAAATAATGGATTTAATGTTGCACCAAATAATGCTTCTGTTTGTGTGCTATGTGTATATGTGTCTGCAAGGGAAGTTGGATTGTCATTTGCTGCGAGTTGGATTGTTCCAAGTTTAGCTGTTGTTGTGCTATCTGTCTTTGTCCAGCTTGCTGGTGTTCCAATCTTATCTGAATCTGCAAGTTTACCATTTGCAGGGAATTCAGTTTCTTCCATATCGAATTCGTTAAATGTTCCGTTTGTGAATGTTGCCTTTTCACCAGAAACGAATGAAACGCTCTTTAAATATGTTCCGGATGTTGAGTTGCTATATTCCTTATATGTCATTGAAGCCATATTTGGATTTGCAACGAATAATGCACCGGATGCAAGTGTAGAGCTTGTCCAACGTGTTCCTGTACCGAATGTAATCTTAAGTTTGCATTCTTCAATATCGTTATATCCACCACGGATTACGAATGTAAGTTCTTTCCATTCTGATGTTGTTACATCATCTTCTGTTGTTTCTGTGTTAATTGCAGTGAAAGAAGAAGCAGTATTGAAGTCTCCGTCATCTTTCTTTTGTAATAAGTATACATATGCACCAGATGTGCTTTGGATACCTTCTGTCTTAACCCATAATGAAACTCTATAGAAATTATTTGGTGAAATCTTAAATAATGAAGTTTCATATTGATAGAATGATGGGGCTTGTGAGTAAATCATCAAGATGTTGTCATTGAGATCATAAGGAACTCCAGGGTTCTTTATGCCTAATGCTGTAAATACAGCATCATCTGTTGTGGCAACGGAACCAGCTTTCATTGTAGCAACATTGATAATAGGAAGTGTTTCTTGATCTTCATCTGCTAAATCTGTTACGAATCCAGCTGGTGTTCCAAGTGTACCATCATCAATACCTGCATATGTTCCTGTTGTTGCAGCATTTGTTGTGAAGGTAGAAGAAATTGTTGTTTGTCCTGTTACATATGAGCCAGCGACATCGAATAAGTTATCTGCATAAAGTGACTTAACGATAACTGTAGCTGTGTCACCATCTACTTCTGTTGCTTCGCCATGTGTTGTCTTAGCTGCATCAAAGTCTGCTGCGCTAATTTCATTCATCTTGAATGAATCAAAGAATGCCCAACCAGTTGCAAATGTTCCATTTGAATGGTATGTTGTTGCCTTTGATGAAGAAGATGCACTGTATTTGTCATATTCATAAGATGTGTTCTTATCTGTTCCATCTGTACCAAGCCAGAGCGTGAGGGTGTATGACTTATCCTCATATTGGTTACCTTGGATATAGAAAGTATATGTTGTCCAAGTTGTTAATGAACCGTATTCGCCATCTTCTTCTGTGCCATTCCAACGATCTTTCTTTGAAATGCCTGTTATCTTAAGCTTTGTTGAGCCGTCTAATTCTAATGTTACGCCAGCACCAGCGATTTGGTATGTTAAAACATCTATGGAAATGGTATAGCAGGTATTCTTCTTAACTGTGATAGAAGATGATGTCTTAATACCTTGTGCTGTCATTAATTGTTGAGAGAGCATATAAACTCTGCTTCCGATATGAGAAGCTTTGTAAGCATCTGAATAAATTACTTGCTCGTAATGGATATCCTTGAATGCTCTTTCTGCAGGATTGTATGAAATGTTTCCCGCATCTGTTCCTTTCTCATATAATGTTCCAGCATAATCTTTATAATATGTTGTCCAAGTTGTTAGATCTATAACAGCGTTATATCTTTCTGCTGCTGTTGGAGCTGCTTTATCTGAATTTCCAGATTCACCAGTTACCATAGTCCAAAGTGATGGAACAGCAGAGGAGGATACTGTTGTTGTGCCAAAATCGAAGTTACTATTTGGAGTGCTGAGATTGCTTGTCTTAATAACAGAATTATCTGTAGCTTCTTGTGTAACTGCATTGTTAAATTGTTGAGCAGCTGTTTCACCGCCTTCAATATCTTTAACTTCAGTTAAAGAAACGTTTGCGAAGAATGCATAACCTGCCGTAAGACCAGTTTTAGAATCTGTTGAGGAAGCATTACCAAGACCAAGAAGAACTGTTAAAGTTTTTTCATTAGCTTCATGACCTTTGAAATAAATCTTATATGTCTTCCAAGCACTGCCTGTATCTATTCCTTTGTATTCAACATAGTCTTGAGAAGCAACATAAATTCTTGCACCAGGTGTAGGATTTGTTACATCTGTGTCTGTTGTTGCACTAAGATTGTATGTTAAAACATCTACAGAGAGGACATAGTATTGTCCGGCTTTGATGTAGAAGGAATTAGAAGTAAATCCGTATGCTGTTGGACCATAATTTGGAACACTTGAATCTGAGTTGTCATCGTCATCATCTTCTGTATCTTTTGGCATATAAACCATTAATACATTGTTTACGGCACCTTCTGCAGTAGAATATTTCTCTGCAAGTTTTGCCTTAAGTGCTGCCTTGTCTACGTTTTCAACTGCATCCCAAGCACTTTGATACTTTGCATAGTTTTCTTCTGCTAAGTTAACTGTGCCTGCAACAACATCTGTTGGGAAACTACCAGATGAATACATAGAAGCTCCAGTCCAACTTGCTGGTGTCATTGGATATTTAGAATATACACCAGATGCAACACTGGATTGCTTAAAATCTGAGTTGTCTATTAAAAGACCTTCTGTTGCTTCAACTGTTTCGGTTTTTGTGTCTTCTTGTTGTTCTTCATTGCTTTCTTTGTTGCAAGCAACAAATAATGCTAATGTGACTACAAGCATGAATACTAATAAAACAGTTAAAAATAGTTTTGTTTTCTTTGTCATACCATTTCCTTATTGTTATCTATGTGGATTGCGTATATGTGCGCTATTTTATAACAATAGTGTTAGATATTTTAATACAAAATATAAGTATTGGCAAACAAAAACAACTCTATACCTTTAAAAAATTCTTTGAAAAACATATTCATAATGTTTTTATGGATATTAGAAGGCAAGTTTTCGATATTCTAACCGCATGAATTGACAAAAAAACAAATTCTAAACGTCATTTTTGGGCAGGAGAAAAGGGTAAAATCATCCTTTACATAGACTATGTAATGTTCTATAATTGTTTGTATTAAGCAAAAGGGTATTGATTTAATTAAATCAAAATCAGAGGGTTTTATGTTAAGAACGTTTAAACACGGGACTCATCCACCAGCGATGAAAATTACTCAAGACTGCGCACTTGAAGAATTAAGTGTTCCAGAAATTTTGTACATCCCACTTTCTCAACATATTGGTGCACCTGCAAAGGCTGTAGTTAACGTTGGAGACCACGTATTACAAGGGCAACTCTTAGGAGAAGCTGCTTCATTCGTATCTGCCAACGTTTATTCTTCTGTATCTGGTGAAGTAACAGGAATTGAAAAGAGACCAACAGCAATTGGCATGGAAGTAGACCATATTGTTATTAAGAACGATTACAAATACGAGAGTGTTTCATTAGAGCCATTGGAGAATCCAACAAAAGAGCAAATTTTTGCTAGGATCAAAGAAGCAGGAATTGTAGGTATGGGCGGAGCAACATTCCCAACCCATGTAAAACTATCTCCAAAGAATCCTGTAGATGTATTCATTATTAATGCAGCTGAATGCGAACCTTACATTACTTGCGACTACCGTCTATTACTTGAAAAAGCTCAAGAAATTATAGATGGTATTCATTATGTTATGAAGGTTTTAGATGTCAAGAAGGCATATATTGGTGTAGAAGCAAACAAGCCAAAAGCCATTGAATATCTTGCATCTGTAGTTCCAGATGACATTGTTGTAATGAAGTTAAAGACAAAGTATCCACAAGGTGCTGAAAAACAACTTATTTACTCCATAACAAAGAGAATTGTTCCAGCAGGTGGACTTCCAGCAGATGTTGGTTGTGTAGTATCTAACACACATACTTGCTATTCTATAGCAAGAGCAATAGCTGGTGAGCCATGTTTCAAGAGAGCAATGACAGTCTCTGGACAAGGTGTAGAGAAGAAAGGAAACTACTGGGTACTTAATGGAACACCTTATTCATACATCTATGAACAATGCAGAGGCAATGTAGATGAAAAGATGACACACAAGATTATTAGTGGTGGTCCAATGATGGGATTTGCACAAGTTAACTTAAATGCTTGTACAGCAAAAGGTTCTTCATCATTATTGTTCTTATCTAACAAAGAATTTGAACATCATACACCATCTCAATGTATCAACTGTGGAAGATGCATTAACCATTGTCCAATGAATCTCAAACCAAGAGATATAGATGATGCTGTTCAAGAGAAGGATTACAAGAAGGCTTTAGACCTTGGAGTTATGAATTGTATTGAATGTGGTGTTTGTTCTTATTCATGTCCAGCTAAGAGAACACTAGTACAATCTATGAAACTTGCAAAGAAATCTATTAAAGAAAGGGGGATTAAATAATGGCTGATAAAATGGTTGTTTCAACATCCCCACATATAACATCTAAGTCTACAACACAAAGAATTATGTTGGATGTAATCATTGCATTACTCCCAGCATTAATTGCAACAGTTGTTATATTTGGTGTATATCCTTTATTCTTAACTCTTCTTTGTATTGAGAGCTGTGTATTCTTTGAATACATTTTCAATAGAATCAGAAAGAAAGAGCAATCCATAAAGGATTTATCTGCAGTGGTTACAGGCTTAATCTTAGGCTTGAACTTACCAGGCACTGTACCAATCTGGGTTCCAATTGTTGGATCCGCATTTGCAATCTTACTCGTTAAGATGTTGTTCGGTGGTATTGGTAAGAACTTCGCAAACCCTGCAATGGCAGCAAGAATATTCTTAGTACTTGCTTGGGCTGGTTTAATGACACAAAAGACCAATCCAGTATTAGGAACAGACATAGGATATTTCGCATATTTCAGTAATGCATTTAGTATTACTCCAGGAATTGATGCAGTAGCTTCTGCAACACCTCTTGGATTAGTAAAGACTACAATTGAAACTGGAGCAAGTCCACTAGCAAGTGTAAATGTGCTTTCAATGTTATTAGGTACCACAGCTTCTTCTGCTGTTGGTGAAACCTGTGCAATAGCAATACTACTTGGTGGTGTATATTTACTTTGCAGAAAAGTAATAGACTGGAGAATTCCAACATTCTATATCGCAACAGTTGCTGTATTTACAGCATTGATTTATTGCAAGAGCCAATATGTTGGCGAATATGTACTCACATACTTACTTGGTGGTGGTTTATTATTTGGTGCCTTCTTCATGGCAACAGACTATGCAACATCTCCAAAGTCTTGGATTGGTGTAGTAATTTACGGTATTGGTCTTGGTGTATTAACGGTAGTCTTCAGAAGATTCTCAAGTATGCCAGAAGGTGTTTCCTATTCAATCTTATTAATGAATATAGTTACACCACTTCTTGAAAAGATTAAGAGACGTCCATATGGTGTACCAAAGCGCAATCTTGCAAAAGAAATTGGTGAAAAATTTAAAGCTCGTGCCAAGAAAAAGGTAGCAGCTGAAGGAGGAGAGAATGGCTGATAATGAAGTAAAAGTTGAAGCTGAAGTAAAGACTCCTTCAAAGAAGAAATTCGACAAGAACTCCGTAATCTGGTGTGTTTGCATACTAGTTATTATTGGAGCAGTTGCTGGAGCACTTCTTGGAGCTATTAACGTAGTAACATATGTTGATCCAGATGAAGCTATTATGAAGACAATTACAAGCAATTATGCTGATGCAACAGAGATTGCAAAGGATCCTTCATACGTTATTAATGGAGAAGCATACGGCTCTATTTCATCTGTATTTACCTATAAGGTAAATGGTGCAAAGATGTTATGTTACTATTCAGTTGGCAGAGGAGCTTATGATGGAACAATAGAGATATTATTCTTCGTAACAGAAGATGGTATCGTAGACAACGTATCTGTATATTCCAGCGGTGAAACAAGTGCTGTTGGTGGAAAGGTTTTGAAAGTAATAGATAGAGTTAAAGGATTTGATCTTAAGACAATAGAGAATTACGGACAAGCCGGTTCAGCAGATGCTCAAGCAATGGATTATTATGTATCAGGTGCTACTGTAACAACAAAGGGTGTTACAAATGCTCTAAGAGCATGTGCTTATGCATACAACAAGAAGATGGAGGGTTAATATGGGAAAGAGTAATAACAAACTTGGAAGCGTATTTTCAAATGGTATAATTTCCTCTAACCCTGTATTAAAGTTGGTTTTAGGAACATGTCCAACACTAGCAGTTTCAGTTTCTGCATTTGGTGCTTTGGGTATGGGTATCGCCGTTACATTTGTTTTGGTATGTTCTAACATTATGATTTCTCTATTGAGAAATGTAATACCAGATAAAGTACGTATTCCTGCATTCATTTTAATTATTGCAACATTCGTTACGTTACTTCAAATGCTCTTACAAAAGTTTGTACCAGCACTATATGATGTCTTAGGTATTTACCTACCATTAATAGTTGTTAACTGTATCATTCTTGCTAGAGCAGAAGCATTTGCATCTCAAAACCCAGTTGTAGACAGTGCATTAGATGGATTCGGAATGGGACTTGGTTATACCTTAGCAGTATTAATCATGGCAATAATCCGTGAGTTCTTAGGTGCAGGCTCATTCTTCGCATTTGATTTCATGGGATTCTCCTATTCTGGTGAGATTGGAAATCTTCCAAACTATGCATTAAATATCTTCACACTTCCAGCTGGTGGTTTCTTAACATTCGGTATTTTGATTGCTATTGTTAACCAAATCTCCATGAACAACGAAGAGAAGAAAAAGAACAAGGCAAAAACAGATGCAAAGAAAATTGAGAAAGCAAAGAAAGATTTAGATAAAGAGGAGGTAGCAGCATGACAAGTTCAGTTGGTTCAATCATTTTAACCATAGTTGTTGGTGCACTTCTCGCTAATAACTTTGTATTAATCAAATTCTTAGGAATTTGTCCTTTCTTAGGAGTTTCTAAGAAGACAGATACGGCATTAGGTATGGGACTTGCAGTTATATTCGTTATGGGTATTGCTTCAATCTTTGCTTGGCTTGTTGAATTATTATTAGAATCACTCAACGTTCAATATCTACAAACTATTGCATTCATTTTCGTTATTGCAGCATTAGTTCAAATTGTTGAGATGGTTCTTAAGAAGTTCTTACCAGGACTTTATAGTGCTCTTGGTGTTTACCTTCCATTAATCACAACAAACTGTGCCGTTCTTGGTGTAGCAATTTTAAGTGCTGGTTCATATCCTGTATTAGTAGATGGTGTAGTACAAGGTGCTTCACTTGGATACTGGTTCTTAAACGGTATCTTCAGTGGTGCAGGTTTCACACTTGCTATCTTATTACTTGCAGGTATTAGAGAAAGAACAAATCTTGAACTAGTACCTAAAGCATTTAGAGGTTTCCCTCTAACACTCATTACAGCATGTATTATGAGTATGGCTTTCTCTGCATTTAGCGGAATTATAGGATAAGGAGGATACGAAGATGTTATATATTATGTGTGTTAACCCTATAACAATATTGTGGTCCTCTTTAGTTCTCTTGGCTATTGGTACTTTATTTGGCGTTCTTCTTGGTGTACTTGGAAAGAAACTTGCTGTACATAGAGATGAAAGAATAGACCAGGTAAAAGAAAAACTTTCTGGTGCAAACTGTGGCTCTTGTGGTTATCCTGGATGCGATGGTTTTGCAAAAGCATTAGTTGAAGGCAAAGCAGAGATAGGACAATGTTCATCTACTTCTGCAAAGAACAAGAAAGAGATTGGTGAAATCCTTGGAATTAGTGTAAGCGCAGAAGATACAAAAGTTGTAGTATGTTGCCAAGGTGGTAATAGAGCAAAAGATAAATATGATTACATGGGCTACGGAGATTGTAGATCCATGGAATTACTCTCTGGTGGTAGAAAACTCTGTAAATGGGGTTGCTTAGGAATGGGTTCATGCGTTGACGCATGCCATGACGGTGCAATAGAAGTTGGTCCAGATGGATACACTATTATCAATAGAGAAAAATGTATTGCTTGTGGAAGATGTATTGCTGTATGTCCAAAGAAGCTTATAAAGAGAATACCAAAGAGTGCAAAAGTTTATGTTGGTTGCTCAAATTGCCTAAGAGGCAAAGATGCAATGGAACTCTGTAAGGTTGGTTGTATTGGATGTGGTCTTTGTGCTAAGACTTGTGAAAATGGTGCAATTACTATGGAAAACAACTTGCCTGTAATAGATTATTCAAAGTGTACTGGTTGCGGTAAGTGTGCAGATAAGTGCCCAAAGAAAGTAATCATTAAATGTGATGACTAATCTATAAAATAATCAACCAAAGTGCATCTCTTCGGAGGTGCATTTTTGTTTTTGTTTAATTTGCTAAAATAATTCACGTTTCAAAAAATCGGGTATTGAAAACTTGATTGCTTTTGTTTATAATAACTACAAGTAGAAAAAGCGTCTTTATTTGTAAAATAAAAAAATAAATATATAAAAACATTAGGCATTAATGCCTAGTAAAAAGGAGTTTTAATGGAGAAAATAGCAGTAATCGACATAGGTTCCAACTCTGCAAGAATGGTATTGGTCAACATACTAGATGGTGGCCATTTTGTAGTTTTTGATGAACTGAAAGAGACGGTCAGATTAGGTCAAGACATGGATTGGGACGGCTTCATCAAGCCACAACGTTTAATCGAAGCAAAAAGAACACTAACAATGTTTAGAAGATTATGCGATGCAAACCATGTTGAAAAAATTTTCGCATACGCAACAGCAGCAATCAGACGTGCAAAGAATGCAAAAGGTTTCTTGGATGATATCGCAATGACTTGTGGTATTAAGATTAAGGTTTTAACCGAAGAAGAACAATGCCAACTTATTTATCAAGGTGTTGTAAATTCAATTGATATTCCAAAGGGACTCATTATGGAAATGGGTGGATCAAGTACAAACTTAATCTACTACAACAGAAAAAACATAGTACACAGCATCTCTCTTCCAATTGGAGCTGTAACTTTAACAGATATGTTTAAGAATCAAGCAGATACTCCAGAAGAAAGAGCAAGAAAGATGGAAGAATATGTTGCAACTGTCTTAGAAAGTGTACCATGGTTATCCTCAATTGAACCAGAAACACAATTCATTGGTGTAGGTGGTGCATTTAGAAATCTTGGAAGAATTTCCAGAATGATTAAGAAGTATAAATTTGCACAAACTCATAATTATGAGTTAGATGTAAAAGAATTTGATGCAATATATAAGCAAATTAGAAAGTTGGACTTAGATAGCACAATGAAGATTAAAGGATTATCCAGTGGTAGAGCAGATATATTCCCAAGTGCTCTTGCAATTATGTCTTGTGTATTATCTAGCCAAAAGTATCAAAAAATTACAATTAGTGGTTGTGGTCTTAGAGAAGGTGTTATGTTTAGATATGCTTGTCCATCCATTATGGAAAAACCACTTCCAGATGTATTAGGACATAGTATTGAAACACAAATTAAATATTTCGATATCAATGCAGTTCATGCTCAACATGTATATGATTTGTCTATGATTTTATACAAGCAACTCAAGGTATTACATAAGATGCCAAAGATGTATCTAAAAGTTTTAAGAGTTGCAGCATATTTACATGATGCAGGAATGAGAATTAAATACTATAACCACCATTTACATTCATACTACATGATTTTAAATAGTAACCTTTATGGTATTTCTCATAGAGAACTTATCTGTGCAGCATTCGTTGCATCTGGTCATAGAAGAAGCTCAGATATAGATATGACAGAACTCGCAAAATATAAGGATATTTTAACAGCAGAAGATGTAGAGGCAATTAAGAAACTTGCAGTTATCTTAAGTATTTCAGAAAGCTTAGATAGAAGTATGAGTGGAGTCGTTACAGGATTAAGCTGTGATGTCTTAGGAGACAGTGTAATTGTTAAGGCAGAATACGAAGGAGATTGTACTCTTGAAGTTAATGCTGCTTCTGCAATGGCGAGTGAGTTCTACGCAGCATATGGCAAGCGTTTAGAGTTAATACAATGAGACTAATATTGGCATCTGGTTCTCCAAGGAGAAAAGAATTACTTTCTAAAGAGGGATATTCTTTTGAGATAATACTCGCAGATGTAGATGAAAAAGATAAAGAACTAGGAAATCTAAAAGCAGACGAACTAGTTAAAGTGTTAAGCAAAGAGAAGGCAGAGTATGTTGCAGCTACACATACAGAAGATGTAGTGCTTGGTGCAGATACTATTGTTGAACTTGGAGGCAAAATCTTAGGGAAGCCAGCAGATTATGAAGATGCTGTTAAGATGCTTTCAGAGATGCAAGGAAGGTGGCATAATGTCTACACAGGCGTCACCATTTGCCACAAGGGAGAAAGTAACACATTTGTCGTCCAATCTGGCGTGAAGTTCCATCCGCTATCTGTAGAACAGATAAGAGGGTATTTAGATAAACATAATGTTCTAGATAAAGCAGGTGCATATGGCATCCAAGATGGAATGGTAGTAGAAACATATAAAGGAAGTTATACAAACATTGTTGGGCTTCCTATGGAAAAGGTAAAAGAAGAGTTAAATAAATACGGAGTCTAAAATGGCAACAATAGAATTATCTATCGATTTAGGTTCAAAGTTTATAACAATATGTCAAAAAGGGGTTGGACTCGTTTTGAGAGAACCTTCTATTGCAATAGTTACTAAGGTTAGAGAACATTATGAGATTAGAGAAGCAGGATACAGAGCAGAATCATTAATTACAAACTCAATTGGTGGTGCAAAGTTAGTTGCCCCAATTAAGGAAGGTGTAATTGTAGATGATGAAATGTGTAAGTTGTTATTCTCATATTTCTTAAAGAAAGTAATCCCACAATCTATCTTCCCACCAAAGGTGAGTGCAATAGTTTCTATTTCTTGTTCTATGATCAATTCAGAAAGAAAAGCTGTAGAAAAGGTTCTTACAGAATGTGGTATTAGAGATATCACTCTTGTTGAATCTCCTTTGTCCTTACTTGCATATACTGGAAGTATAGGTGGACTCTTTGTAGATATCGGTGGCGGTAAGACTGAAGTTGCCACAGAAACCACACACGGTATTGCATCTGCATGTTCAGTAAATATTGCTGGAGATGCTTTTAATAAAGCCATTATTGATAATATCAATAAAGTATACGGAATAAAGATAGGAGAATATACCGTAGAAAAGCTTAAAAAGGCCGCTCTTTCATTCTATGCAAATGATGAAGGAAAATATCAAGTAAGTGGTTCGAGTGCAGACGGAACGCCTAGAAGCATTCTAATCAATGCTGTAGATTTAAGAAATGCAGTATTACCACTAGTAGATGATATTATTGAAGTTGTTATGAGCATTTTAAACACAACTCCTCCAGATTTGGCTGCAGAAATCTTAAGGAAGGGCGTATTTATTTCCGGTGGATCTAGTAAGATTCCGGGATTGATAGAATATATATCCACATCACTTGCTCTTCCTGTAACAGCATTAGAAGACGTAGAAAATGCTTGTGCAGTAGGTGGTGCGAGATTCTTTGAAGATAAATCATTATTAAGTGATATGTTAGGAGTAAGATTAGACTAGAGATAAATATACTACTTAGGAGGTCTTAATTATGCGTTCACTCAAAGATTGTTATGTATTGAGCAACGGTGTAAGGATTCCTTGTGTTGCATATGGCACTTACAAAACTCCTGCAGGAGATACTTGCGTAGAGGCAGTTAAGCATGCTTTAGATGCTGGCTATAGACATATAGATACTGCCGAATTCTATGAAAATGAACTTAGTATAGGGCAGGCATTAAGAGAGACAGATGTCCCTAGAAAGGATATATTTATTACTTCCAAAGTTTGGAATACACACCAAGGATTTAGAACAACAATAGATGCTTTTGAAGATAGTCTGGATAGACTAGGGCTTGATTATTTAGACTTATATTTAATACATTGGCCAAATCCAAAACCATTTAGAGAAGACTACCCAGAGAAGTTCTATGATACCTGGAACGCAATGGAAAGATTGTATAGAGATGGCAAAGTAAGGGCTATTGGTGTATGTAATTGTTTGACAAGTCACCTCAAAGATTTAATGAGATATGCACAGGTAAAGCCAATGGTTTTACAGAACGAAATACATATTGGATACATGCAAAAAGAGGCAACAGAATATGCCCAAAATAATGGTATGATTGTTGAAGCTTGGGCACCTCTTTGTAGGGGTAAAGCATTCGGTATGGAGCCACTAAGTTCCATTGCCTATAAGTATGGGAAAACAGAATCACAGATACTTGTTAGATGGTCTTTACAACATAATTTATTGCCTCTTCCAAAGTCCGTTAGGGCAGAAAGAATTGTTGAAAATGCGGACGTTTTTGACTTCGAAATAAGCAAAGAAGATATGGATAAATTGGATGCATTCGATGGCTTAGGAAGGCTTGGTTCACACCCAGATACCGCTGAATTTTAGCATACAAAAATGATATATTATTTGGGAGATTGATTATGAATTAGTCTCCCTTTATTATTTTAATATATTTGCAAAATACGATGTTTAAATATTAAAAATTGTATTATTAAGTATATGATTATGCAAAATAAAGAAATTGTTATGTTATATTATTTTAGTGTGAAATATGTTTAGATTTGCTTGTTTATTATTGACTTAAATCCCATATATTTTTATAATAATTTAAGTATGTTTTTAGGAGGGTGTCATGTATTACGTTGGTATAGATGTAGGTGGCATGAGTTTGAAGGCAGGATTAATAGATAGAGAAGGTAATATTCTCAAGAAGATGTCTGTTAAAACTATAGCTGGCAGAGAGGGCAAATTAATAGTTGAAGATCTTGCAAAATTAATCAAAGATATCATCAAAGAAGCTGGTATAAAAGAGACAGAAGTTGGTGGTGTTGGAATGGGATTCCCAGGTTCTGTTTGGGATGAGAAAGGTATTGTAAGATATTGCTGTAATATTAACCTCGTAAACATACCAATGGTTAAACTCCTAAAAGACAATGGTATCAATTATCCAATCTATATTTCCAATGATGCAAACTGTGCTGTATTAGGTGAGGCATATTTCGGTGCAGCAAAAGGCGCAAAGAACGTTGTGCTCATTACATTGGGTACTGGACTTGGAACAGGAATACTTGTAGATGGCAGATTATTAACTGGTAATAAGAGTGCTGGTTCAGAGTGTGGTCATATGCAAATCAATTTCACTGGTCCAACTTGTGGTTGTGGTAAGAAAGGACACTATGAGGCTTATGCATCAGCAACAGCTCTACTTCGTCAAGCAAAGGCAGCATGTGAAAAACATCCAGAATCTTTAATGAATGAAGAATTCAAGAAGAAGGGATGCGAAGGATATGTAATTTTTGAATGTGCCAAAGCTGGAGATGAAACAGCAAAGAAAGTTGTTGCTAAATATATTAAGTATGTTGGAATGGGTGCTGTATCACTTTGCAACATTTTCTTCCCAGAATATTTCTTAGTAGGTGGAGGAATTGCAAACAATACAGAAATAATAGCACCACTTCAAAGATATATTTCAAGAAACATTTACGGGAGCAAGTATAATCCAAAAATCAAAGTTTTACCTGCAAAACAGTTAAATGATGCAGGAATTATTGGTGCAGCTTGCTTAGCTATTAACGGAAGTACTGTTATCTAAAAAATCAGTTATTTGTATCTAAAATCGTTGCATTAAAAACAATATTGTTTTTCTATGTTGTATTACTTATTTATAGGTGGTATAATATTTATTGATATATTTGGAGGAAAAATATGAAAGCTTGGCACGTAAAGGATGTGGAGAACATAGAGTTAAAAGAATCCACATTAGAAAGAAAACCTGGCGAGGTTAAACTTAAAATAGCAAGATTTGCTATGTCTGCTGGAGATGTTTTATTCTTTAGCAATAGCTCACACGATGACGTTAATGTGCCAGCACATTCAGCTGTTGGTTATGTTTCAGAGGCAGATGAAGAATTCGGCATGCCACTAGGAACCAAAGTTGCAATTAGCCCATTTATTACAAAAGAAGATGATACAATTTCATGTATGGGAGTAGACCAAGACGGTTTTGCTCAAGATTTCGTATGTGTTCCTCAAGACAACGTTTTCCAAGTTCCAAAAGAAATTCCAGATGAACAATTAGTATTTGCAGATTATATTGCAATTGCAGATAAGGCATTTGGAACTATTGATTTTGATAAAGGGGATTATGTCGCAATAGTTGGAGCAGGAACCTTAGGTTTAATACTTGCTCAATTAGCATTATATTACCAAACAATCCCTATTTTAATAGACTATGATATGGATAGACTTCAAATGGCAACACGTTGGGGTGTTTACTATACAGTAAATCCTACATATGACAATGTAGAGAAAAAGGTACAAGAATTAACAGGTGGAAGAATGTGTGACTTTGCATTCTATGCTGCATCCAATATTCCATTCAATACGGCTATGCGTCTTGTAAAGAATGAAGGCGAAGTAATTATGGCTGGATATACAAATAAGGCAGCAAACTCTGTTAATTTAAGTATAATACTTAAAAAGCAATTAAAAATCATTGGTATTTCAAACGGAGATGGATCTTTCTCTACAGCAATTAATATGCTTGCAAACCATGTTGTGAAGACAGAAGGTTTGGTTGGAAGACATTATAAGTTTGAAGAGTTTGACGAGATGTTCAAATACATCCATGAGTATCCATTACAATATAATAAGGTAATTATAGATATTCAAAAGTTATAGAACATTATTGTCCAACTGAGAGGGGCTTATGATTAGACGAGGACAATTTATATTTTTAGTTTTTCTAGTTTTATTACTATCCATTTTAGTATTTGTTGGTTGTAACAAAAGCTCTAAGAATGTAGGAATTAGCAATGAGGATGCTCAAAAATTATCTCTAGATGGTATAACTGTTGCCGGAAACGGAACAGCAAGTATTTCTAATTTAATTAGAGATAAGAGCGGAAAAGAAAA
>CAMZEU010000013.1 GCA_947305865.1 uncultured Clostridia bacterium
TAGTGGTTGCATTATCAATCGCACTAACATCTTGTAATATGATAAAGGGATTAATTCCAGGTGGAGACGATGGTGACGAAATCAATATTTCATCAGACTATGACTATTCACAAATTGAAACAAATGTAAATGAATTGAAAACAAATGGTATTTTTATTGAGGTTAAGGTAACTGGAGAATCATCAGATGATGGCAGCGCATCAGAAGAATTCTACACATATGGTGCAAAGGGTGACATTTACTATTATTCCTATGGTGAAGAAAAAGACCAAATGTACTATGATCTCACAAGTGATGAATACTATGTAACATATTCTCTTGAACAAGAGAATGACGAATTAGTTTGGAACAAGACAATCTCACAATATAATGAATATATGACAAAAGAACAAGCACAAAGAGCTGCAAATCTCCAAGGTGCACTCGTATGGAGTTGGTTTGGATATTATGCAAATGCAGGTGCTGGAAATAGAACAAAGACAACTACAACAATTGCAGGACGTTCTTGTGATAAATATGAATACAACACAAGTGTTGCAACTCTCGGAGCAGCAGCAACAGTTAAGCAAGTATATTGCGTAGACAAAGAAACAGGTGTATGTCTTAAATATTCAGTTACAGGATCAGCAGTTTCAACAGATGGAAGTTCAAGTGGTTCATATGCAATGGAATGTAAGAAGTTCCAAACAAATTGGACACCAGAATTACCAACAGTTGATGCAGCACATACTCATGACAACAGCTCAAACGATTAATTAGAAAAACTATAAAAAATAAAAAGGCTGATTCCGTTTTGGAGTCAGCTTTTTTAATGGAGCTGATGACGGGACTTGAACCCGTGACCTCCGCCTTACCAAGGCGGTGCACTACCGACTGTGCTACATCAGCATTACTAGTTTCGTACAAGCATTATGATTATATGAAACTAAGTATTCGTTGTCAATTGTATTACTTTATGTAATCCTTGATGTTTTGATGTACCATTTCAAGGAATTTCTTTGCTATTTCAGCATCCTTTTCATTCATTCTTGATGCTATTGTCATTGTCACAGAATTATCAAAAGTAGTCATTGCAAGTTGTACATATGGTTTGTACTTTACAGCGCCTGTAGACCATGCGTCCACGAGGTTTTTGTCTCCCATAACTAATTGCTCTGGCTTAATAATTCCAATGTTAGACATGCCAAATATTGGGTTCTTATATCCAAGCTTAATACAGAATGAAGCAATACAATCTATGAAAGTATTAAATGCCAAGTTAAGAAGTGGGATAGAGTATAATCCCATGAACTTGTCTTCTTTTTGAATTTGAGTATCTGCACATACTACTTTAAGAGTGGATGTAAAGTCACTTCCTATATCTTTAACACCACATGGCATATAACCTGTCATATTTGTTAGACCGTATGTTTGTCCATCTTTCATATATCTTCTAAGGTCAACCATATTTGAGATATGAAGTTCATCACTTTCTTTCATGTTGCACATTGCATAGATAGTACGGATATAAGCTGTTAAGAATAAATCGTTTATAGATGCATTGTTTTCTTTGCCTTTTGCTTTAAAAGCAAGGAATTCTTCTTTTGGGATATATTCCTTAACGATTCTATTTCTATCTTCCTTTGTTGCTTCTACATAAGGGAAGAAACCAACATTTTTAACAGAACTTACATTGCTATTGAGTTTTAATGCTTTTTTTCTGTCTTCTTCTGAGAAGATATCATATACTTGCATTGCAGATCTTGAACCATCTTTAATCTTTGTGATGAATTCGCCTTTCTCTAAATATTCGTTGTATAACTTTGCTGTTGTAAGATATGTATATCTTAAATCGCCACCATCAAAGCACATATGGTTGATGATATATGCTAAGATATCTTTGCCATTGCTTCTAATTAAAGCAACTTTGATTTGGCATTTGGATTTTTCATCTATTTTTTGTGTAATGAATTTATCTAATTCGCCTTCTGGGTCATCTGTTTCTATAAAATAGAAAAAGTCATCTGGAGAATAGTCTTCATTAACTGTCCAATATGATTTAATTGCAGATTTATGGAAAGTAGATCTTAAAATTTTTGCAGTTTTAAGAATGTACATATAGATGTCTTTAAGTAAGTTTTCATCCAATGTCCCATCATAATAGAATGCAGAATGCATAGTTCCATCATAATAGTTTCTTAAAATATATTGCATTTTATCCCACATTTCAGCAGGGAATCTTTCTTGTGTGTTTGTCTTCATATATAAGCCCAAATATTAAATATTTGTGGTTATTTTATTGTATTTAGAACAACTTGTAAACTTAATTAATTCGGAAAACTAATTATTTTTAAAAATCACATCTTTAATTTTTTTGCATTTTGTGGTATTCTAATTGTATAGGAAGGGTAGAATATGAACGCAGCTGGGAACAAAAGAACACCAAAAGATTTTCCTATTGAGAAGTATTTAAAAGAAATACAAGAGAATATGGGGAAGGATATAACTATTAACATCATTGTTAATGGTAAGTCTGTTAGAGAGGTTGTAGGCAAGATAGACCATGCAACTAGCAGATTCTTTGGTGTAAGAGTTTATAAAGGAACAGACAGCTTCGTAGAAACCTTTATGTTCTCGGAAGTATTTACAGGACATGTAATATATTCTCTTGGTGAACCAGAGTTAGAACAATAATAATATTTAAGTTAAAGATTTGAGGGAATAGCAGAAATGCTATTTTTTCTTTTTATAATAAGGATGCAGCTTCCTTATCTAAGATAAGAATAACGTTGTCATGCTTTTGAAGAATAGAAGCAGGGCAGTTCTCATCAATTGGTCCTTTTACACAATCTCTAATTGCTTTGGCTTTATTAATACCTGTTGCAATAAGGATAATTTTATCCGAGTCAATAATTTCAGATAATCCCATAGTGATTGCTTGTTTTGGAACTTCCTTGATAGATGAGAAGAAACGTGAATTGTCTCGTATCGTACTTGCAGAAAGTGATACGACATGAGTTACAGAATCAAATGATGTTCCTGGTTCATTAAAACCAATATGACCATTAGATCCAATACCAAGAATTTGAATGTCTCTGTGGTTGTTTACGAGTTCTTCGTGGTATCTATTGCATTCTGCATTTAAATCTTTAATTACACCGTTTGGGAAGTGGATGTTGTCTTTGTTGACATCAATACTGTTGAATAGGTTGGTGTCCATAAAATACCTATAACTTTGGGTATGTTTTGCACCAAGTCCTTTATATTCATCTAGATTAAATGTGACAACATTTTTGTATGAGGTTTTACTTTTTTTAAAATCTGCAACCATAGCCTTATATAAAGGCAAAGGAGATGATCCTGTAGGGAAACAAATGGTAGCGTTGGGCTTCTTTTTGAGAGTTGCCTTAATTTCTTGGAATGCTACTTTTGCAGTATCTTCTGCTCCTCCAACTACGATTATTTTCATTTTTCTTCACCTCATCATTTTATATAAAAATTATAGCAACTCATGCTATGGTGGTCAATACTCACTCTTTATGTTGCATATTGGGGTTATTTGTATTAAAATTAATATAAATAAAATTTTTGAATAGAGGTAGCAAATGAAGAATATTCTAGTAACTGGTGGTGCAGGATTTATAGCTTCACATACAGACGTAGTATTACTTGAAAATGGATACGGCGTAGTAGCAATTGATAACTTTTCAAATAGTAATATTGAACCAATAAAAAATGTTGAAAAGATTACGGGCAAGAAGATTAAATTCTATGAAGGTGATGTAAGAAATAGAGATATCTTAAACAAAATCTTTGAGGAGAATGATATCTATGCAGTAATTCACTTTGCAGGATTAAAAGCAGTTGGTGAGAGTACACAAAAACCAATCGAATATTATGACAATAACCTTATTTCTACATTGGTGTTACTAGAAGTTATGCGTGCTCATAATGTTAAGAATTTTGTTTTCTCTTCATCAGCAACAGTATATGGAACACCAAAGCAACTTCCTCTAACAGAGGAAAGCCCTATTGGAGGCACTACAAATCCATATGGCACAACTAAGTTAATGATTGAAGATATTTTAAGAGATGTATATAAAGCAGACAACGAATGGCATATAGCGCTCCTTAGATATTTCAACCCAGTTGGTGCACATGAAAGTGGACTTATTGGTGAGGATCCAAATGGTATTCCAAATAACTTAATGCCTTATGTTGCAAAGGTTGCATCTGGTGAACTTCCATATGTACAAGTATTTGGAAATGATTATCCAACTCCAGATGGAACAGGCGTTAGAGATTACATCCACGTTGTAGACTTAGCAGAAGGACACATTGCTGCTCTTAAGAATATTGAAAAGTTTACAGCCACAGCAGTTAACCTCGGAACAGGAATTGGATATAGCGTATTAGATATGATAAAAGCATTCTCTAAGGCATGTGGCCATGATGTTCCATATAAGATTGTTGGAAGAAGACCAGGAGACGTTGCTTCTTGTTATGCAAGTCCAAAATATGCTAAAGAGTTTATAGACTGGGAAGCAAAGAGAAATCTAGAGGATATGTGTAGAGACCTTTGGCACTTCCAAGCAAATAGAAAAAAATAATATATCTAACCATGTAAAAATAAAGCACTCTTGAAAACCAAGGGTGCTTTTTATTTGTTATTTAATTGCTGTTTATTAAAGTTTTTCTGGTACGTAGAAGAAGTATTCTGTCTTAGATGAGAACTTCTTTGCTCCACCAATATAAGCAGAAGGCGCACCTTTAATATTTACAGAGTTTGGTAATAATTGTGTTTCCATACAGAATGCACTTTGCTTGTTATATTTGCATTTGCCTTGAACACCATTTAAGAAATTTCCTGTGTAGAATTGCATACATGGTGCTGTTGTTCTAACTTCCATCTTAATACCACTCTTGAGGTTGTATGCAGCTGCAACTGGATATACGTAACTATGTGTATCTAAAATGTAGTTGAAATCATAGCCTCCAACTAAGTTTAGATATTTGTCATCCTTATGGATGTCTTGTCCAATTTTCTTGAATTCTGAGAAATCATAAACTGTTCCTTTAATTGGATATTTTACTCCAGTTGGAATCATATATTCATCTATGTCTGAAATATATTTTGCAGCTATTCTAACATATGTATCTGTAATCTTCTTTGTGAAGTCTCCAGTGAGGTTGAAATATGCATGGTTTGTTAAGTTAACTGGGGTTTGCTTGTCTGAAGATGCCTCGTATGAGATTGTAACTCTTCCGTCTATAACATCTGAAAGTGCATACTTAACTTTTACTTTAAGAGTTCCAGGATAACCTTCTTCTCCATCTGGGGAAGTGTATCTAAATGTTATGCTGTTGTTTTTGTTGATAGTTGCTTTCCAGATTTTCTTATCAAAGCCTTCTTTGCCACCATGAATAGATACATGTGGTTTGTTCTCACAAAGTTCATAAACTTTGCCGTAATGTTCAAACTTAGCATTTCCGATTCTATTTGCAAATCTTCCAATAACTGCGCTGAAGTATGGGTTTGGTCCCATATATTCGCCAGGTGTTTCAAAACCAGCAACAACGTCTACGTATTCGCCATCTTTGTTCTTTACGAACAATTTAAAAATACGAGCACCGTATGTGATGAGTTCTAACTTGGTGCCAAATTTGTTCTCAATAGCATATGTTTCAATGCCGTTTTCATCTGTGTTAACTAGATAGGCTTTCATAAAAGTTTTCCCCTTAAACTAATATTGGTAATATATTACAACTTCCATACAAAGTATGCAAGTACTAATATGGCTCATTATATTAAATTTTTTTGTTATTTTGACATTACATCCTTAGCAATTTGCTTAGTTTGAACCACGAATAAATCATAATCTTCCTTCCATTTGAGTATGGCTGTGTAGTCATATTTTCTAGGAAGTTTTCCAACCAATAATCTTCCTTCTATGGCACGTCTAATTGCCACTTCAAGCTTATCTATTAAGTCTTTTCTAGACTTAAATAAATCATAAGATGTAGTTATATCGGATAGCTTGAAATCATTAACTTTCTTCCATTCTTTATTTGCAATAGAAACTAAATTTTCGTTAATAATTCCAGATGTAAAGATCCATTCCAAATCCTCATTAGAAATTTCTTGAAGGAATATTCTGAGGAGGTAATTGAAGTATAAATCTTTCCCAATCTCTTTCATATAATCATACTCATAGTCCCAAAGATTTTCTGCTAGATATGATTTGTTTTCTGTTATAACTTTCACAAGAATTTTTGCAGCAATTAATGTTGTTTCAATTCCACTGCCATTTGTAGGTCTTGGCATACAAGCACTATTACCAATTACAGCATATCCATCTCCAATTATCATGCCGAGTGGATAGTGTAGAGGAATAGTATCTTTTATCTCAAATAATTTTTCATCTGTAAGATATGGATGTTTCTCTTTAATGGCATCAATTTCTGCATGTATGGTATCAGTAGAAAGGCTAGAAATCTTTCCTACGAATACATCTGAATAATTGGAATCTGGTGCATCCTTACACCATGAAATACCTCTTATTCCATATGGCATAATATATACTTTAGATGGTTGTTCTTCATCGCTTGTTTTCTTTATAAAAGTTCTATAAGCAAACATGCAATCATCATCTGTGAAAGAATCTCTCATAAGGAAGTGGATAGGTGTTTGATCTTTAAACTTAGATTTAATTCCGGATGAGTCTATTATTAGGTCTGCAAAATATGATTTTGAACCAGCTTTTACACCTACAACACAGTTTTCTTTTATTATTAGTTCATCAACCTTTGTTTCATATATTACTTTGGCATAAACTGATGCAAGTGTAGATAGAGTATTTGCAAGTTTCTTTCTATCTACATCTAAAGATTTGGACATTTTATCTGCTTGCTTAATATGCCCATCTCCAGTTGGTCCCATAAAATCCAAAACTTGTTTTGGAATACAAACATCTCGTGGTAATACTAGGTCTGCATGTTTGAATGTATCTTTGTTTACAGCATCATGCCACGGATAACCCAATTCTTCTTGTTTTCTTTCTTCAAGAAGAGTTACATCAAATCCTTTCATTCCAAGCATATAGGCACAGTATAGACCTCCTATTCCAGCACCTATAATGAGTATCTTTTTTGGTTTGTTATAATGAATATATCTATCTTTTGCCATAACTATTTTTTAATGTATTTAAATACTACAACGCCATGTCCTGGAATTGTGGCTTTAATACCATCGTCCTGTGCTATTTCGCCAACTATATTCTTAATATTATAGCCACTTAATTCATCTGCACAAATATAGTCATCTTTAATTAAAATTTCTTGATTAAACTTAAAGGTTTTTTGAGATTTTGATTTGTTAAAGAAACAAACAGCAATACCATCTTCTAATGGCTTTGCTAGAACATCTACTTTTCCTTTAATTATACGTTTTGCTTGCTTACATAAACTATCTTGGTCTATTGCGATTAATTCTTTATTTGTAACCATATCTAAAACTGGTTTAGTTATATTTCTTAAGTCATTGCCAAGTACAAGAGGAGATGCCATCATGCACCAAAGTGCAAAGTGTGCCATATTCTCATCATAAGATAATTTTCCATTGCCAACTTCTAACATATCTGGATCATTGAAGTGATATGGAGAAGCATGCTCATACAATTTTACATTTCTTCCGTATATTAACATCATCCAAGGCCACCATGCTTTGATATCTGGTGTTGTACGCCACATATTTCCAGCTGAATATCCCCATAACCAAGGCTTTCTAAATCCCCATTCGCAAATAGAGAAGGTAATTGGCTTGATATCTGCTTTGTTTTCTTCTGCAACTTGTTTGGATGCATTTATTAATGCATATGCCATTTTCTTGTATTGAAGTTTTGCACTTATAATGCTTCCTGAAACTGGATTAAATAACTCAATTGTATTTTCTCCTGCATTAAGAGGAATGATTGTCTGGAATCTTGCTGTTACATTTATCTTCTTTTGGCCTGGACAAGTGATTGAATATGAATCATCTCCATTAACTTTTACGGTTAGATATTTGTCATACTTTCTTCCATACTTACGAACTAGTGCAGTGATCACATAATCTCCAGCTTCCTTAACTGTGATTTTGAAGATAGCTTTTCCTTTCCCAGCATCTAATCCAGAGATAATTGAACCACCTTCAACTTTCTTGCAAGACATGAATTTGGCAAATCCCTCTAACTTTGCATTAGAACAGAGGTATTTTTCGGATTTGTTTGTGCCAAGAGGTGTTATTTCAATACCATAAATAAGTGGAGCGTACTTAGAGATTTTGATATTATGGCAGAAGTCATATTTCAAGTATTCACAACCCCAACGAGCATAGGTTAGGGCATCCTTTTCTTCGTTGCCTAATCCGGCTGGCATATCCTCACATGTAAGTGTTCCATTGGATGAATAAATACCTAGTTTTAATCCTAGAGCATTAACATCTTTAGCAAGTGCAGGAATACCACGTGGGAATGTTGCAAAGTCTGCTTGCATATTGCCATCTTTATCTCTTGTGCCACTTTGCCAGTTGTCATCTATGTTTACATATATGTAACCAGCATCTTTTAAACCACTTTCAGCCATAACCTTTGCTGTTTCAAGAATTAAATCTTCATTTACATGATTTGCAAAAGTATTCCAAGTAGACCAACCCATTAGTGGAGTTCTTCTTCCATTGTTTAGATATGGTTCATCTTTAATTTCATCTACTGTTTTTTTAACGAATAGGGATTTTAAATAACAGATAGGGCACATTCCGTTTCTTTTCATAACATACCTCAAATAAATAGTACAACAATTATAATTCAATTTAATCTTTTAGACAACAAAAGCAAAATGAACATAATGCGAAAAATGTAATATTTATGCCATTTTATTTGTTTAGAATTCTAAAAAATTAAGAAATTATTTTGAAAAGAAGCGGTTAGAATATGGGAAAATTCTGAGTTTCTTTAATTGATATAGTTAAAAACTTATGGTAAAATATAGTTTGTATGTGCATTTATGCGCATTGTATACGTATACAAGAGAAAGGGAAATAGATATGAGTGACAATGATGTAAATTCAAACGTTGGTCCAAAAGCTCCAGTGAGACCTGGCGCACCAGCAAGGCCAGCAGCGCCTGCTAGACCAGCACCAAATAGACCAAGTGCTCCAACACCTGGTCCATCTACGCCTCCTCAAAGACCACAGGCACCAGCTAGACCTGTTGAACAACCACAACAAGCACAGGCACCAGCTAGACCTACAGCGCAACCTCAGCCACAGCCTAAACCAGCTCCAAGTGTTGCTCCTGCAAAGCCTGTTGAGAAGAAGGAAGAGGTAAAACCAGTTAGCGCACAACCAGCTTCAGAAGCAAAGAAACCTGAGACTGATGATATCTCTAAAAAGATAGTTAATTTAGGACCTGTTGCACTTAGAGCAATATGCTCTAAAAAAGTTGCGACAACCATGGCACCTGATGTTTTAGCTAAATTAAATCAAGGTTTTGATAGTTTAGCAAAAGGTGAATTCGGTGCTGCAGGTGGAATATTTGATGGCATCATGGCAGGTGGATTTAATCCAGTTGCTTTGGGTGGTTCCATCTTGGCAGTTGCAGGTGCTAAAGGTATAGATGACTTCCGTAAAAATCATGCTCTCAATTACTCAGATTATAAAACCCTTTCAAAATACATAGATAACGGCATAAACGAAGAAGAAGTTCAACATGTCGTTAGTGTTTTCTGCGAATCTGCAGTAGACCTTTCTAAACTTAAAAAGACAAAACAATTTGTAAGTATCTATGATACTTTAAATGTATACAATTTAGAGTGCTGTAGAAAATTAAACAGAGTAGCATATGATTTTGCCGTAGTTCTTATTCGTGAGAATAAAGAAATTGAAGATGCAGAACATTTGTTAGAAGCTTCAATGCCTCGTTTATGTAATGGAAGACCATTCCCATATTATTTAGCATTTGCTCAATACATTATTAGTTCATATGCTTCAGTTGGTCAATTTGATTTAGCAGACAAATGGAGAGACCAATTATTATCACAAGATCCAAAAGACTTATATGGTAATTGGTGTATTTTAAGAAGCAAATACAAAGCAGTATCTGATAATGAACTATTTGGAAAGATTGAAGATGCTGGAAGTTATAACGAAGTTAGTGATATTGTAAAGCTCATTAGGAAAGAAGATTTAATCAAGTATATGGGCACTATTCGTAAGAGAGTACAATATCTTATTAGAAGTGCAGATGGAAAAGGAGATGCTTGTGCTAGATGGATAGCAATCCTTAGCCAATATATTGGAGAGCATAGAGAAGAATATTCTCAAGCAGATTTGAATGATTTGCTTGTAACAAAGACTCCAGCCGCAATGGATCCAGCATTTGCTAAACTCTTAGACATTTGTTATAGAAGCAATCTTGAAAAATATATAGACTCTATGTATAAGTATGCATTAAATGCATTGGCACATGAAGATGAAACTACAGCAGAAAAATGGTTCTCTCAAATTAATAGAGTAGATAGAACAAATTATAAGGGTTATTTGGGGAAGATTCTTGTTAAGTTAAGATGTAAAAAGATTGATGACTTATACATCTTTATGCCAGACTTTACATATTTTGCTGACTTAGATGCTATGATTCAAGCAGCAAATAAGAAATTCCCTTGCATTGAAATGTTGTCACCATTCCTTCTTGCATGTACAAAGTATGTATTTAACGGAGATGATACTGGCAAGATTAATGCAGAGGATGGCATATTCGTAACATTCAATGAATTATTATCTCGTATTCCTAAAGAGGAATTTAAGCAAACAGAATTAGCTGGACAATATGTTTTGGCTATGGCACAAGAGTGTGTAAAGAAATCTTTATTTACACAAGCAGCATCATTCTACAAGTTCTATATTGAAGCATTCCCAGATGATGATGAAGTACAATGGAACCTTGCGAAGTGTGCTGTAGACAGCCAAACAGATGATGATGTAGTAAATCAAAGCAAGCTCATTTCAGAAGTTCCAGAATATGAAGCAGCAGTACAAGCTGCAGAAGCAAAGAATAGTGAAAGAGCAGAACATTATAGAAGAATAGCAGCAGAACAACAAAAACGTATCTCTGGTAAGAAGAGGGCAAGTTCTAAGAAGAAAGGTTTAAAGACTTTCATAATATTACTTTGTGTAATATTAGTTGCAGGTGCTGTTATTGGTGGTTTCTTTGGAGTAAGAAAAGTCCTTTATAAAGGACAAGAAGGATTAACATATTCACTAGTAGATGGTGGAAACGGATATCAAGTAAGTGCAGATAAGTACTTCAAAGACGAAGAAGTTGTAATTGAATCGGAGTATGAAGGTGTAGCAGTTATTGCTATAGCAGCAGGAGGGTTCCAAGGCAATGAGAATATAAAGAAAGTTTATATTCCAGATACTATTAGAACGATTGGTGCTAATGCATTTGCAGGATGTAAGAATTTAACATTAATTCTTTATTCTCAAGATAAAGAAGAAGATGAAGACGAGGAAGAAGTTCCAGAACCTTTAGATGCTCAAAAGAGTAATATTAGAGGTATGCAAATTATTGAAGCAGGTGCATTTAGTAACTGTACATCATTAACTGATATCTTTATCTTTACAGATACATTAACAACAATTGGTAACAATGCATTTGAAAATTGTTCATCATTAACCTCAATATCTATCCCTTCATCAGTAAGTTCAATGGGTTCTGGGGCATTCGCAGGATGTACAAATTTAAGCATTGATATTAAGGGAAGATCAGATGTACCACAATGGCCAGATGACTGGGCAGGTACCGAAGCAACAGGTAAAGCAGATGCAAATATCGAGTTCAAGATTAGATATATGGATACTGTAATGAAGGCTAACAAGAAGGTTGATTCTGAAGTTCTCATTTACGGAAAGGAATATACATTATTGCTCCCAGAAACAAGAGCAGGATATTCATTCGTTGGTTGGTATACAGCATCCAACGGTGGTGGTACAAAGCTTACAGATGCAACTGGAAAAAGCTTAAGTGTTTATAATAAAGAATCAGCTGCATATGCATATTACACAGCAAATGAAGTTATAGTTCACTATGATGGAAATGGCAATACAAACTACTCAGCATCCGAGAATGATGTTAAGGCTCATACTGGTGAAAGAATTGAACTAATTGTTAACACATACTTTGAAAGAACAGGTTACATCTTCCTCGGTTGGTCTTTGGACGATAAGGCTACAACGCCTATCACAGAATTTATCTGTGGTACCGAACCAACATATACGTTGTATGCAGTTTGGCAAGCAAATACAAGAAGAGTATCCTTTGTTCCTATGGGTGCGAATGCTGGTTCAAGTATGCCAGACCAAGAGATTTCAATTGATGCTAAAGTAAGACTTAATAAGTGTACTTTAGTAAAGAATGGATACAACTTCATAGGTTGGGCAGAACATATTGGAAGTACACAAGTTGCATATTCAGATGAAGCATATTATACAATGGGACAAGATAATGTTTCATTATATGCTGTTTGGGAATTGTCAACATTTACAATTGGATATGATTTGAATGGTGGTGTTGCATCTGCAACATATCCAACAACTTATCAAATTACAACAGCAACAATAAATATTTCAGATCCTACTAGAGCAGGTTATGACTTCGTTGGTTGGACTGGTTCTGGTATAACAACTCCACAAAAGGGATTAACTATTCCAACAGGTTCCTATGGCAACTTGTCATATCAAGCACAATGGGAAGCAAGAACAAATCAAATTAGATTTAGTCCTAATTCCTCAACAGCAACTGGTGTAATGAACACAATGGGTGTTAAATCTGATGCAACAACAACATTATTACCATGTCAATATCAAAATCCAGGATACAAGTTCATGGGTTGGGCAGAGTCTGATAATGGCCCAGTTAAGTATGAAGATGGTGCATCTTATAAGATGGGATTAGAAAGCCAATACTATTTGTATGCTGTTTGGGAAATTGCAAATTATACTATTACCTATAATTTGTATGGTGGCACAGTTGCTTCTGCAAACCCAACAAGCTACAACGTTAACACTGCAAGTGTTACTATTGTAAATCCAACAAGAGAAGGTTACGAATTTGCTGGCTGGACAGGAACAGGTATTGAAAATCCAGTAATGGATATTTCATTTATTCCAGGCATTGCAACAGGAAACTACGGAAATAGATCCTATATTGCAAACTGGGATCCAAAGCAATACACAATCAAGTATTACAAGAATTATCCAGGAAAGGATGATACTACTGACGAACAAAGAAGTGACACTGTATATACAGGTACATCATATCAATTGTTCTCAAATACATTCGTTTATGAAGGATATAAATTTGCCGGTTGGGCAACAGAACGTGGTTCTTCAACTATCGTTTATACTGCATCTCAAGTAATTGAGTATCCACCAAATGATATGAGTTTATATGCTGTATGGAATAGTTCATATCTCGTACAACTCAATGATGCTGGTACTGGATACTATATTAAGGCAGTATCTAACCAAGAAGAATATATGACAATTCCAGTATTCTATTGGGATGGAAAGCCAATTATTGGTATTATGAAAGATGCATTTAATGGCAAATCTACAATCTTGAGTTTGACAATCGTTCATGACGATACTGGCACAAGAACGGAATTCACAATTGGAGAAAATGCATTCATTAACTGTTACAATATGACAAGTATTGTAATCCCAGAAGAAGTAACAGAAATTGGTTCTGGCGCATTTAACTCATGTAGAAACCTTGTATCTATTTCATTCGCAACAACAAATAGCAATATAACCACAAATGGCAGATATCAATTTGTTGGCAATTGTATCATAGATACGCAATATGAAATCACAGGTGGCGGTACTGCTAGAGCTATAGTTGCTGGATTCAGCAATAGTACAATAGCTACAGACCTCAGCATAACAATTATTGCAAAGAAAGCTTTCAAAGGAATGTCATTACTTAGAAACATCTCATTCCCAACTGTTACAACATTGACAATTGAGGAAGAAGCATTCAATGGTTGTTCTTCATTAGAAGCAATTATCATTCCTGCAAACGTTGCAAGAATTAAGTCTAATGCATTTAACGGATGTAGTGGTGCAAAGACATTATACTTTGAGTCTACAAATAGTGGCTCACTTGAAATAGAAAGTTATGCATTCAAAGGATGTCAATCCGTTGAAAGTATTGAGATTCCAGAGCAGTGTGTAACAGTACATCCATACTCATTCAGTGGATGTAAAGGATTAACCACAATTTCTGTAAACAGTAATAACGTAGGTGGCTATTTCTCAAGAGATGATGCTATTGGAGTAGACTTCAATGCAATTGTTAAAAAGAATAACAACAATGACAATGTCTTAGTTGTTGGATGTAAGGGAACAGTTGTCAAATCACAAATCAATATAATTGGTGAAGGTGCCTTCCATAATATGGGACAAGTACAATTAACAACATTCTCAACCAACTTGAAAGAAATAGGAAACTATGCATTCTACAATTGTACATTCAATATCAAGACAATCTCATCAACAAATAATGTAACTAACATTGGTGAGAGTGCATTTGAAAGAACCAATCTACAAAATGTAACCATTAATTCTAACGTAACTACAATAGGTTCCAACGCATTCAATTATTGTACTGTAATAGTCGCAATTAACTGTCCATGTACAGAAGCGAATAAGCCTGCAGGATGGGCAGCAGATTGGTATGGTAATGTGTCTGCAGATAAGATAGTTTGGTTGAACGCATAAGATTATAATAAGTCTGGCTTTATGCCAGATTTATTTATATAAAGAAGGATTTGGAGGAAAGTATGGACGCAAAGTACAATGCTTTATTTACGCCATGGAAAATTGGCAATCTTGAAATTAAGAACAGAATCGTTATGACTTCAATGGGAGGAACATCCATTTTTGGCTGGATGGAACCAAACCATTTTGACAAAGAGGCAGCAAATTTCTTGTTAGAGAGAGCCAAGAATAATGTTGGTTTAATTCTTCCAGGCATTGCACCAATTAGGGATATTCTTTTTGGGAAGTGGTTATACCAAGGCAAAGGGAAGTTCAAGAAGTTAAAAGAATTTATGGATGAGTTCCATAAAACAGTTGCCAAGATGTTTATACAGCTCACAGCTGGATTTGGAAGAAGTTTAGCAATAAATGATTTAATGGTGAAGTTAAGTGAAAATAAGGCTCTTGGAACGCTTATGAAGCCTATTCTTAATGTAGACTATTTGACAGCTTCAGCATCCGCAACTCCAAACAGATGGTTTGACAGCGTATATAGCAGACCACTCACAATCGACGAAATAAAAGAGATGATTGAAGCATTTGCAAAGACAGCAAAACTCTGTAAAGATGCAGGTGTAGATGGTATTGAAATTCATGCTGTACACGAAGGTTATTTACTAGATCAATTCACAATGAAATATACAAACCAAAGGGACGATGAATATGGTGGTTCCTTGGAAAATCGTTATAGATTCCCAGCAGAAATCGTTAAGGCAATTAAGGAAGTTTGTGGTGCAGATTTCCCAGTATCTTTAAGATATTCTGTAATCTCCAAAACAAAGGACTTCGGAAGAGGTGCAATGCCAGGAGAAGACTATGTAGAAGTTGGAAGAGATATGGAAGAGAGTAAGTGGGCAGCAAAATTCTTGCAAGATGCAGGATATGATATGCTTAACTGTGATAACGGAACATATGATGCATGGTATTGGGCACATCCACCAGCGTATATGCCACAAAACTGTAACCTCCAAGATGTTGCAGAAATTAGAAAGTATGTAGATATTCCAGTAGTATGTGCAGGAAGAATGGAACCAGAAGTTGGTGCAAAGGCTATTGAAAATAAAGAAATAGATGCTATGGGTGTTGCCCGTCAATTCCTTGCAGATCCAGAGTGGATAACAAAGTTAATGAATGATGATATAGCATCCATCAGACCTTGTATATGCTGCCACAACGCATGTTTCAATATGGCTCATTATAATGGTGTACCAAACGACCAATCTCTCTCAGACAATGCTGGAATGGCTAGATGTGCACTTAACCCAGAGACAATGCAATCTAAGAAATACAAAATTGTTAAGACAAAGACACCTAAGAAGATAGCTATCATTGGTGGTGGTATTGGTGGTCTTGAAAGTGCAAGAGTATTAGCCCTCCGTGGTCATAAGCCAACCATCTTTGAAAAGAGTGATAAACTTGGTGGTGCATTTATACCAGCAGCAGCTCCATATTTCAAAGAAAAGGATAGAGATTTAATTGAATGGTACAAGAAAGAAATGAAGGATTTAGGTGTTGAAATTAAGTTCAATACAGAGATTAAATCCGAAGAAGATATTAAAGACTTCGATGATTATATCATCGCAACAGGTGCAAAAGCCAGAAAGATTGGAACACCTGGAGTTGAAAATTCTGTTGAAGCAATAGACTACTTACTTGGCAAGAAAGAAGTTGGCGATACGGTTGTTATTATTGGAGGTGGCTTAACAGGCTGTGAAATTGCATACGACCTCTATCATAAAGGCAAGAAACCAATTATTGTTGAGATGAAGAATGACCTCATTGCAATTAGAGGAATCTGTCTTGCAAACTCAAGTTATTTAAGAGACTTCTTTGCACTAAATAAGGTGCCAGTATATCTTAGAGCAAGAGTTAACAAGATTAATCCAGATAGTGTAGAGATTACAGATTGCAATGGGGAGAACAAAACTATTGAATGCAATAGCAGCATTATTTCTGTTGGTTATATACCAACACCAGTATTAGACGGAAAGCATAACCTTGTTGGAGATTGCTCTAAAGTTGGTAATCTTAGAACAGTTATTTGGAAGGCATGGGATATTGCAATGAAATTATAATATGAGGCGAAAAATGAAAGAAGTATATGATTTCTTAAAAAAGTGTGGAACTTATTATCTAGCAACTGTTGAAGATGGCGAACCAAGAGTAAGACCTTTTGGTACAGTTAATATTTTTGATGGCAAACTTTATATCCAAACAGGTAAGGTAAAACCAACATACAAACAAATTAAGGCTAATCCAATGGTTGAGATAAGTGCTTTTACAGAAGGCAAGTGGATTAGATTAAGAGGAAAGCTTGTTGAGGATGACAGAAGGGAAGCTAGAAAGTCCATGTTGGATGCATATCCAGAATTAAGAGGAATGTATAACGAAGATGATGGAAATACTGTTGTACTTTATTTTGAAGATGCAGTTGCAACAATATATTCTTTCACAGCTCCACCTGTAGTTATTAAATTTTAAGCAAAGGAAAAATTATGGTTAAGAAGATTGGCGATTTAGTATGTGATGCAATAGTTAAGAAGGGTTACAAGTATGACATTATGTCCTACGAGGATTCATTTGATATTTTCTTTAATGATTACGGTGAAGACCAATTATTGAACTATCATTTTGAGATTGTTGGGAATCCTAAAATTGTTGTGTTGACATGCAAATTGCCATTCGAAAGTAAGAAGATAGATATGGCAATGGCTACTAGCGTAGTTAACGATTTCCTTATCAACGGTGGCTTTGATTACGATATTTCCAATGGTGGCATTACATATAGAATTGCTACGTGTTGGACAGATGAAATTAAAGATAGTGAGCCATTCCTATATCTCATTGAAAAAGCTCAAGAGGACATCAAAACTTATGGCTCGTTGCTAAAAGATGTCCATGAAAGTAAATTAGATTACAATTCCTTGAAAGAGAAGGTTTCCAAATAGGTTAAATTGAATATTTTGTGTGCCATTTTTTAATACACCACAATATGTTGACTAACTTAATTCTTTAAGGTATAATTAAACAACTGAAACTAATATATAGGCAAGTTTTAGTTATGCTATAAGCATACGAAAAAAGGGAAAAGGGACTATGATTACATCTATATTTATAGCCTTAATAGCTGTGGGTTTATTGCTCATCGTTTTAGGTCTTGTTGTAATTAGTCATAGAATGTATAAGCGTAGAGCATGTTCTCGTGGAGGACTTAGATTAGTTTGTTCTTCATTGCTTATTATTTTACCAATCCAAATTCTATACTTACTCATTTCAATTCCACGTGGTGGATTAGTTGGCGTATCACAATCATTCTTAGAATTCGAGAAACTCTTATCCCAAGAAGCATTACCACAAATCATAGGATCCAATGCAGTTATACTTAATGCTTTAAGCATTATTACCACATTTACATTCAGTTTCTCAGTTTTATTCTCAGTTGTTGCATCCGTCAACATTTTATTATTAATTAGAATAATGCGCAGAGATTACAACCCTGCGAAGATATATATTAGCAAAGAAAGTTTTGTAGACAATTTATTTAGTTCATTTAATTCAACAAGTGTTTGCCGTCTAAACATATAGAAAGACCCATTTTGTTTGTTATTTTCTAATAATAAAGGAGATGGGAGTATTTTATGAAAGAGGCAACATTGTGCGAATCACTAAACGCACACCAAAAGACAACTATAAATATTTTTGATAACCAATATGTATTTAAATACATATCAGGTATTCCTTTGTCTTTGCCTCGCTCATTATTCTCCAGAGTAATGAATAAGGAGGAACAAGGATGTCATATTACTACTATCTAATAGCAGCCGCAGTAGCAGTCCTCTTTATTGGATTGCTCATCTTGTTGGATAAGACCGTTAAAAATGCAAAAGCACGTGAATGGATTCTCAAGGGAACCGCTATATTATTTACGCTTGTTTTTGTTTGCAGATATTTAAGTGATTCGGTTGCAATCAAACGTACAATAGGATTAAACATTTTCTCACCATTTGGAATTACTGGCCAAACTGAAACAGTATTCTGCTTGTTTATGTTCTGGCTAACATGTACATCCATTGTAGTATTGCAAACATATCCATTCTTCAAAGATAAGATTGCTATTTTAAAGCACATTGTAAAATTCTTTGCAACAGTAGTTTATGCAATTAACTTAGGTACTATGAATATGCAAATCCAAGGTATGTTTACTGCCAGTGCATTAGAAACAGTGCATATGGGAGCAGTATTCTTCAGTGTTGAAACTGGTTTGGCATTAGCATTAGGTATCTTTGTTTGGATTAAAGAGTGGAGATCACCTTTCACCTGGAAGGGACTAGGAATATATGTAGCATGTGTTATTGGTATGATACTAGTTGCAATTCCTTGTTTCGCATTCCAATTATTATTTGGAAAGGGTCCAGGAAGCTTTGTTGTAAAAGATTATAACTTTGCACACCGTATGTGTTTATATGGAGCAATTATAGTTCCAGTAATCATTGCATTCTTGTTCTATGGCAAGGATTATGATCATAAGCGTTATGCATTGTTATTTATGAGTTTAGCAATCTGTATTTCATACAGTGTAGGTTATGAATTCAAGGATTTAATAAATTTAAGATCTTATCCATTCCACTTGTGTAACTTGGCAGTTTACATGGTGCCATTATCTTTGATGTTTAGGATTAAACACTTCTATTACTTCACATTCTTCATTAATGTATTCGGTGCATTAATGGCTATGATTTTACCTAATGTTGGAAGTGATGCATTCCTATTTACCTATAGCAATGTAAGATTCTGGATTAATCACTATGATGCATTCTTCATGCCAGTATTAATTATGGTATTCAAGTTATATGAGAGACCAAAGATGAAAGAAATGGGATATTCATTAATGGGATTTGCGGCATATTTTGTATTGGTCTTATTCGTAAATGCATATTTCACATCCAAGACACCAAACGATCCAACAGACTTCTTCTTTATTAATAGTGATTTCATCGCAAGCAAGTTCGGTAAAGGTGGAGAAGACTTAAGATTAATAACAATTAGTATACCAACAAAATGGGGTTCACCAATGGTATTCTATCCATTGTATCAAGCGATATTCTTTAGCGTATACATCGGAGTAAGTTTCTTAATGTGGTATGTCTATTTGGTATTATTCCAAATAGAAGACAATATAGCAGATGTCTTTATACGTAATAAAAAATATAAGGCAGATATGCAAATTTTGGAAGAAAGTTTAAAAGGAAGGAATAAAAACGAGCCTATGAACGAAGCAGGAACAAACAAGTTAATACTTAATAATTTTAGCAAAAAATATTCAACAAGTAATGTCTATGCTGTTAAAGATGCAAATCTTGAAATAGATGGCGGACAAATCTTTGGATTCCTTGGACCAAATGGTGCAGGTAAGTCCACTATTATTAAGAGTGTTGTTGGAATTCAAACTATTACATCTGGAAGCATTGAAGTATGTGGATTTGATGTAGAGAAGCAATCTGTACAAGCAAAACTTCAAATCGGATTTGTTCCAGACCATTATGCTTTGTATGAAAACCTCTCTGGTAGAGAATATATCAACTATATTGCAAATCTCTACGGAGTAGATGTTGAAGAAAGAAATAAGAGAATAGATGAATTCGTAGAAAGATTCCAACTTCAAGGTTCATTTGAAAATCCAATCAAGACATACTCACATGGTATGAAACAAAAGATTACCATTATGTCTGCATTAGTTCACAATCCAAAAGTATGGATTCTTGACGAACCACTCACAGGTTTGGATCCAGACAGTATCTTCCAAGTTAAAGAAACTATGAAACAACACGCAGCAGCAGGAAACATAGTATTCTTCTCATCACACATTATTGACGTTGTTGAAAAGATTTGTGACAAAATCGCAATTATTAAGAACGGACACATTATTTGTGAAGCAGATGTTAAAGAAATAGAAGCAAGTGGTACACCACTTGAAGAATTCTATAGAACAACAATTGAAAACTCAAAAGTTGAAAGAGATGTAGATGTATCTTTCTTAGAAGCAAAGAAAGAAAAGAAGAACAAGAAACACTCTAAAGAGCAAGAAGCCGAACCAGTACAA
>CAMZEU010000014.1 GCA_947305865.1 uncultured Clostridia bacterium
ACGTTGCTCTACCAACTGAGCCACATCCCCATTATAAAAGAATTATATTATATATAAGTCTTTTTTTCAATAAAGAATAGGCTCTTTGTTCCTTACACCTTAATATTATCATATGGCATGTGTTAATTTTGAAACATAAACCATATTATTAACCAATTTTTAAATTAATATTTTTACACTTAACAATATTTGTATATTGTTTTTAGTGGACAAATTGTAGTATTATTTTTATGTATTCAATGATTTTAAGGGGACAATTATGGCAAAAACAAAAAAGGTTTTAACTGAACAAGAACTTAGAGACCACATTCCAACCTCTGAGAAAATGGCATATGGTTGTGGTGCTCTTATGGATGGTGGTGGCGTTGCACTTATGTCTTGTGTAATGCTTAAGTATATGACCACTTTCGGCATTTTGATGAGTATTGCTTCCACTATCATGATGGTCGCAAAGATTTGGGATGCTATTACAGATCCTTTAATGGGTTTCATCACAGATAATACTAGAGCTAAATTTGGGCGTAGAAAACCATATATTATTGCTGGTGGTATAGCATTAATCATTGCTATGACTCTTCTATTTGCTCCTGTCTCAACGGGAATGAATAATGCCGGATTCATAGCATATGTTTTAATATTCTATATAGTTTGGAATACTGCATCTACATTATCCCAAGTCCCATATACCTCACTTTCTTCAGATATCTCCCCTTCATTTAAGGAACGTAATAATGCAAATACAGTTAAATTAGTATTCAGCGCAGCTGCATCTGGTCTTGCTTACGTATTACCTTTAGTTCTTATTGAAACATTAACTAGCGAAACTGGATATCTTGGGATATTCCCACATATCTCTCCAACAGTATTCTGGATTTTAATGGTTGCAATTTTTGGAACATTGTTTGGTGGTGGTTTAATTATATGTGGTATCTTCACTAAAGAAAGAATTAGACCTACTACACCTAAAGTTAAATTTAACTTTAAACTTTTTATAAAGGGTTATGTGGAACCATATAAGAATAAATCATATCGTTGGCACATTGTTATGTATGTTACAGCATTTATGTGTATGGATATGATATCCGCTCTAGCAGTATATTATGCAACAGACGTATGGCACGGATACCAACTCTTTGGTATGAATATGTCCTCTATGTTCATTGTTGCACCATTAATGGTTGCTGCTGTTTTAATGTTCCCTCTTGCAAGAGTTATGATGGACAAAAAGAGCAAACAGTTTGCATTCCGTATGGGACTTCCATTCTATATCATTGGTGGTATCATGATGGCCGTTATGGATCCATCCTGGGCACCTCCTATCCTTGTTCCAATTATTGCATTTATAATGGGTCTTGGGTTTGGCGGAGCACAAATGATGCCATGGATTATATTCCCAGATACAGTAGACGTAGCTGAAATGGCAACTGGTGAACGTCCAACAGGAACATACTCTGGTATGATGACACTAGCACGTAAGATTGCTGGCGCATTAGCTGTTGGTGCTGTTGGTTGGATTATTGGTGGTGTTGGATATATTGAAAATGCTTCAGATGACCCAACAAATTACATAGTACAATCTGATAAAGTTCTCTTAACTATTCGTTTAGTTATAGGTATTGGAATTGCACTCTTCATCTTCATTGCATTTTTGGGTTCATTTATGTATAGAGTTAACAACAAAAAACTTACACGTGCACGTTACTTCATAGAAGCAAGAAGAAATGGTGCTACACTTAGTGTAGAAGAAGAACAAGAAAGAACAGATCTTGTACACGAATTATATGGAAAGCATGACCCTGGTGGTATCCCTCCAGAAGGATTCATTACAGATGAAGATGTATCTCGTGCCGAACAAGACATAGCCGAAGCAAATGAAACAATTGCAAAGGCAGAAGCAAAGAAAGAAGCTGCTGAAGATGTCCTTTTAACAGCTGAAACTTCTCAAGCTGAACATATTCAAATTGCAAAGAATCTAGAAGAAGACAAAAAAGACGAGGAATAATTATGGCAGAAAAGATTACCACCCTTCAAATGAAGGAAGGAAAACCATTTAGAATATTACAATTAACAGATATTCACCTTGGTGGTAGTGTATGGACTAAAAAGTCTGACAAACTATCTCTAGATGCTGTTGCTCTTCTTATTGAAACTGCCAAGCCAGACTTCATTGCTGTGACAGGAGATGTGGCATATCCTCTATTCTTCTGGCCTGCACCAATTTTTGGATGTTCTATTAATAATAGAAAGACATCTAAAAAGCTTACAGATTTAATAGAGAGTTATAATATTCCTTGGGCATTTGTATTTGGAAACCATGATTGTGAAACTTGGTCTAGTTATAATAAAGACGAAATGGCGGACTTCTACGAATCTCTTCCAAATTGTGTATTCCAAAAAGGAGAATATAAAGGGTCTGACAGAGGCAACTATTCTATTAAACTTTTAAATCCAGATGGTTCTATAAACAACTTATTGATGTTTATAGACTCTAATGCATATTTAACAAAGTACTTCACCAGTGGCTTTGACACAATTCATGATGACCAAATCGAATGGTATAAGAATACTATTATTAAAAACTCTCCTGAAGGCTCTGTATGCCCTTCTCTTGCGTTCTTCCATATTCCTCCTAAGGAATTTAAGGATGCATTTGAAAAGTTCTACAGAGGCGACAAAGATGTTACATACCATTGTGGTTTTGTGCAAGAAAAAGATAATTACTTCGGATATCCAAAAACAGTTGAAGGAAAGTTCTTTGAAGAAATGGTTAAGTTTGGATCTTGTAAAGGAATGTTCTTTGGACATGACCATCTAAATACTATTTCTTTAACATATAAAGGAATACAACTAACATATGGTATGTCTATAGACTATCTTGCTTATCTAAAGATAAAGAAGAAACACCAACAACGTGGTGGTACAATAATTGAGATTAATCCAGATAGTTCCTTCAATGTATCTCTACTTCCTTTAGAAGATATACAAGGAATATCCTATTACAAAACAAAAATGGACAACTAATTGTTAGTTATCCATTAATACCTAAAAACTTGTCTAGTTATACTAGACATTTTTTTATTCTACAAAATATACGCTCTTCATTTTTTGCTCTACTAAAGGTCTGTCTTGACTATTAGTTCTAACGGAAGCAATTTTATCTACAACTTCTATTCCCTCTACAACTTTTCCAAAAGCTGCATATTGCCCATCTAGGAATGTTGCATCTGCATGACAAATGAAGAATTGAGAAGATGCTGAATTTGGATTCATTGCTCTAGCCATAGAAATAACTCCTCTTCTATGTGAAATTCTGTTTTGAACTCCGTTAATGGCAAATTCTCCTTTAATATCTTTATCTGAGCCACCCATACCTGTTCCGGTTGGATCTCCACCTTGAATCATAAATCCAGAGATTACTCTATGAAAGATAAGACCATCATAGAACTTTTTAGATACTAAGTCTTTAAAGTTTTGAACAGTAATTGGAGCATTACCAGTTGTATCTAATTGTACAACCATTGTGTCTCCATTCATCATTTCAATTGCTACTAAATCTGTTACTTTATCTGTTTTTGTGTATGGCATATTATATTCTCCGTTAATTATTTTACGTTATGTTCTATATATTCTCTTATTTCCCTAAGAGTATCAAATGGATTTTCTATATTGCTAAAGCTAACGGATTGACGTTGTGCTCTAAATTGAATTGTTCCTGTATTATATTTCTTATCTAAGAAATTAGTTGTTGCATCTGTTGTTACTATCTCTTTATATTCAATACCACGATATGTAACTCCAAAAGAACCACTACGAACAATTACCCTCTTGTTTGTATAAGCATAATATAGGTTATCATACCCTTTCTTTGCATAAAGGAATGGAAATATTCCAAGAGTTAAAACTGTAAGCATTATAAAATGTGGCCAAAAGATTGGAATTGCAAAGAATAACAACCATTTGTAGTGTCTTTTCTTATTAGGTTTTATAACACTAATAACAGTTTCATCTGCATCTAAGAAATCTTTAAATATTTCTCTGTCTGTTAATTGTACACTTGAAATATCTTCATCAAAGTCTCTCATAGCTTATCTCCATTTAATATTATATATTATACCATATTTTTAATATAAAAAAAGCAAGATTATGAAATCCTGCTTTGCTGGTGCGGGATATAAGACTTGAACTTATGACCTCTACGATGTCAACGTAGCGCTCTAACCAACTGAGCTAATCTCGCAAAGTGAATTTATAATACAATATTTTATTTAGATTATCAAGCAAAAGAAAGTATTTCTTTATAGAAAGAAACCCCATGGTCTTTCCACGAGGTTCTTTTTGAGAGAGGATTATTATGAAAAATTTTAGTTAGTTTCTTTGCTTTTCTTGTCTTCATTATATATGCACATTATTAAAGAAAGATTAAAAAGAAAAATTTTTTTGAAAAATTTAAAAACCAAGGATTTTCTCCCTGGTTTTTAGTGTTTTTAATATAGCATATTAAATTATCTTTCTTCTCTGAAGTATGGGATACCAAGAGATGCTGGTGGCTGAGTTTCTTTCTTATTAAGTAAACTCGTTGCAATAAGAACAATAATTGTTACAAGATATGGAATCATCTTGATGAGTTCATTATATGCAAATCCAACAGTAACATATGCTGGTAATATGAATAATGCTCCAAAGAAGATAGATCCTGCAATACCAATATTAGGTCTCCATACAGAGAAAATAACAAGAGCAATCGAGAGCCAACCTAAACTTTCAATTGTGTATTCCCAGTTTCCACCAAGGTAGTCGAAAATGAAGAATAAACCACCAAGTCCTGCAATAGCTGCACCAAGAACACATGCGACATATTTATATCTAATAACGTTAATACCTGCTGCATCTGCTGCTGCTGGGTTTTCACCAACCGCTCTTAAACTTAAACCTGTCTTAGATCTCTTAATTAAACCCGCAACAAGAATTGCTAGTACTATTGCAACATATACTAGACAACCATATGTTAAGAATAATTCGCTAAACCACCCTGCTTTATCTGCACCAGGAGCATAATTTGTGAAACATACTGAAATATAATAGAAACCTGTTTTATTTACTTGTGGAATTAGGAAGTTTGTTAAACCTACACCAAATGTTGTCATTGCAAGACCAGATACGTTTTGGTTGCTTCTTAATGTAATAGTTAAGAAAGCATAAATTAAACCACCTGCACCTGCAAATATCATTGCAAATAGGATACCGATTATAACTGCTGCAAATCCGTTGATTTGTGCATAATCTGTTATACCTTTTAGATATAGAGATTCTCCTATACATCCACCAACAGCTCCAAGACACATAATACCTGGAATACCAAGATTAAGGTGTCCTGCTCTTTCTGTAATAGTTTCACCTGTTGAACCAAAAAGGAAGGTTGTGCTAAATCTTATTGCACTATGAATAAATGTCAAAAACATAATTATTTATCCTCCTTTTCTTCTGTATTTGTTTCTTCTAATGCATATTCTGAAGAAGTTTCTTCTTTTTGAGGAGTGAATGTATCATTAGCCTCAAAGTTCTCAGACTTTGCAATAGTTCTTTCGAAGTATCTTGTACCAATAGATTCCAATTCTTCTTCGAATTGTTCTTCAGTAATAATCTTCTCTTCTGCCTTCTCTGGAGTAGTCTTCTTAACTGCTTCGGCCTTCTTACGTCTAGTCTTGAATACTATATTGTAATTTACTAAGAACTCTGCTGCGATAACGATAATAAAGAATATACCGATTATAAGGCCGCTGAAAGCAGAGCTATCTCCGATTTGATAAGTTGTTGCAACTTGTGCTGAACCTGCCTGGAAGAACACTACAAGGAACGCAGTGCCCATCATAATGAATGGATTAAGTTGTCCAAGCCATGCAACTAGGATGGCTGTGAATCCTCTGCCAGCAACCAAGTTAGAGTTAATTGTTGGAGTTGGAGAACCACCAACAAGGAACCAACCTGCTAAGCCACAAAGTGCGCCAGAGAGAATCATTGTTCTGATAATAACTTTTCTAACATTAACACCAATGTATTTTGCTGTGTTAACACTTTCACCAACAACAGTTAGTTCATATCCGTGCTTACTATATCTTATGTAGACAAATAGGATTACTGTTACTATGGTTACAAGAACAATATTAATTACATAGTTCACACCAAATGCACCCGTGAAACTACCATTCTTTAATACACCTATAGCACCAGAACCGTTTGGTGCCCAAATATTAATTGCGAATAAAACTAATTGAATTGCAATATAGTTCATCATAAGAGTGAACAATGTTTCGTTTGTATTCCATATTGCCTTGAATATAGCTGGAAGAACACCCCAAATTGCACCGACAATAATACTTGCTAAAAGCATCATTACTATTAATCCACCATCTGGAATCTTTCCGCCAAGTTCTTTAATCATAAAGACACTTGCTAAAGCACCTACTAATGTTTGGCCCTCTGCACCAATATTCCAGAACTTCATCTTAAATGCTGGAACTAATGCTATACCAATTAATAATAACATTGCCCATGCTTGAAATAAGTTCAATGCTCTTCTCTCGGTACCAAATGCACCTAAGAAAACGTTTTCAAAGAACCCACCAAATTCACCTTTGGTTAATATAGTAGATACAATACCACTAAATAAGAAAGCAACAACTATGGCAACTCCTCTAATTAACCATGCTTTCCAACTTGGTATATCTGTTCTTTTTGTCAAATGGAATGGAGGTTCAAAATTAATCTTCTTTGATGCCATCTTCTTTTACCTCCTCCACTTCTTTATTTTCTTGTGTTGAATCATTCTCTTTTCCAACATGTTTAGTCATTAATAAACCAATCTCATCTTTCTTTGCAGTTTTACCATCTACAATACCTGTAATCTTTCCACCACAGAGAACAAGAATTCTATCACATAATTCTAGTAATACGTCTAAGTCCTCACCAACATATACAACAGCAACATTCTTTGCCTTTTGTTCGTTTAAAAGGTTGTAAATAAGATAAGATGAGTTAATATCTAATCCTCTTACTGGATATGCTGCCATAAGAACCTTTGGAGATGAAGAAATTTCACGTCCTACCAAAACCTTTTGAACATTGCCACCAGACAGTCTTCTTACTGGTGTTTGATCACTTGGGGTTACAACTTCTAAATTATCTATAATATTATCTGCCAGGTTCTTAGGTTTCTTACGGTTTACAAATATGGTCTTGCCTTTTCTATAGCTTCTTAGAAGCATATTATCTACAATACTCATGTTCCCAACCAATCCCATATTCAAACGGTCTTCTGGAACGAATGAGAGCTTGATACCTAATTCTTGAATTTCTCTTGGTTTCTTATCTCTTAAATCAATAATTTCATCCTCGTAATATAGGATTTGTTCATTATTAACTAATTTCTTTATTTCGCCATTAGATTTGCCTTTTAAAACAACTGGAGTTCCATCTGGATAATGGAATAATCCCATAGCTGCTTTTGTTCTAATTTGAGATATATCATTATGAAAGAATGTAACTGGTCTATTTTCCTTTGGGTTATGGAAGATAATTTCACCAGATTCGACTTTTTGAAGTCCAGCGATACCTTCTAATAATTCTTTTTGTCCATTACCAGCAATACCAGCAATACCAAGTATTTCACCACCATTAATTGTGAATGAAGCATCATCTATTGCTTTTCTTCCTTCTTTATTAAGGATTGTAAGATTATTAATAATGAGTCTTGGTTTTGGATTTACTGGATCTTTTCTTTCGATGTTAAGGTCCACCTTCTTTCCAACCATCATTTCTGTTAAAGCTTTTTCATTTGTTTCACTTGTTTTAACAGTTCCAATATACTCACCTTTTCTAAGAACAGAAACTCTATCTGAAATTTCCATAACTTCGTTAAGTTTATGGGTGATAATGATGATTGCTTTCCCATCATCTCTCATTTTCTTAAGAACAGCAAAAAGTTTCTTGATTTCTTGTGGTGTTAAAACTGCGGTTGGTTCATCCAAAATAAGGATATTAGCACCTCTATATAAAACCTTTATAATCTCGACAGTTTGTTTCTCAGAAACAGACATATCGTATATTTTCTTACTTAAGTCTATATCAAATCCGAATTTCTTGATATAGTGTTCAATAGCCTCTGCACGTCCTCTTGCCAAATAATTAAATTTATTTCTTTCCCAAAATCTTAATAAAGGCATAATGGCAGTCTTTAAAGCAACCTTTGCATATGCTCTCTGCCTTTGAACCAAATATTTGGCATAGATTCTAGACCTTCTTTTTGCATCTCCCTGTGCAAGTGCTGCGTCTCTAACTTCTTTTGCAGATGATATAGCTCCCCTATAGTCACTAAAATAACTATTCAATACTTTTCTATTGTCTACCTTAACCATTTTATCACCAAGGATGATATTATCTGCTGCGGTAAACACATCAACAAGTTTAAAATGTTGGTGAATCATACCAATATGATTTTCAAAAGCGTCTTGTGGAGATCTAATTTGAACTTCCTTTCCATTTATGTAAATATTTCCTTCATCTGGATAATAAATACCGGAAATCATATTCATCAATGTAGTCTTACCACTTCCGTTTTCACCTAACATAGCAAGAATCTCACCATTATAAAGGGTGAGGTCTACATTATTATTTGCAAGGACTTCTCCAAATCTCTTTGTAATACCTCTTAATTCTATTGCAGGAACCTCTTGTTTTTCCTGTTCAAGGTTTTCGTTTTGGATATCCTTGTTTTCTTCTAAGGTTACGTTTGTTTCCACGTTTCCTCCATTTAAATGTTGTATAAAATAAAAAAGCGAGACGGGGTTATTCGCTCCGCCTCACCTTTATTTTTAATTTTAATTATAGTGTAATAGTAATACCATCGATACCGTAAGCTACTCCACCTTCTCCGTACCATAATCCAAAGTATGGAGCTGAACGGAATTCACTTTCTGCGATGTATTTAACTTCTGTTCCAGCGATTGTAGCTGTCTTAACTGCTTCTGTATCAGGTGTGAAAGCTGCATCTGTGTTAACATCTGCCATATAGCTTGTTAATGTTGCACCCTTTACTGTGAATGTAGAAAGATCAAATACCTTTAATGTGCCTGCTTCAAACTTAGCTTTAACTTCGTCAATTTTTGCTTGTGTTCCTGCTGCTGCTACTGATTCGTTTAATTCAGTGAGTTTAACTGCACCAGAAGCAATTCCACCACACCAGTCTGTTGGGATAGCTTCGCCATTCTTAAGTGCATTGATGATGAGCTTGAAGTATACTGACCAGTCAATCTTTGAACCGATTAAGTAAGTTGTTGGGCAGTCTGATTTTGTGCTGAGGTTATATGTAACATCTGGTACACCCTTTTCTTGACACTTGGATGGTGCACCCATTGAGTCTGCGTGTTGGCTGAGAAGTACACAACCTTCTGCGATTAAAGCTGCTGCTGCTTCGTTCTCAAGTTGTACATTATACCAATCGTTTGTAAATCTTGTCTTCATTGTAACATTTGGGCAAACATATTTTGCACCAAGGTAGAAAGATGTTAATCCAGAAACAACTTCTGCATATGGATATGCACCAACATAACCCATAATAGGTTGAACTGTTGCATCTGCTGCCATCATAGCATTGAGCTTCATACCTGCTGCGACGCCTGCTAAGAATCTTCCTTCATAAATTGCTGCAAAAGCATTGTGGAAGTTTGCAAGGTTTTCTGTGTGTGCCATTGTACCTGTTGCATGACAGAATTGAACATTTGGGAATTCCTTTGCTGCTTTGATCATGAATTCTTCATGGCTGAATGAGTCTGCGAAGATAATGTCACATCCTTGGTCTACAAGGTCAACTGCTGCATCGTAACATGCGTTTGTTTCTGCAATACCAGATTTAACGATAAGTTTAACACCCATTTCTGCACAAACTTCTGTTGCTGCATCGATGAAGTTCTTATCATATGTGGATGAAGAATCATGTAATGTGATGAGACCAAATACTATTTGATCATCTTTCTTCTTGTTACAGCCAACGAAGACTGAACAAAGAACTGCGATTAATGCTAATACTAATAGTAAAGCAAAAAATTTCTTTTTCATAAATATTTCTCCTTTTTAAAGTGCCGTTTTGGCATTATTTTTTTTGTTTGTTTTTGTTTGTTATATCTCTTAGTCCTCAAAAACGATTCCGTCTTCTACTGACATAGATTTGATTTTAGCAAGGGATTCCACTCTAATTCCCTTTTGAGCCATTTCAGCTCCACCACCTTGATATACCTTTTCTATAGCTATTGCACAACCAACTAGATCTGCTCCACTTTCTTTTACTATTGTTGTTAAAGCATTAAGTGCACTTCCCTTTGCAAGGAAATCATCTACTATTAAAACTGAGTCCTCTTTTGAAAGGAATCTCTTTTCAACTGAAACTTGTGTGGATGTGCCTTTAGTAAACGAAACAACTTCTGCTGTATATACGTCTTGAGACATGTTTTTGTTCTTGTTTTTCTTTGCAAAAACGATAGGAACATTAATATATCTAGATACTCCCATAGCAATAGCAATACCAGATGCCTCAATGGTTAATAATTTAGTAATTTTGCTCTTGGAAAAAATATCAGCGATTTCTCTGCCGATGTGGTCCAACAACTCGGTGTCAAGTTGATGGTTTAGAAAACTTGAAACTTTAAGAACATCACCCGGATATATCTCACCGTCTTTGATGATTCTATCTTTCAATTCTTGCATTTGCTATCCTCTCTATACCACAATATATTGTGTCTGGACCCGGAAATTTTATCCGTAACTTGTGTCAGCTTGCTTCTAAGATATTGAGATTATATATAATATAATCGCTGTGGTCAAGTGATTAAATGTAAATTTTTAATATACATTTTTTATACATTTATGCATATTCATTATTATGCATTTTTTTATACATTTAACCCTCACTAATCTCGCACGTACATATACAATAATATTATAAAAGGAGAGAAAATATCCCTCCTTTTGCATAATAATAATTTTTTATTTTTTTTACTCTGCGAGGTATGCTGCGCAAGCATTTTCGAGGTCATAGCAAACCTTAAATGCTTCCTCTAGTGTGTCTCCTCTTGCAACTATTCCATGATTCTTAAGGAATACTGCTGGAGCATCTCCTATTGCAGCTGTAACACTCTTAACGAGTTTCTTTGTTCCTGGAAGTCCACCTGTTGTACAAGGTATAGAGTCTCCAAGAGTTTCTCTATATTGTTCTGGTACAGGTAGTGCTTGTCCCATAGAAGCAAGAATACAACCAAACTTTGGATGTGAGTGTAATACCCATGTTGTTTCGCTCTTAGCAAGCATTAAAGCACCATGGATCTTCTTTTCTGAAGTTGGCTTATTGGATCCTTGCCATTCCATAGTTTCGATATCTACAATAGCCATTTGCTCTGGCTTTAACATAACATAGTCTAATGCACTTGGAGTACAAAGAATATGCTTGTCATCTACTCTAACAGAAATATTGCCCCATGTTCCTTGAACAAGGTTTTCGTTAAGCATTCTAACACCAACATCTTTTACTTGTTGTGCAAGTGCTTTTAATTCATCTGTTGTAATTGCAGATGGTTGTTCTTCTGTTGCTTCTGTCTTGCCAGTTTCTGCTGCTTTTTGTGCATCTTGGTTCTTCTTGGAATACTTGAGTTTATATACTACATGCTCTAAACAAGCATCTAATAAACCTAAAGGTTTACATCCACCCTTATTCTCTGCAAGAAGATAACAGTTACATGCCTTATCTAATACTAATGTTGCTGTGTGTACCTCATCTAGTGTTCTACCTGTTACAATAGCCCCTGCATCTGGTAAGAAACAACAATTTCTTAATCCTCTAATTGCTCTAATAACTTCAATTGCTGTGCTTTCTTTAGCACATCTTACACTAATACCACAAATTTGAGACATATCATCTAAAACTGCTGGAAGTGTAATTTTCTTTTCGGAGAATGCAAGAATTTGTTTGCTGTCTACAATAGCTGCTGCTCCAATTTTGTCATCATGTCTAATGAGACAGAAAAGGAGAACTGCTGCTGCTCTTTCATTGCCTTCAAGTTTATCTATATTTTTGTCATCTACATACATGATAGAACCGACTTCTAACTTTGTTAGGTCTACACCTAGCTTAGTCATTGCAATACCAGTATCGCATCTAACAGCAAGAGCACCTGAAGTAATATATCCATCCTCAACAAATTGCTTTGCATAGGATATGATATTCCTTTGCATTGTTTCTGTAATCATATTTAATTCCCTTTATTATTTATGTTCAAATCTTGCGTTGTCGCATTCTACGACATCTTTGAATGTTTCGTCGAACTTAGCAAGTGCTGCATCGATAACTTCGTCTGTATCTGCCATAGATGTGTATAAACGGCTTCCTGCGAGTGTTACGATACCATGTCTCATATAAGCTGCACCCATTTGTTCCATAGCAACTTTTCTTCTGAGCATTTCTGGTTTCTTCTTGAGCATTGGGATAATTGATCCAAATAAGCACATGCTTGAGAAGTCAAAGCTCATTGCACCTGTACATTCAAGGTGAACGATTGAACCTTGGTTGTATACTACGAATGGAAGATTGTACTTCTTTACAAGTTCCTTTAATCCTGCTGCAAGTTTATCTCCAGCATGTCCTGCTTTTGCACATGCATCATTCTTCTCTATTTCACAGATTGCTAAATATCCTGCATAAGATGAAAGTGGGTTTGCTGCAAGAGTTCCACCAACATAAGCTTTCTTACCCATACCAGCAAGACCTGCTGCCATAAGGCTTACATATTCTCTCTTACCACCGACACCACCAGCTGATGGATAACCACCTGCTACGATCTTTCCGAAGATTGTGAGGTCTGGATACATATCTCTATTTGTTGCTGGACGTGTATATTCTTGTACTTCTCCGTCCTTAACTTCTTTAACTTTAATCATCCATTCTTTGCCATCTACTTTTGCTACTTCATCATTGTATGGATAACCATAATTTTCTGTGAAGAAGTATCCTGCTGCACCATGTAATCCTACTCTAAATCCAGTTACAACTTCATCGAAGATGAAGAGTGCGCCGTATTTCTTTGCTAAGATACGTGCTCTGAGGTTGTATTCTAAGTCGATTGGACGTGTTCCAGATTCTGGACCAACTGGTTCAACGATAACTGCTGCTGTACCGCCTCTTAATTGGTTCTTCTTGAGCATCTTTTCGAGCATCTTTAAGTCGTTTGGACGAACTTCGTCTGTTGTTCTGTATGAGCCTGGGATACCGTGACTTTCTAAGAATTGACGGCTTCCTGGAATCTTAAGACCATATACCATTTGATCAGACCAACCATGATATGCACCACCAACTTTAATAATTCTCTTCTTCTTTGTTGCGCAACGTGCTACACGGATTGCTGCCATAACAGATTCTGTACCTGAACCTAACATACGGAACATTTCACAGTTTGGCATTAATTCATTAATCTTCTTTGCAAGAAGTAATTCGCCTTCGTGGAATAATCCTGTTACAGGGCCACATGTGTTTAATAATTCGAGAACCTTTTCTCTAACTGCTGGATAGTTTGATCCTAAGATTGTTGGACCGCCAGCTTGAAGGAAGTCGAAGTATTTGTTTCCATCTCTATCCCAAAGGTAAGCACCTTCTGCTTTTTCAATACAGATTGGGAACGGATAGTTGAATGCCAAGTTGTGTTGTACTCCACCTGGGATATACTTCTTAGCTTCTCCTGTAATTTCTTTAGACTTTGCACATTTTGTGTTGAAGTAGTCTAAAATTTCTTTGAGAGCCTCATCAGATACACAATAAATTGGTTTAGATGTTAACTCTGCGAGTTCGTCGTAGATTGGTTTTGCTTCGTTCCATTTTTGGATACCATAACCGTTTGCCATAATTTTTTTCTCCTATTTTTTTATTTTTTTATTTAATTTCGCAATAATTATAATATAATTATCTATCTTATGTAAAGATAAAATGTATCGTGCGCATATATACTTTAATTAAATCAGTTTAACTAACCTCAAAAATCTCAAAAAATGCACTATTTACAAGCAATTTTAACAAACACTATTGAAATAACTGGAATTAACCATTATACTTTACTCATAACAACAAAAAATTCCATTAGGAGGAAAATTTAAATGAACAAAAAAGAATTAGTAAGCGCAATCGCAGCAAAAGCAGATCTCTCAGCAAAAGATGCAGAAGCTTTCTTAGCAGCATATGCAGATGTTATCGCAGATGCAATCAAGAAGGGTGACAAAGTTGCAGTAGCAGGATTCGGAACATACGAACTCAAGGCAAAAGCAGCAAGAACAGGATTCAATCCTATTACAAAGCAAGCAGTTAAGATCCCAGCATCAAAAGCTCCAGCATTAAAATTCTCTAAGGCATTTAAAGATTTGTTTAACTAAGAGTTTTTGATTTATTTGCAAAATTAAGTGCAGTCTTCGGGCTGCATTTATTTTTTTATACTCTCTTTTTATTGCCACTTAATTACTTGGTTTTTCAGTATTCTAACCAATTAAAATGCGCTTATCCCCTTCTCCAAAATTGTGATTTTCTAAAATTAAAAACATTTGTAAAAAATATATACGTGTGTTAAGATTATAGCATTATTTTTATCCATAAGTTATTCGGAGTTATAACGTGAGAAAGGACAAAAGCGTATTTGAATACGAAACAAAGAATATAGGTATCATACCTTCTGCCGATGAAGGAAAGGGCAAGAAGAAGGAAAAGATATCTATTGAAAACTCATTCCCTCTCACTACTCCACAAGTTAAATCTAGGATAGCTGCTGGGCAAGTTAATGGAGAACAAACCATCCGTACAAAATCTGTTGCTCAGATTTTAAGAAGCAATATCCTCACATTCTTCAATTTTTTATTTATCGCTCTTGCAATAATCTTGATAATCTTTGAAAGAGACAACTTCTCTGTTGGAGATTTCGGTTTCATGGTTTTAGTTATCATCAACACTCTCATTGGAACCATACAAGAATTAAAGGCAAAGAGAACAATGGATAAACTTTCTCTAATCTCTGCTCCAAAAGTTACAGTTATTAGAGACAACCAAGAAAAAGAAATTGCAGTTGCAGACATAGTTTTAGATGATATCATCCTACTCTCCACTGGTTGCCAAGTTTGTGCAGATGCTGTTGTTATAGATGGTGTTGTAGAAGCCAATGAAAGTGCTGTAACTGGTGAACCAGATGCAATAACAAAGACTGCTGGAGACGAGTTAATAAGTGGTAGTTACATTGTTTCTGGACATGCTCAAGCAAAAGTTATACATGTAGGACCAGAAAACTTCGCGATGAAGATATCTCTTGGTGCCAAATATTTCAAGAAACCTAATTCACAAATTTGGAAAGCCTTAATGTTAATCATTAAGATTATGTCCATGATAATTGTTCCTTTAGGTGTCGCATTATTCTGTGTTAAGTTCTTCATACAAGATACAGGCTCATCTGTTAACGAGACAGTTATTTCAGTTGTTGGTACTTTAATAGGTTTAATCCCTTCGGGATTGGTTGCCCTAACGAGTGCTGTATTTGCCGTATCTGTTGTTAGAATTTCTAAGTATAAAACTCTGGCACAGGATATGTATTGTGTAGAAACTCTTGCTCGTGTAGATGTTCTCTGTTTAGATAAGACCGGAACAATTACAGAAGGTTCTATGGAAGTTCAAGGAATGCAACTTGAAAAGCACATGGATGAATTCACCTTTAAGACAGCAATTAGAAACTTACTTAATGCAACTGCAGATGACAATCCAACAGCAAATGCTGTACGTCAATATGTATCAGACATAGACCAAACCGAATCAGCATCCCAGGTAATTGCATTCTCCTCTGCTAGAAAATGGAGTGGTGCAACTATTGGACATTATTCATATGCTTTAGGTGCTCCTGAGTTCTTATTTAAGAAACAAACTAAAGCAATGCAACAAACAGTAAGCGATAATGCTGCAAAAGGATTTAGAGTTCTTGCACTAGCTAGATCTAAAGATAAGTTTAAAGGTTATGACCTTCCTAAATCCTTAGAAATAATGGGATATCTGTTTATAACAGATAAGATTAGACCAGAAGCACCTGAAACACTTAAATTCTTCAAGGAAGAAGGTGTTACAATTAAGGTCATCTCTGGAGATAATCCAATAACAGTACAAGCAGTTGCAAAGAGAGCTGGACTTGAAGATTGTGAAAACATTATAGATATGTCAACTATCCAAACAGACCAAGAACTTAAAGAAGCTGCTGAAAAATATTCTATTTTTGGAAGAGTTTTACCAGACCAAAAATTAAAACTTGTTAGAGCTCTAAAAGCACACGGACATACAGTTGCAATGACTGGTGATGGTGTTAATGATGTTCTAGCACTTAAAGAAGCTGATTGTTCTATTGCTATGGCCTCTGGTTCAGATGCTGCAAAGAACGTATCTTCCCTAGTTTTATTAGATAGCAACTTTGCTTCAATGCCAAAGGTTGTTGCAGAAGGAAGACGTTCTATTAACAACCTAACAAGAACAGCTTCATTATACATAATGAAAACTATTTACAATCTCTTGATTGCTATTATATTCATGATAGTACCAATTGCACTTCCATTTGATCCAAGCAACTTGACATTAATGGGTATGTTAACAATTGGTGTACCATCTGTAATACTTGCACTAGAACCAAATACGGAGCGTGTAAAAGGAAGGTTCCTACCGAAGGTACTTTGTGCTGCCCTACCTGGTGCAATAGGAGTTGTTTTAGGAGTTTTGGGAATAGTAATTGCAATATCTTATTTCAATACAACCTTTGCAGAAGAACAAGCAAAGGATATGTTCATATTACTTGTAACCGCTGTGGCATTCTTGTACTTGTTCAAGGTTTGTTGGCCATTCAAGAAAAAAGAAGGAATCATAAACGGAGTTATGTATGCGCTACTCGTTGGAGTCTTTGCTATAATATATGGTGTAGATATTCCTGTACACATCTCAAGTCTTGCAAATACATTTGTTAAACTTGGCATAGATGAAAACAGTGTTCTTAAATCCTTCTTCAAGATTGGTTCAGTAAACTGGGAGATGGGCAAAATAATACTTGTATTATTTGCAATAATAGTTCCTATCTTTGTTGGCTTGGTATTTATGTTTAGTCTCATCTTCAAGACTATAGACAAGAAGTTGGATGAAAAAGATAGAGAGGAAATGGAAAATAGAATGAAAGCAGAACAAAAGGATGACGAAGAATCTGCTTCCGTTGTGTAATATTTTTTTACTTATATAAGAGGGACAAAAAATGGCAGAATTATTATCTAAAGAAAAACTTATTGAAATGGAAGAAAAAATGGTATCCATTGGTACCCGTTTCACTGGCTGTAAGGCTCATGAAGATTGGATAGACTATATCTCTGAGCAAATGACCAACCTCGGTTACGAAGTCAAGGAAGACGTTAAGACATTTAAGAGATGGGAGCCAAAAGACTGGGCGTTATCCTTTGAAACCGCAGAAGGCGAAAAAGTTGATGTAGACAAGGAAGATGTTTCTTATTATCCATACTCTGGCATTACAGATGAAGAAGGTGTTACTGGCGAACTAAAATATTGTGGTTCAAAAGGTATAAATACCTTTTACACTGGCACAAAAGGTAAAATTGCTGTTATAGCAATGCCTTTATTCCAAGCAGGATGTGGACTTTGTTTTAAGAAACGTAAAGGTGGAATATATCCAGACACATTCACTCCTCCACAAAAGCAAAGCAGTCCAGTTGTTGCAACATTTGTAATTGCTCCTTTAATTACAATGGCACGTAGAGCTGGTGCAAAAGCTGTTATTTGTATTATGACAGGTTGCTCAGATGAGATGGCAAGACATCAATATCTACCTTTCATCAAGAAATATGCTGGCATCCCTGCCCTTTGGGTTGGAGAAACAACAGGAAAGAAGATTATTGCTGCCGCTAAAGCACATAAGAGTGCTACCCTAAAACTTACAGGCACAGTTGAAGACAATGCTACAACACGTACAGTATATGCTGTATTGCCTGGCATGGAATTAAATAGAAGTATCTTAGTTAACACACATACAGATGGTGTTAATGCTTTTGAAGAAAATGCACCAATTGGTCTTATCTCACTTGCTAAATATTTTGCAGAAAAGCCAGTTGAAGAAAGAAAACATACTTTAGTATTCTCTTTTGTAACAGGACACTTCCAACTCTGCCAATTTGGAAATGCAATGAACCAAGTTACTACCCTCTTCTTAAATGCACACCCAGAGTTCTGGGATGGCAAAGAAGGACATATGCTTGCAACAGCTGGTGTAACCTTAGAACATTTAGGATGCACACAATGGGCAGATAATGAAGACCATACACACTTTGTAAAAGTTAGCGATGTAGATCCAGAACTTGTATATGCATCTAATGATTATATGAAAGATATTTATATTGAAGCTGTACAAGGAAGAAAGTACACTAAGACTTTAGTCTTACGTCCAAAGAATTTCGTACACTTCGGCGAAGGACAACCTATCTACAAAAAAGGTATCCCAGATTTATCTCTCTGTCCTGGCCCAGATTATCTTTGCAATGATGCTGATGACGGTTATATTGACAAGATTAATTACGACATGATGGAAGAACAAATTGAAACATTTAGAAAGGTTATTGAAAGATTAGATAACGAATCCAGAAAGTCTATTGGAAAGAACGATTTCTATAGTTTAGGATTTAGATTTTAATTAGGCACTAATTAAATAAAAAAATAAGTGGAGGTATTTTTCATACTTCCACTATTTTTATACTCTTTTGTTTTAATTATTTGTCTTGTTCTAAAGCTGCTCTTTCTCTCATTAAGAGTTTCATTCTTTCCTCACCACTTAGAATTACCTTACGTATTCTTAAGTTCTTTGGTGTTACTTCAAGAGCTTCGTCATCATTTAAGAATTCAATACATTCCTCTAAACTTAATTTCTTTAATGGTTTTAATCTTAATGCTTCATCTGCACCAGAAGAACGCATATTTGTAACGTGTTTTTGTTTACATACATTAACTCTTATATCTTCGTTCTTTGGATTTACGCCAACAACCATTCCTTCATAAACTTGAGTTTGTGGTCCAATGAATAATTCGCCTCTGTCTTGTGCATTGAACAATCCGTATGTTGCCGCTTCACCTGCTTCAAATGCAACTAATGAACCTGTAAATCTTCTTTGGATTGGTCCCTTATATTCTGCATAACCATCGTTTAATTGGTTCATAATTCCTTCACCTTTTGTTTGTGTTAAGAATTCATTCTTAAATCCGAACAATCCACGTGCAGGAACTTTGAATTCCATACGAATTCTGCTACCCATTGGAGTCATGTTAATAAGCTCACCTTTTCTAACACCCATAAGCTCCATTACAGCGCCTGTAGAGATAGATGGAACGTCAATGTATAATCTTTCCATAGGTTCGCATTTAACACCGTCTATGGTCTTATAAATAACCTTAGGCGTACCAACTGTGAACTCGTATCCTTCTCTTCTCATTGTTTCTATTAAAATAGAAAGGTGCATTTCTCCTCTACCACAAACTTTGAATGTGTTTGGAGAATCTGTGTTATATACTCTAAGAGAAACGTCTTTCAATAACTCTTTGAATAATCTATCTTTAAGGTGTCTGGATGTTACAAACTTTCCTTCTCTTCCAGCAAGTGGTGAGTCATTAATTGAGAAGTTCATTTCAATTGTTGGTTCTTCAATAGCAACGAATTGAACTGGCTCTAATGCCTTTGGATCACAAAGTGTATTACCTATGGTAATATTTTCAAGTCCAGAGAAACAAACTATGTCACCAACATTAGCTTTGTCTACAGATATTCTCTTTAATCCTTCGATTTGGAATATTGTTTGAATCTTTCCATTATATGGAGAAATACCTTGTGCATAGTCTGTTACTGTAACTGTTTGGTTAACGGATACTGAACCTCTTTCAATTCTTCCAATACCAATACGTCCAACGAAATCATTATAGTCTATAGCACTACAGAGTAATTGGAGTGGTCCATTTTCATCACCTTCTGGTGGATCTATATAATCTACAATTGTATCAAAGAGTGGTTGTAAATCTTTGCCTGGTTTAGATAAATCTAAAGTTGCTGTTCCAGCTCTTCCAGAACAATAAATAATTGGAGATTCAAGTTGGTCATCAGTACAGTTTAAATCCATTAATAATTCTAATACTTCATCACCAATTTGGTCTGTTCTTGCCTCTGGCTTATCTATTTTGTTTACAACAATAATAATCTTTAATCCAAGTGCTAATGCTTTTTCTACAACGAATCTTGTTTGAGGCATTGGACCTTCTACTGCGTCAACTAATAATAAAACACCACTAACCATCTTAAGAACTCTTTCAACCTCACCCGAAAAGTCTGCGTGTCCTGGAGTGTCTATTATGTTAATCTTCATATCCTTGTAATGAATAGATGTATTCTTTGCAAGAATAGTGATTCCTCTTTCTCTTTCCAAATCTCCAGAGTCCATAACACAAGTTTC
>CAMZEU010000015.1 GCA_947305865.1 uncultured Clostridia bacterium
ATGGTGCATATTCATACAGAACGCAAGGTGATCACGAAACAAGTGTTGATACAAATCTAGTTGGACAATCTAACATCATTGCAACATGGGGTACACCAGGAACAAAAGATGCTGAAACAGGTAAATTTAATAAAGAATCTTACGGAAAGATTCTAAAGGGTGTTGGAAAGATTAACAACTGGTTAAACGATGAAGATCATTTATCAAGTTCAGGTAAGAGTATTAGATATTTCTTAGTTATCGTATTACCATTAATCTTACTCTTTGTAGCATATGCATTCGTTCTTATCTATTCATTAGTAAAGAACAAACTTGCAAAAGCTCAAGAAGTTGCAGTTAATGATTTATCAGAAGAAGAAAAGGCAAGACTTGCTCAAGAATATCTTGCATCTCAAGGTATTACAATTCCAGAACAACAAGAGAGCACAGAGGAGGCTTCAACAGATGCAGTAGAAGAAACTGCAGAGGAAGAAGTTGCTCAAGAAGAAACTCCTGTTGAAGAAACAGTGGAAGAAAGCCCAGTAGATGAAGATAAGAAGGACGAGGAATAATCCTATTTCTTCTTTCTTTTTAGGTAAATTACAGCTCAAAGTACAAAGATAATTTTGTCTAAATAAGTTTTTCACATATGCGTGAAAAAACTCGTAGATTAAAAAGAAAATAGTAAGATTATGAATATTCAAAATGTATTTACATTTCTAAGGGCTTTCCTAGGAGCATTCTATGACAACGGCCTAGGTGCAATTTTTAGAGGCTTTATACATATCTTCTATAACGAAGGATATATAGAGGCATTCTCATTATTCGGTGGTATGACCACTGGTGAGAAAGCTGTTGGTATGATCTTCGTTATACTTATTGTTGCCGCTATTATTGCTCTTGTCGTTCTATTGGTGTTCGGTATAAGAAAACTTCTTAGAATTAATAGAAATGTAGTACTTCCTCAGGATTTGGTAGAGGAATGTGCTAACTTGAAGAAGCAAATTATTAAAATGTCAGCTGAGAAAGATAGAATTCTCGGTATGAAAGTTTCAGATATTGGTAATTATGACGGTGAAGAAGGTGGAGAAGGTTCTGGAGAAGGAGACGAAGAAGCTAAGAAAGCTGGTGAATCTCGTTTCTATAAACTTACAGAAATAGACCAACTTTATGCAGATTACGTAGATCCAATGTACGATGATACTATAACCCTTGAACAACTCTGTGATATGTTCAGAAATTTTGCATGTTCAAAGATGCGTCTTTACTACGAACCAAGAATCATTAGATTGTTCATAGCTGGTTTCAGTACAACTCGTCTTCTTATTCTACAAGGTATTTCTGGTACAGGTAAGACGTCTCTTCCACACGCTATGGGTATATTCTTCAATAACCCAGCTACAATTGCTTCTGTTCAGCCTTCATGGCGTGATAGAACAGAATTGTTTGGATACTTCAACGAATTCACCAAGCGTTTCAACGAAACCGAAGTTTTGAAGAAGATGTATGAGGCAACATGGAATAAAAACATTTACCTCACAATCTTGGACGAGATGAACATCGCTAGAGTTGAGTACTACTTCGCTGAAATGCTTTCCATTCTAGAAATGCCATCAAGAGATGAGTGGATTGTAGACTTGGTTCCATCTGGATGGCCTAATGACCCTAAACATATCGAGAAAGGTCGTTTCCAATTGCCTCAAAACATGTGGTTCATTGGAACAGCTAATAACGACGACTCCACGTTCGCTATTTCAGATAAGGTTTACGATAGAGCAATGCCTATTAACATTAACTCTAAAGGTGTTCCTTTTGAAGCTCCATACCAAGATACAATTTGGATGAGTGCAACACACTTGGAAGACTTATTTAATGAGGCTAAAGAGAAGAACAAGGTTTCCCAAGAGAATCTAGATAAGATTAATACTTTGGATGACTACGTTATTAAACACTTCCGTTTGGCATTCGGTAACCGTATCGTAAAACAGTTAAAAGAATTCGTTCCATCATACATCGGTTGTGGTGGTACAGAGTTGGATGGATTAGACTACGTTCTCTGTAATAAGATTCTTAGAAAGTTCGAATCATTGAACTTGTCATACATTCGTGATGAGATTGATGGTTTGTGCTTATACCTTTCTGAACTCTTCGGTGAAGATTCAATGGGTGAATGTAAAGAATACTTACAAAGATTAAAGAAGTTGTTCTAATATATATTAGAATTTGGAGAAAGACTTGTGGCTGGTATAACTCGTGAACAGTATATGCAGTATGCAAAGAAGATAGTTTCTGTTCTTTCAGGAGAACAGTTCTATGAACAATACCGTGAAAGAGTTAAAAACGGTGCAAGTTCTTTCAAACTCCAAAAGAAAAAATTAATTCAAGAAATTTCCGTAGACTGGATTGATACTATTGAAGGTATTCTTCCAAATCTAGACCATATCGTTAGAAATCCTCGTAAGTTCATTGTTCAAGAAGAAGATATCGTGGACGTATCTCTTGCTCGTTCAATCTCAACAGAATCTGTTAAACACTTAGCACAGCACACTAACATGATTTCTAAGGTTGAAGAAGATGGTACAGTTATCCCTTCAAAAATCTTGAACATTACAAAAGAGGAATCTTTCGAAATTTATGAGAATAGATTTATCTACACACTTCTTTTAAAGGTTAAAGATTTCGTAACCATGCGTTACGATAAAATTAAAAAGGCTAGTGCAACTCAAGACGTACTAGAATTAGATGCTGAATCTAAATTCTCACTTCCTAAGAAAAAGGTAACATATCGTTCTCAATATATGGCTCAACTCGGCTTCGATGAAGTCATGAGATTGGACCCAGAGACAATGGAGAAGATTGAACGTATTGCAAGAATGGACCGTATTATCACAGACTTCTTGTCATCTCCATTTGCAAAGCAAATGAGAAACTCTGCTCCAGTTAGACCTCCTATTACAAGAACAAACGTTATCTTGAAAGAACCTAACTTCAAAAAGGCTCTAGTTCTTTGGCAGTTCATTGAAACATATAATGTAACAGCTGGTTTCAATTCAAGTGATGATATCACAGACTTAGACCTCACAAGTGAAAGTGTTGAACAATTAAAGGATATGGTAACTCTTAATACAATGCTCTTTGAGAGTATGTATGACGAGCACGAAACAGACTTTGATATGGAAGATGCTGCTTTTGCAGATTTCATCAAACTTGGTGAAATGGACTTCAAGGCAGATAATGTTCAACATGACGAGTATTCTCAAAAGGCAGATGAAGATGAACTTCAAAATGATGCCGAAAAAGAAGAGGAAGTAAAACAGGAAGAAACAGAAGGTGAACAACCTCCAGAAGAGAAAGAACCAGAAGAAGTAGAAAAAGAGGTAGAGAAGGATAAGGAAGTAGATAGAGACTTAGAAGTTCCAGCTCCTCCTAAAGATCTTCCAGATATGGATGAAGAACCAGATGCTGAGAAGTTCGACCAAAACCTCTTTGATGTCCGTAAGTTATATAAACGCCCAGAGGAAGATAGATTAAGACAAACTGAAATCAATAGAATTAAAGATGCTATTGATAGATGTTTAATCTCATATAGGGCAATTAAGCAAGAAGAACTTGAAAAAGAAAGACAAGAAGAACTCAGAAGAAAGAGACAAGAAGACTTGGACAGAAGAGCAAATGCTCTCAAGGAACAAAGAGACAGAGAAGCTGCACTATTTGGTATGCCATCTCTTAGAGATAAGTTCCAACAAGACCAAGCCGCAAGATCTCTATTCGGTACAGGTTCATTTGCTGAAAACCATCCAGAACTCTTCTTTGATAAGAACGAGAAGTTAGACTTTGAAGATAAAGACCTAGATAGAATTCGTAGAGAAATAGACGAAATGGAAAGAGCTAAGAGATTAATTCTCTTAGGACGTCTCAACATGACAACCGGTGAGGTTGAAGGTATTAACGAATTCGAACTTCCAGAAATAGACGAAATACCACAAGAAAATGCTCCAGTTAATGTTATAGCAGACAAAGAACCAGAGCCGGTGGTAGAAGAAGTACAAGAACCTCAGACTGAAGAAGAAATTGCTATAGAAAAGGCTAAGAAGGCGGCTGAAGAAATAGAAAGACCAACTTCAAAGCCAAAGAGAGCAATGAGAAACTTCAAGCCGGTAGATGAAAGAAAGGTTGCTGTTGGTAAGACTCCAGTAGAATATGGTCTAAGAGGAGATATCCAAGGTTCAGCATATGGATTCTCCATGACAGGCTTCAAGAGAATAACTCCATTCGTTGCTAAACCTGTACAAGAAGAAGAGGAAAAAGAAGAAATAATTATCCCAACTCTCACTCCAAGTACAGAAGATTTCAACCCTTGGGCAGAAAGACCTGGTGTAAAACCACAAGAAAGAACTGTTCCATCTGTTAAGACATTAAAGACATTTAAGCCTGTAGATATCAAGAAATCTCAAGTTGGAGATGCTCCAGTTAAGTATAACCTCGGTGTTTCTGGATTGGATGACACCGGTCTTGGTATTACTTTGCATATGGATGCAAATGCCCCAAGATATAAAGGTTTATTCGAAGTAGAGGATGAAGACAACTACGAAGACAACATTCCTCTCATGGGAGAATACCAACCAAAGAAACCAGAACCTAAACCAGAGGTTAAGAAAGATCCTTGGGCAATTACAACACAAAGAGCAAGAAAGGCACAACAAGCATCTCTAATTGCAAAGCAAACACACGTATATAAACCTGTAGATGAAAGCAAGGTTGGTGTAGGAGATACACCAGTAGATAGATTAAGTACAAGAGACTTACTTGGCACAACATTCGGTGCTCAAAGAGCAAATCTTGGTAAACTTTCTGGATTTGGAACACATGAGCCAGTACAAGATCCATTCGGACAATCTGTAGTAATCAAACCAGAAAAACCAAAGAAAGAGAAAAAGAAGAAAGAGGAGAAACCTGTAGAAGAGCCAGTGGTTCCAACAGTGGTTCCAATTGTAGAAACACATGAGGAAAAACCAAAGGTTAAGAGGGATCCATATGCACTTTCTCCAACAACAATTAACCAAAAATATTCAAAGAAGTCTGGCAAGCAAAAGACCTTCAAGCCTATAGATGAGACTAAGGTTAGTGTAGGAGATTTGCCAGTAGGATTTGGCTCTATCCAAAATGCTCTAGGCAACTTTGGAATAGAAAATCCAGACGATAATAATGATGATGAAGAATAAATGAAACTTTGGTAAATCCAGAGTTTCAATTTATTATATAAATTGAGTTTATGGAAGATTTAACACAACAAAGCTTAAAACCAAAGAAACGTCAAAGACCAAAATCTAAGGGTAGAAAAATCTTTGATATCATCTCAACAATCGTTGAGGTAATTGTTTTTTTAATAGTTGTTGCTGCTGTTGTAGTTGTAGTTCTTCAAAAGAGGTCTGGTAAAGATGTAAAGGTAATGGGTTATTCCTTCTTTTATGTTGCAACAGATAGTATGGCTCCAACAATTAATCCAAAAGAAGTAATTATGTCCAGAGAGGTTAAGGATATTAACACTCTCAAAGTTGGAGACGTAATCACATTCATTGCTCCATCTGGTGCACTTGCTGGAAATAATATTACACATAGAATAGTTGGTTTCAACACAGATGATGCTGGAAACATTATTGGTATATATACAAAGGGAGACAATCCAAATGTAGAACAAGACAATTGGACTCTAATGCCTAAGAACGTAAAGGCCAAATATGTACGAACAATGCATGTATTTACCTTTATGTTATCTGGTTTTGCAGGGTACTTTGTATGTATAATTCTTCCACTCCTAATAATCTTCGGATTATTCTTCACGGGAATAATCATGGACAAGTTAAGGGAGAACAAAGAAGAGGAAATAGAACTTTCAGAAGAGCAGAAGAAGCAACTTGCCAATGAATACTATCAAAAGCTTACTGGTGAACAATTACCAGGAGATGCGGATGCGGAGCAAGAAAATTTAGAAGAAGAAATGTTTTCTTTGGATGAAGCACAAAGAGCGGCTGCAAACCAAAGAGAGCAGCAAGAAATAGACAAAGAAAAATTAGAAGAAGAAGCAAGAGTACAACAAAGAATCCAAGAACTCTTAAAGCAAGGTCCACAAGCAAGCAATAAAGAAGACGTTGTAGAAGAAGTTGTAAAGGTAATAGAACCATTCAGATTAAAACCAGTGGAAGTATCTTATGATACATCCAAACTTCCAAGTTCAGCACCAACATTAGAAGAGATGATAGACTATTCAGATTTTGAAGAGTCTGATATAGGTGGTTTCCAAGAAACTTATTAATAAAAAAATTAGGGTTTTATTTTTAATAATCTTTTAACAAATTTATAATAAAATTTGAAATAGTTCAAATATTATTTGGACAATATTTGTATCAAAAATAGGGCATAAAATAATTGATTTTTTGTGCTGTAAATGATACCCTAAAATATACCATAATTTTGCTAAATATAGTTATATATAATATATATAAATTATTAGTGGCTTGTGGTATCGGATAGTAATAACGAAAAGAAGGTATATATGGCAAACAATAAAAAGTGCTTAATTATAGTTGAGTCTCCATCAAAGGCTCCAACTATTGAAAAGTATCTCAAAGGAGATGCTGTAGTAAAAGCTACTAAAGGACATGTAAGAGATTTGCCTCAAAGATCTCTTGGTATTGATATAGACCATGACTTTGCACCTCTATATCAAATTTCTCCAGATAAAAAGAAAATAGTAGATGATCTTAAGGCTGAAATTAATTCTGGTAAATATTCAAAAGTTTACCTTGCAACCGACCCAGATAGAGAAGGTGAATCAATATCTTGGCACTTAAAAGAAGTTTTGGGCATTAATGATCCAGATTGCAGAATTGAGTTTAACGAAATTACAGAAAATGTTATTAGACATGCACTAGACCATTCTAGAGCAATTAACATGGATTTAGTAAACTCTCAACAAGCAAGAAGATTGTTAGATAGATTGGTTGGATATAAGATTTCTCCAATTCTTTCTAAGAAATTGAAACCAAATCTTTCTGCTGGACGTGTTCAATCTGCAGCTTTGAAGATGATAGTAGATAGAGAAAAGGAAATAGATTCCTTCGTTCCAGAAGAATACTGGAATATTTCTGCATCTTTAACAAAAGATTTAACAAAGAAAACAAAGACAAATACTTTTAAAGCAAACTTGCAAGATAGAAATGGAAAGAAGATAAAGGTTGAAAACGGAACACAAGCAAAAGAGATTACATCTTTAATGCAAGGTGCAAACTATGTTGTAGACCACATAGATTCTCAAGTTAAAAAGGTATTCCCACAATCTCCATTCACAACTTCAACAATGCAACAAGAAGCAAGTCATAAGCTTAATATGACAGCTGAACAAACTTCACGTGCTGCACAACAATTGTATGAAGGTGTAAAACTTGCAAATGGTGAATTAATAGCTTTAGTTACTTATATTCGTACAGACTCTGTTAGAACATCTCCAGATTTCCAAGCTCTAACTCTTAATTATTTGAGAAAAGAATTTGGACCAGATTATGTTCCAGCAAAGGGAAACCAATATAAGACATCAGATGCTGCACAAGATGCACACGAAGCAATTCGTCCAACACATCTAGATAGAACACCAGAATCTTTGAAAGATCAATTACCAGCACAACTATACAAGCTTTATACTCTCATATACGAGAGATATCTTGCTTCACAAATGACACCAGCATTGTATAACACAATGAATGTTCATATTGCTTGTGATTGTGAAAACGGAGAAAAACTTGGTTTCTCAGTTAAAGGAAAAGCAGTTAAATTCCCAGGCTTTACTAAAGTATATTCTGCAACAGAAGAGAAGAAGGATGACGAAGACGAAGAAATGAAAACTCTTCCAAATCTCACAGAGAATGAGAAGTTATATCTTGAAAAGATTATGTCTGATCAAAAGTTCACAAAACCACCTCAAAGATATAATGATGCAACTCTTGTTAAGGCAATGGAAGAAAATGGTATTGGAAGACCATCTACATATGCTTCAATTATTTCAGTTATTGCAAAGAGAGAATATACGGCAAAGAAAGGTAAGTCCATATATCCAACAGATTTAGGTAAAGAAGTCTGTGATTACATGGAAAATAACTTCAAAGACATCATGGATTTAACCTTCACAGCTAGAATGGAAGGTGCATTAGATAAAATAGCAGAAGGAAATACAACTTGGTTAGATTTGGTATCTAAGTATTATCCACATCTTAAGAAGCAAGTGGAAAAAGCACAAGGTACAGTAACACCAAAACAAGCCGGAATTCAATCCAATATTCCTTGTGAGAAGTGTGGTGCCATGATGGTTATTAAAGAAGGAAAGTTCGGACAATTCTTAGCATGTCCAAATTATCCAAAGTGTAGAAATATTAAGAAAATCATTGAACCTATTGGAGTATGTCCAAAGTGTGGTGGTGGTTTACTTAAGAAAACATCTAAAACAGGAAAGGTCTTTTACGGTTGTGCAAATTATCCAAAGTGCGATTTCGTAACTTGGGATACACCAGCTCCAAAGCTTTGCCCAACTTGTGGAAGTTTTATGAAGAGCGTAGAGAAGGAAGATGGAACAATTTATGTTTGCACAAATAGATTGTGTAAGCATGTAGAGAGACCAAAAGAAGATTAACTTCTCACGGCGTAAGAGCTTGTATAACGCATTTTAAGGGAGAAATGTATAAGTTGTTGAGGTTTTAGTTAAAATCGCTTACAAACAAAATCAGGCTCTAGAAAAGACATATACTAACAGTATATAATGGAATTACAGAGGTACAATATGGAATTTCGTGGAACAACAATATGTGCAGTAAAAAGAAATGGCCTCACAGCAATAGCTGGTGACGGACAAGTTACAATGGGCGAAAGCGTTATTATGAAAGGGAACGCAATCAAGGTTAAGAGAATCTATAATGACTCAGTTGTTGTAGGTTTTGCTGGTTCAGTTTCAGATGCTTTTGCACTTAGTGAAAAATTTGAAGAAATGCTTCAAAAGTATTCTGGAAATTTAATGAGAGCAGCTGTTCAACTTGCAGAGATGTGGAGAGATGGAACTGCTTTTAGAAAACTTGAGGCATTATTAATAGCTGCAGACAAGGATAGCATGTATGTTTTATCTGGTACTGGCGAAGTTATTGAACCAGAAGGTGGAGTATGTGCTATTGGTTCTGGTGGAAACTATGCTTTAGCAGCTGCAAGAGCATTACTTTCTGCAACAGACTTGGATGCAAAAGAAATAGCAACTAGATCTTTAAAGATAGCAAGTGAACTTTGTGTTTACACAAATGACCACATTACAGTTGAAACAGTCTAAGGAGGAAGAACTATGGAAGATATCATGACACCTAAACAGATTGTTACAGAATTAGACAGATATATCATTGGACAACATGATGCAAAGGTAGCTGTTGCTATTGCATTAAGAAACAGATATAGAAGAAGTAAACTTTCTCCAGAACTTAGAGAAGAAATTACTCCTAAGAATATTATCATGAAAGGACCTACAGGTGTTGGTAAGACTGAAATTGCAAGAAGACTTGCAAAAATAGTTCATGCACCATTTGTAAAGGTTGAAGCAACAAAGTTTACAGAAGTTGGTTATGTAGGAAGAGACGTAGAGTCCATGATAAGAGACCTCGTAGATGATGCTATTCGTCTTGTAAGAGATGAAAAGTACAAGGAGGTTATGCCAAAGGCAACAGATATAGCAGAAAAGAAATTACTTGAAATCTTACTTCCAATTAGAAAGAAGGGAGATACAGGTAATAAATCAGATGCTGAATTAAGAGAAGAATTACTTTCAGATATTAGAAACGGACACTTAGATGGAATTCAAATTGAGGTAGACGTTCCTCAACAACCAAAGTCCATCTCTGTTGGTGGTCCAGGAAACCAACCTGGAAATACAATAGATCTCGGTTCTATATTTGGAAATATGGTTCCAAAGCAAACAAAGAGAAGAAAACTTTCTGTAAAGCAAGCTTTAGATATGCTTAAAGACCAAGAGGCTGGAAAGTTGGTAGATGAAGATTCTATTACATCAGATGCACTTAAGAGAGCAGAAGAAGATGGTGTTATTTTCTTAGATGAAATAGACAAGGTTGCTGGAAAGAGTGGTAGAGACCATGGTCCAGATGTATCTAGAGAAGGTGTACAAAGAGATTTACTTCCTATTGTAGAAGGAAGTACAGTACAAACAAAGTATGGTGCAATTAGAACAGACTTTATTCTCTTTATAGCAGCTGGTGCATTCCATATCTCTAAGATGGAAGACCTAGTTCCAGAACTTCAAGGAAGATTCCCAATTCACGTAGACTTACAACCTTTAACAGAGGAAGATTTTGTACGTATCTTAAAGGAACCAGACAATGCTGTAATTAAGCAATACCAAGAACTCTTAAAGGTAGACGGTGTTAAGTTAACATTTAATGACGAAGCAATTAAAGAAATTGCTAAAGCAAGTTATCTTGCAAATGCTGAAACAGAGAACATTGGTGCAAGAAGATTACATGCTGTTATGGAGAACTTATTAAAGGACATCTTATTTGAGTCTGATGATGGCACAACAAAAGAAATTGAAATAACAAAAGATTATGTAGATACACACCTTGCATCCACATTACAAAATACAAACTTAAGGAAATACATAATATGATAAACATTCCAAAAGGCACTAAAGACATGCTTCCAGAAGAAGCTTATAAATGGCACTTTGTAGAAAATACTGCAAGAGAAGTTGCTCAATTATATGGTTTTAAGGAAATTAGAACTCCTATCTTTGAACATACAGAACTTTTCTTAAGAGGTGTTGGAGAAACAACAGATATAGTTACAAAGGAAATGTATACTTTTGAAGACAAAGGAAACAGAAGTATAACTCTTAAGCCAGAGGGAACAGCTGGTGTTGTAAGAAGTTATATAGAGAATGCTTTGGATCAAGTAGTACTTCCAATGAAAGCATATTATATTTCTCCAATATTCAGATATGAAAGACCTCAAAATGGAAGATTAAGAGAACACCATCAATTTGGTGTAGAAATGTTTGGTGCAGATGCTCCTGAGGCAGATGGCGAGATTATTTCACTTGCCAATACATTACTTCGTAGACTCGGATTAACTTCTTTGAAGTTATATATTAACAGCATTGGATGTCCAGAGTGTAGAAAGAAGTATAATGAAGCACTCATGAACTATATCGGTTCTAACTTAGATAAGATGTGTAACCAATGCAAAGAAAGATTCAACAAAAATCCTTTAAGAATCTTAGACTGCAAGGAAGAAGGATGTAAGGCTATTACAGCTAATGCTCCAAAGGTTACAGATTATCTTTGTGAAGATTGTGCAGCACACTTTGAAGGTGTTAAAAAGAATCTAGAGCTTAGAGGAATTGAATACGAGGTAAATCCTCAAATTGTTCGTGGACTAGATTATTACACACGTACAGTTTTTGAATTTGTATCTACAGACATAGGTGCACAAGGAACTGTTTGTGGTGGTGGAAGATATAATGGATTAGTTGCTCAATTAGGTGGAAAAGATACTCCAGCTGTTGGATTTGGATGTGGCTTAGAAAGATTACTTTTAGTATTAGAAAATACTAACGGTTTGAATGCAGAAAAGGAAACACCATATCTTTACATTGCTACTATGGGAGAAAAGGCTAAAGAAAAAGCTATAGACCTTGTAGAAAAATTAAGAGCAAATGGAGTAAGTGCAGAAACAGATTTAATGAATAAGTCTGTAAAGGCACAAATGAAATATGCAAACAAGATTGGCGTTAAATATGTAATAGTTATAGGAGATGCTGAACTTGAGAGCAACAAGGTTGAATTTAAAGATATGACAGATGGCTCAACCAAAGAAGTATATTTAACTGAGATTGAGCAATGGATAGAAAGACAATAAACAATGGTTGAAAGAGGTGTTGTTGCTAAACTTAAAAGCAAAGGAAAATTTGCTGTTGTAGAGTTTGATAGGCATGCTGCTTGTGACTCTTGTCATATGTGTGCCGTAACTCCAAAAGGAAAAGTAGCAGTAACACTTCAAAACACCTTAAATGCTCAGGTTGGAGATTTCGTAGAAGTCCAAATGAGTGAAAGAATAGTCCTAACAGCTGCTTTCTTGGTATATTTTGTACCACTAGTTTTAGCTGGAATAGGATTAGGGCTTGGATTCATATATAATGTATGGCTTGCTTTAGGCTTAGCTCTTGGCGGAGTTGTTATTGGGTTCGTTATAACTTATCTTTTAGATAAGTTTGTAGTAAGAAAGAACGAGAAATATACTCCAGTAATGACAAGACTCATGACAGAACAAGAAGTAATTGCTGCAAAAGAAGAAGAGAAAAGACTTCTAGAAGCTGCTAACATTGGTATAAAAAAGAAACAAGAAACAAAGACTCCATCTAAGTATGATTATCCAGAAGATAGTTATGGCTTGGATGAGGACAAAAATTTAGACGAAAATGAATTCTACGATACAGTAGAAGATGAAGATGAATTTTAGGAGGATTACATATGGCAATTGAGATTACAAACGCAAATTACGAAGACATTGTAAAATACAATGATGTAGTTTTAATAGATTTTTGGGCAACTTGGTGTGGACCATGCCAAATGCTTGCTCCAGTAATAAAGCAACTTGCAGATGATTTAGATGGCAAAGTTGTAGTTGGCAAATGTGATGTGGATGACAACGAAGAACTAGCTATTAAGTTTGGCGTAAATACAATTCCTAATCTTGTTTTAATTAAAGATGGAACTGTAATAGACAGATCAGTTGGTTACAAAGATTTCAACACATTAAAAACTTGGGTATTAAATAAAATACAATAAAAAACGAACACCAAAACGGTGTTTTTGCATTTTAAAGAGGTACAAATATGGTAGATTTAAAAGTTATCAAAAGTGTGGATCCAGAATTATACGAATCCATGAAGAAAGAATTAGACCGTCAACAACACAATATTGAGCTTATTGCTAGTGAAAATATTGTTTCTCCTGCAGTTATGGCAGCTGCTGGCTCCTTCTTAACAAACAAATATGCAGAAGGATATCCAGGACATAGATATTATGGTGGCTGTGAATTTGTAGACGTTGCTGAGGACTTAGCAAGGGACAGAGCAAAGAAATTATTCAACTGCAACTTTGCAAACGTACAACCACATAGTGGTTCCAATGCTAACTTTGCAGTATATTATGCAATCTTACAACCAGGAGACACAATTCTTGGTATGGGATTAGATGCAGGCGGACACTTAACACATGGTTCTAAGGTAAACCTTTCTGGAAAGATCTTTAATTGTGTAGGATATGGTTTAAATCCAGATACAGGATATATAGACTATGATGCATTAGAAGCAAAAGCAAAAGAAGTTCAACCAAAGCTTATTGTTGCTGGTGCAAGTGCATATCCAAGAGTAATAGATTTCAAGAGAATTAGCGAGATAGCAAAGTCTGTTGGTGCATATTTCATGGTAGATATCGCACACATCGCAGGATTAGTTGCAGCTGGAATACATCCATCTCCATTCCCATATGCAGATTTTGTTACAACTACAACACATAAGACATTAAGAGGCCCAAGAGGCGGATTAATTCTTACAAATGACGAAGAATTAGCTAAAAAGATAGACAAATCTATCTTCCCAGGAAGCCAAGGTGGTCCTTTAATGCATATTATTGCTGCAAAAGCAGTTGCATTCAAAGAAGATTTATCAGATGAATTCAAGGAATATCAAAAGCAAATCGTTAAAAATGCTAAAGTATTAGCAGATACATTGCTTGGACGTGGTATTAAGCTCGTTTCTGGCGGTACAGATAATCACTTAATGCTCTTAAACCTTGTAGGAACAGGCGTTACAGGTAAAGAATTAGAGACATGGTTAGATTTAGCACATATTACTCTTAACAAGAATTCAATACCAAATGATCCTCAAAAGCCAACAATTACATCTGGTGTACGTGTTGGAACTCCTGCAGTTACTACAAGAGGCATGAAAGAGCCTGAAATGGTTGAGATAGGTAATCTTATTGCTGACATCATAGAAGGCAAGGAAGCTGCTATAGAAGGCGTTAAAGCAAAGGTTATAGCACTTACAGAGAGATTCCCAATCTATAAGGATGACATTATAGACTAAAAATGAATCAAAAAAACATCGAGATTTATAAAATTCTGGATGAAATGCATCCAAATGCTGGATGTGAATTGGTTCATTACAATCCTTTTGAACTCATTGTTGCGGTAATTTTATCTGCACAATGTACAGACAAGAGGGTAAATATTGTTACTGAAGAACTTTTCAAGGAAATAAAAACTCCTGAAGACCTTGTAAAAATAGATAGAGCAAGACTTGAGGAAATTATTCATCCTTGTGGGTTCTATCATAACAAAGCAGAGAATCTTCAAAAAATGGCAAAATCTGTCATTGATCTATTTAATGGACAAATTCCAGATAATAGAGAAGATTTAATGAAACTTGCAGGTGTTGGAAGAAAAACAGCTAATGTCGTAATGGCTGAAGCATACGGCAAAAATGCCATTGCAGTGGACACTCACGTTTTCAGAGTTTCAAATAGAATTGGACTTGTAAACGAGGATACTCCAGAGGCAACAGAACTCGCTTTAATGAAGGCTTTTGATGAAAATATGTGGTCTCATTTGCATCATTTATTGATCTTTCAAGGAAGATACATTTGTGATGCCAGAAAGCCAAAATGTGACCAATGTGGCCTTAAAAAGTACTGTAAGTATTATAAAAATAACGAAAAATTAAAATAGTTGGGCATAATTAGGACTGAAAATATGAAAGATTACGAAATTGTAAATAAGAGAGATTTAGCCGAGAATGTTGTGGAGTATAACATTTATGCTCCATATATTTCCAAGCATTGTTTGGCTGGACAATTTATAATTTTAAGAGTTGATGAAGAAGGTGAAAGAGTACCTTTTACCATCTGTGATTACTCACGTGAAAATGGTACAGTTTGTATACTTGTTCAAACCTGTGGGTATTCCACACTTAAACTTTCCAAACTAAAAATTGGAGATTGTATTCATGATGTTGTTGGTCCTTTAGGAAATCCAACAGATTTAGGTAAGTATGAAAATGTGCTTTTAGTTGGTGGTGGTATTGGATTAGCTGTTATATATCCTCAGGCAAAGCAATTAAAAGCAGTTGGAAAGAAAGTAGATGTCGTTGTTGGTGCTAGAAATGAGTCTCTTTTATTATATGTAGATGAATTTAAGGCATCTTCAGACAATTTATATTTAATAACAGATGATGGTTCTTCTGGAAAGAAAGGTTTTGTAACAGATGTTATAAAAGAATTGGTAGATAGTGGAAAGAAGTATGATGCAATACTTGCTGTAGGACCACTTCCAATGATGAGAGCAGTTTGCAATCTCACAAAAGAGTACAATATAGATACAATAGTATCTATGAATTCCATAATGGTAGATGGAACTGGTATGTGTGGATGTTGTAGATTATCTGTTGGTGGCAAAACAAAATATGCTTGCATAGATGGTCCAGAGTTTGACGGACATCTAGTAGATTGGGATGAAGCAATTGCTAGAAGCAAAGTATATAAAGTAGAAGAACAAGAACATTTATGTAATCTTAGGAGGGAGTATGGAGAAATTAAATAGAAACGAAATGCCATCTCAAGCACCTGAGATAAGAAAAAACAACTTCAAAGAAGTTGCACTTGGATATACAGACGAAATCGCATATGCAGAAGCACAAAGATGTTTAAACTGCAAGAATCCTCAATGTGTAAAAGGATGTCCTGTAAATGTTAATATTCCAGGTTTCATTTCTAAGATTAAAGAGAAGGATTTAGATGGAGCAGCTTCCATATTAGAGTCAGACAATAACTTGGCTGCAATTTGTGGAAGAGTTTGTCCACAAGAAAGACAATGTGAAGAATTGTGTATTAGATCCAAGTTAGAAGGTCCAGTTGCAATTGGAAGATTAGAAAGATATGTTGCAGATTATGCACTAAATAATATTACAAGTAATATTAAGACAGATGAATTCAAAGACAGAAAGGTTGCTGTTATAGGTTCAGGACCAGCATCTTTAACATGTGCTGCAAACCTTGCAATGAAAGGTGTAAAGGTTACAATGTATGAAGCATTACACAAAGCTGGTGGTGTTTTAGTATATGGTATTCCAGAATTCAGACTTCCAAAAGCTTTAGTACAAAAGGTTGTAGATAGAGTTACAGCACTTGGTGTAGAGATTAAATTAAACGTTGTTGTAGGTAAGAGTATCTTTATAGATGAACTTCTTCAAGAGAATGATGCAGTATTTATTGGTACTGGTGCTGGATTACCTCAATTCTTAAGAATTGAAGGAGAGAATTTAGGTGGTGTATATTCTGCAAATGAGTATTTAACAAGAGTTAATCTTATGAAGGCATATTCTAAGGACTCTATAACACCTGTAAAGCGTGGCAAGAAGGTTGTTGTAGTAGGTGCTGGTAATGTTGCTATGGATGCTGCAAGAACAGCTGTAAGACTTGGTGGAGAGGTTCATTTGGTATATAGAAGATCCAGACAAGAGATGCCAGCAAGATTAGAAGAAATACATCATGCAGAGGAAGAAGGTGTAATTTTCGATATTCTAACCAATCCAATTCGTATTTTTGGAGAAAATGGTGTAGTAACTGGAATGACCTGTATAAAGATGGAATTAGGAGAGCCAGATGCTTCTGGAAGACGTTCTCCTGTACCAATTCCAGGAAGTGAGTTTGATATAGAGGCTGATCAAGTAATTGTTGCACTTGGAACATCTCCAAATCCAATTATTAAAAATAGTTATCCAGCTCTCAAGTTCACACCAAAGGGAACAATTGAGGCAGATGCAGAGACGGGAGAAACTAATATAAAGAATTTATATGCTGGTGGAGATGCACAAACTGGTGCAGCAACAGTTATTCTTGCAATGGGTGCTGGTAAGAGAGCAGCTAAAGCAATGCTAGACTCTTTTACAAAGTAAAAGGAGATACAAATGGCTAATGATTTTTTAGATTATGTTAAGATAATTGTAAAAGCTGGAAGAGGTGGAGATGGTGCTGTCTCATTTAAACATGAGAAGTATGTTCCAAATGGTGGTCCAGATGGTGGAGATGGTGGTGCAGGTGGAAACATCGTTTTTGAAGCAACCTCATCTTTAAATACATTAGTTCCATTTAGATATCAAAGAAAGTATATTGCAGAAGACGGATTAAAAGGACAACCTAATAATTGTACGGGTAGAAGTGGACAAGATTTAGTCATAAAAGTTCCAGTTGGAACAGTTATTAGAGATACAGCCACTAATAGCGTAGTTGCGGATTTGTATGAAGAAGGCGAAACATTTGTAGCTCTTCGTGGAGGTAGAGGTGGAAAAGGAAATGCAAGATTTGCACACTCCAAACGTCAAGCTCCAACATTCTCCCAATTAGGAGAAAAAACAGAGCAACATCAACTCACATTAGAGCTTTGTACAATTGCAGACGTTGGCTTAGTTGGATATCCAAATGTTGGCAAATCCACACTTTTAAGTGTGTTAACATCTGCAAGACCAAAGATTGCAAATTATCATTTCACAACAATTAATCCAAATTTAGGTGTTGTACAATTATTAACAGGAAGTTTTGTAATTGCAGACATTCCAGGACTTATTGAAGGTGCAAGTGAAGGTGCAGGACTTGGGCACTATTTCTTAAGGCACATTGAAAGAGTAAGAATCATTGTACATCTTGTGGATATTTCTGGAAGTGAAGGAAGAGATCCAATTGAAGATTACAAGAATATAAACAACGAATTAAAGAAACATTCAGAAAAATTGGCTTCTATACCACAAATTGTGGTATGTTCCAAGGCAGATTTGCTAGAAGACAAGGAAGTTGTTAAGAAATTTGAAAAAGCAATTAAGAAAAAAGTATTTGTTATTTCCTCTTACACACATGAAGGATTAGAAGAACTTTTGGAAGAAATAAAGAAAGAGGTAGACCAATTACCACCACCATCTAGAGTAGAAGTAGATAAAGACTTTGTACTCGAGGTAAAGCAAGATCAAAGTTACAGAATAGACTTATTACCAGATGGAACCTATTTAGTAACTGGTGGACTCGTAGACTTCTTAATTCAAAATGTTGTACTAGATTCCACAGAAAGTTTTGCATTTATGCAAAAAGTGTTAAAAGATAGAGGAGTTATCTCTGAACTTAAATCTATGGGAATGAAAGAAGGAGACACCGTTGAGATTGGCGATGTTGAATTTGAGTGGGTTGAATAATTCTTAGAGATTTTAAATAGATTGCCCCTATTATTTTCAAGGATAAATGATATTCTAATATATTATATTGACATTTTACCTATCATATAGTATCATATAATTGATTATTAAATGATAGGTGATTTTTATGGAAAATATTTATAAGACAATAAGAATTAAAGCAAAAATGAAACAGGATGAGTTTGCAAATTATTTAGGAACCACTATTGGAACAATTAATCGTTGGGAAAATAATAAAACTGAACCAACCAAGATGGCATTACTTCAGTTAGCAAGATTCTGTGAAGATAAAAATTTGAGCATTTTTAATGAAGTGGTTGATTCATATGATAAAGCTGATGTTCTATTTCACGGTTCAAAAAGTGGAATCGTTGGAGATATAGAACCAAATAGTAGATCTGCATGCGATTTTGGAAAAGGTTTTTATATGGGAGAAAAAATACTTCAGCCTTTAACACTTATTAGTGGTTTTGATAATCCGATTTTTTACTATGTAAAAATAAATTATGATGGATTAAAAGTTTTGGATTTAAAATTGGACTTAGACTGGGCTTTACTTATAGCATTTAGCCGTGGTTTTATGGAAGAATATAAGGGCTCTAAATTATATGAAAAATATGCAAATAGACTAAATGGATATGATTTGGTAAGAGGATATATAGCAGATGATAAAATTTTTACTTCGTTAACACGTTTCTTTAACAAATCAATAACAGATGTTGCATTAATAAATTGTTTGTTGGCTATGGATTTAGGGAAACAAACTGTCGCAATAACAGAAAAGGCATGCAATCAAATTAAAATCATTGATAAAAGAAAAATAAACGAATTTGAAAAAATAGTGATTGAAGATGAATATGAGAGATTGAAATATCAATCTAAAATCATTACTGATAGCACTTTGTTAAAATATCGTAGAGAAGGGAAATACTTTGATGAAATTATGGAGGAAGATAAACTATGATAGATTTTAGTAAAATTGATATAGATTTATGCGATGAGATAGGTCAAATGTTTGTTGATGGTCAAAGATTAGGATATGATGCAGAATCGTTTATAAAAACCTTCATGAACTCTAATATTGCACGATATATGGATAAAAAGATTAATTTTTATCAATGGGCAGGTAAAAAATATCTTATTGAAGCACTTATTGATGAAAATAATAATGAGTTGAAGTCTACCGGTAGGGAAACGGATGAAGATATTTTATATTGGATTGGATATGTCTATAGATTTTGGCATTATTATACAGGGGAAACAAGTAAAGAGATTTATATAATTGCTCCATTTAGATTAATGAGAGGAGTTTATTTAGCTTATCACACACTGAGTGTAGAAATGGCAATAGATAGGTTAAAAGAAGCATATGAAAGTAAAAATAAGGCATAATTTTTCTAATAATGTTACATTATTTGAAATTTGTTGCTATAATATAGAAAAATAATTTTTTGGAGATATAGATTATGTCAAAAATTGATTTAACAAAATATGGTATTACTGGTACCACAGAAATCGTTTACAATCCATCTTATGAACAATTATTTGAAGAAGAAATGAAACCAGGTTTAACTGGTTATGATGTTGGTCAAGTTAGTGAACTTGGTGCAGTTAACGTTATGACAGGTGTATATACTGGACGTTCTCCTAAAGACAAATACATTGTTATGGATAAGAACTCAAAAGATACAGTTTGGTGGACAACAGAAGGATACAAAAACGACAACCACCCTATGAGTGAAGACGTATGGAAGACAGTAAAAGATCTCGGTATTAAAGAGCTTTGTAACAAGAGATTATTTGTTGTAGATTCATACTGTGGTGCTAATAAAGATACAAGAATGGCAGTTCGTTTCATTATGGAAGTTGCATGGCAAGCACATTTCATTAAGAATATGTTCATTATGCCAACAGAGGAAGGATTAAAGACATACGAACCAGACTTCGTTGTTTATAATGCATCCAAAGCAAAAGTAGATAACTATAAAGAACTTGGACTTAATTCAGAAACATGTGTAGCATTCAACATCACAAGCCGTGAACAAGTTATTTTAAATACTTGGTATGGTGGAGAAATGAAGAAAG
>CAMZEU010000016.1 GCA_947305865.1 uncultured Clostridia bacterium
TGATTTGCTTGAGATTGCTCTTTATTAACATCATCAGGTGCGGTAACTAATTTAGCTGCTGTTACTGCAATTAAGGGTTTGTATTACCCTGATCGTCGCCACTCTGGCCCTGACTATCGGAACCAGCATCACTGCCATCCTGGTTAACAGCACCATCGAAACGTCCATCATAAGTAATAACATTGCCGCTTATGCCATTAAGGAACCAAGTCTCCATCTGACCCATAAGAGAGGTGTCAACATAGCAGCAAATATCGTTGGTAAGCATAGCAACTACGCCGACCTTACGATAAACTTGAATTTCTTTGGACCAATCGCCACGATTATCTTCTTCACGAACAAGAGTATTGCCTTCAAAAGCAATCTTAACTGGCTTATTATTTGCTCCAGAAGGAATAATCCAGCAATAACCTGGATCAATTACTTTGCGCTCATTAGTCTCATCTTCAAAGCCTTGCTCAAGGATAGTCACGGTGTGACCCTTGTAGTTAGCAAGACGACCGGTGCGCCAAAGCTCTTCCTTCATACCCTCAGTATAGCGCCATGCTTCCTGTGGGATCATTTTTACTGCGAATTCATAAGTGCAGTAAATAGCAGGTACGCCGTATGCGCTTGCAATGTAGATAAGACGATCGAATTCATTTTCATCAAAACCATTAGCAGCAACACGGTTTGCAGGAGGAAGCTGATTGATAGAAGCCTTAAGAGCATGTGCAACTTCTTTTGCAATGAGTTCTTCCATACCCTCGTATACGATACGAGTTACTTCTGCGAAATCAACACGGCCATCGAGGAATTCCTCAAAACCGATCTGGGCTGCGCCACCGATAGCGCTGGTGCGTACTTCAAAGGTCTCTTCATTACGACCGAGCTTGAAAACTTCATAAACGCCTGCAAGACCGATACGAGTAATGAATTGCTTTGCACGATTATTAGAATTGAGCTTTCTGCGGAAGATGGGCTTATCACCCTGACCAAAGGTCTTTACTTCTGCAAATTGCATATAAGTTTCAGTAACTTTCTTTGGGAGAACTTCATCAAGAGTCTGCTCAATAAGACTGAAGATGGTATTCTTGTTCTCACGATATGCGGCATTAGAACCACAAAGTTCTCTTAATTCTTCACGAAGAGTCTCGTTAATAGCCTCACCGCTAAGATTCTGTCCATTAAAACTATAAGTGGTAGGAGCAGAAGAATTGGCTCTAGCAGCAGCCTTCATAAGTTGAAGTAATTCTTTAAACTCTAACATTATTCTTTCTCTCCTTTCCTATTAGGCGATACGCATGACTTTTACGCCAGGCTGATGGTCAGGCATTGTATAAACTTTAACAACTTGCCATACCATATCTCCAGAATTAGTGCCCTTAGTCTTGGTAAGGATACCATCATCACCAACATAAAGTGGATCTTTAAGAGCAACAGAAGCTTCTTTAATCATATTAGTGGTAAAGATATCACCAACATGAGTTTTGATAAGACGAGGAACCATGGAACTACCATTTTCTGGCATAAGCTTCTCTTTATAAGCACCAAGGATATGGAAAGGATCCTCATTATAATAAATTTCATACATATCAGGAGCTGCAGTGACATCATCAACTGGGAATGTCTTATCACCAAAGCTTACAGTACCAGCATCATTATCAAATGTAATGGAACCATCTTTAGCATCTACACCCTGACCATTGTAATAACGAGACTGCTTTGCCCAACTATCATCAACGCTACCGTCTTTAGCACCACCAAATGGGCTGTAAACACGAGCCTGATAATTGTCACGAATCATTGCAAATTCGCAATCAGCTTGCATAGGATCACGATAAAGCTTAATCTCATTAAATACGAGCATCCACTCGCCTGGGCCTTCGAAATCAACGACTTCGTCAGCATAGTTATATTTGGCAAACTGACCATTTTCAAGAATTTCAATATCCTTCTTTGCAGGTAACTGCGCATAGACTTCCTTTGTTGCCTGTCCAGAGAGGTGGTTTGGCTCTACTTGGCCATAGCCATAACCATTTGCTTGAATGAAACCAGCTTGGCTTTTAATATTCTTCTTTAAGAAATCACTAAGCATTTTGTTTCTTCCTCCTCATTAAATGTTGTTTTCTTTCGCAACTTCTTTAACGCGCTGAATCCAAGCAGGAAGACTATTATCGATATCATCTTCAACATGGTCAATGTTATAGGTAATAGGTTTCTTCTCTTCTTCTGGCTTGTCAAGGTCGAAGCTAACCTTGTTGCGCACACAAATTACGGAAAGTTTTGCTTCGATTTCATCATAACTATAAGTATCAATGTTATCAATGCAATCTTTCTTTTGTTCGTCAGAGAGCATATAGAATGTATCAGTAATAAGAGCCTGTTTCTTCTCACGTTCTCTTTCGAGTTTATAATCAGATAATATTTTGTTATCATTAGTTAACTGCTCAATTTGAGCATTTAACTGATTAACAGTTTCAGTTAACTCAGCGAACTTAGTCTGAAGTTCTTCATAAGAATGTTGAAGATTTTCATGTTCAGTTTTGAGTTCTGCATATTCGACGACTTCTTCAAGATTATATTTATCTTTTGGTTCATCGTCATCTTTTTCGCCTTCTTCTACAACTTCAGGAGTAGCTTTTTCTTCAACCTTTTCTGGTTCAACTACTTCTGATGCTGGTTCTTCTTCTGGCTGCTTCTCTTCTTCCTCTTCTGCTTTCTTTTCGGCAGAAAATTGAGTCTCATAAGCCTCAACTGCCTCAAGCGCAAACTGAGGATTTTCAAGAGGTTTATATTCTGGAGCAACAGCTTCAAGTTCCTCAGCAGGAACAAAGCCATTTGCTTCATCAATTGAGAAGTTTAAACGATGATATGTAAGATTTTTACGATCACGAAGAATGGCGAACTTTTGGGTTCCTTCTTCAAAAATGCCATCAATACTGTATAATGGGCAATAATCATCATCATGACCAAGCTTCCAAATATACTCGTAAATAGCACTCCAAAGGGACTCACCAATTTCAACAGCATAAGTATTAAACACTGGTGTTCCTCCTTCATTACTCAAAATTTCTTGCATCTCTTTAACTAATGAGAATAATTTTTCTTTAAAACCATCCTCAAAAGAAAATTGTACAGCAGTGATATTGGCACCTTCAAAGCAAGGTTCCGCTTCTTCACCTAATATACAAAGTTTAGACATTATTGCTTCATTGATTATGAAAAATTGTGGTTTTCCATTACCATCTTTTGTCCAATAAGCATTTAAAGAATCATTATCAAGTTCCATAGATTGATTATTTCCTTCATCTACAACTCTTTGAGATTCTGGATACTAACCAGTCCAAATGTAGCCCTCAGTAACAAGATATTCATGAGCAACTCCATCATCTTCATACCATTCAAACCACACTCGCGCATTTGTAGGTACAAAACCATATGGACGAGTAGTATCAACTACTCTAAATCTACCATTTGAAATATCTATTACTCTATTGTGTTCTTCAAAATCTTCGGTATTTTCATTATAGTATCCAACAATTGGACAACCTGGAAGGGTTTGAGCTAACTCGCGTGCCACATCTTTAGTAATAATACTCTTGTTACGATTAGGTTCATCACCTACATAACAAACTTTTATCTAAACTTTTGAGATAAGAGGATTAATTGCTTCAATCTTAACAACTTCCATTGGCATATCATCCATTTTTACACTAATATGAGCCACTTTTTTGTTAACCCTCCTCTCATGTTATTTCGTTATAGACTCTCTATTTTGAAGAGTCTTATCAGATTTTTCTGTATCAGGCTTTTCAGGTCTACCTGTTTTGCCTTCTGATGTATTCTAAGAATTATTTTTTTTAGATTGTTCTCTGGTGCCCAAAATATCTTCCCCACTCATGGTAGAACTCATTAATGGAGGAATCATTATAGCAGGCAAATCAAGAATTTCATTCTCAAAGTAAGCAAGATTAAGAACTGAACTCTAAGAATGACCTAATGCTACAACTGGCATAAACTTTGATTGACCATTTGCAGTTAAATCCTTGTACATCTTTGACATATCTTTATAATTATATTGTGTAGTTTCAAGCATAAAGAATCTAAAATTAAATTTCTTTGTGCTTTTCTTTTCTACAATTTTATCAAAAAATACATCAAACTATAAAATTAAGCTACGCATAGTAGATTCATCATCTAAAATTGAATAGCTCATAGCTAAATTAGTATCGGTGTTAAATAAATTTCTACTAACACCTAAAGAATTATAAACAGTACGCTCGACTTTCTCAAGGTCATCTTGAGAAGTTGTAGTATTTTTATCACTAATATCAATAGACTAAACATCAGCAAATGTTGTGATAACATCAACACCGATTGCTCTACGAAGCATTGCTACTGCATTATTATGAATATCACGAGCTTCATCTACATCAAATATTAAGTCACCATTTTTATCCATTGGTAACTTTTGTACTAAAATCTTTAATAACTTCTGCATTTGCTTTTTACGGTCTAATTCCTGGGCCGCATCTAAGTCAAGGATTGCAGGAAGCGCATTAATAAAAATAGGTATGTCACTGCCGTTTATATTAAACTTTACAGTACATGCTGGATCAAGTAAATACCAACCATAACTAGGACGATAATATCCTTTATCAATAGTATCAATTACTTCATTATCGCTTCCAAGTTTACCTTGTTTATATAAAGCATACCCTTTTGCAAACTCTTCTGGAAACATCTTAATGATTCTCATGCGGTATCCAACATCGTGGAATTTTTCATCAAAAAATGCCATGTTAAATTCTACGGCAGGAACGCCCGCAATAGAATAACGAGTACGGCAATATTCTGGTGGTAATTCTTGTAATTCAATATTTCTACTATTCTAAACTAAATATCCATAATAGCAGCCATATTTAACTACCTTCAATGCAATTTCACCGCATAATTTTTTAATATAGGAATTATCTAAATAGCTAAGAATTTTTGTGTATTCATCAATGACTTTTTCTGGTTTTGCATTTTCACTAACATTTTCTGGATATATCATCCAGTCATAGCGATATAAGAAAGCAAAATAATTACAAACGGTTTGATAAATACCACTGGCGGCATAAAAGAAATCAGAAATCTAACGAAGTTTTCTGTAATCTCTTTCCACTATCGCCTTCATTATATCTCTCTTATTACAAAAAGGAAGTCGTGCTTGACGAAGTGTGCCAAGTTCTAAGATAGCATCTTCTAGTTGTTTTACGCCAATTTTAATTTTCCCATATTCACTAACATTTTCTAATTCTGCTAATTTTTCAGGATCAGCATAATTAAAATTAAAAATATCGAAACCTTTAGCGTGGATGGTATCTTGTCTCTTTTCCATAAGTTCGTCCAAGATTCCACCTCCTTAATAACCAGCTTTATGCATTATATAATCAAAATCAATTAAATTTTCATCAGAATAAGGAATTTCAATTAATTTTAAATCATGTAAAGCGCAAAATCTACGCTTTTTATTATCATTATATTGCTATTGGTAGAATCCACGTTTACCACCAAATTTTGCACTTGGTTCATAATGTTGTCTACCCTAATATTCAATGATAAAATCAATTCGACCATCATCATCAAATATTACAAAGTCAAATCGAAGAGGTTTACCAGAATCGCTCTATAACCCAGGAAAGATATATTCTTCTTCAAAATTTAACCCAGCTTCTTCTAGGATTTCTTCAATTTTAATCTCTCCACGACTAGCTCTCATATTAACCTCCTCAGGACATAAACATCATATCTGTCACTTTAAATTTTTTCTTTTTCTTTTTACTATCTTCTTCTTGTTTAATGTACAATAAGCCGTACTCAGCTGCAGAGAATTTATCCTTTTTAATACTTTTATTAGCTTGTTTCAGAATAATATTTACTCCCTCATTTTCCTCTCGAAGATTCATCATCTCTTCTTTTAATATGGAAGTTAAGGTAAATGGTTTTAAATATTCTGCCCTTTTTTCTGGACTCATTTTTTGTCCTGCTTTTGTATTTAATAACTTGGTTTTAGCGATTCTTTCATCAATGAGTAATTTTATCTTACCTGCATTAAGCATCGTCTAAAAATTAGCATGTGCATCAGTATTAACTGGCGCATTTGCTTTCATTAAATACATAGCATCTTCTTCAGTTTCACTAGTATGAAACTTTTTATATTCTTCAGCAGCATCATCTTGAGTTCCACCATATACACCAAAGTCTGGAAAATCTTCTCCAGTTTCAGCAACATGCTGCGGCTTTACCATATAATCCACCAAACCAATACCAAGACCATTAGCATCTATTACAATTCTACGGGCTTTATATTTATAATATAATCTCTTTAATTTAATCGCCTAATCTTCAAAATGAGCATCTGCCATTGTATAAATATTAACAAGAGATTTAATTGCTGGACCCATTGACTATGGAGTAACTTTCCAAACACAAACAACAGAGTCGCATCCTTTACGACCTACATCAACAGAAAGAATATAATATCCTTTAGCAGAAGAACGACCAGAATACTCATATTCTGGTTGATTTAAAACTCTATGTTTATCAAAAGTTTCACCATTAAAGAAAGCATTTTCAGCAGTACCAGACCATTTACTTTCATATTCACGATCGAATGAAGCTTCATTATAAGTTCCATCTCGTTGGAGATCTTGTAGGAATGTTCTATCTAATAATTTAACAAGAACAGGTATTCGCCAAGTTCCTCCCATTATAAAAGCTTTTTCTGGTTCGGTAATCATCCAAACTAATAACTAAATTAATTTATCATAAGCAAAAGTGCCTTTCCATCCAGCGGTAGTTACATATATTTGAGATTTATTTAAAGTTTCTTCGGGATGCATTTCCCCATCCATACAAAGACGAGAAACATTCATTGTAGGAATAATAACTTCAGAAAGAATTTGTCCATCAACACCAACACATTCTTCTATTAAACCACCATGACGACGTTTACCACGGCTTTTTTCGGTTGCCGCAATATTATCAAAATAAGAACCATTTTTAAACATAAAAATACAATAATCTTTGCTTATTCTGGTTTTACCCGGCCGGTGGTCCAATTCTTTATCAAGTGCCGGAACTAATCGACAAAGTTCATCAACTTTTTCTTTAATGATTCCTGCGGCCTATTCTTTACCTCCTGATGTAACAAAAAGTTTTGCACGAGGATAAAGAATACAACGAATCATTAACACTAATACAGAAAGAAATGATTTTGAATAAGCACGTGGGAATACCATATATACATATTTAAAACGCATTGCCGCACGTAAAAAAACTCTTTGATAAAAATAAAACTTTAATCCATCTTCTGGAATTTCACCATCCATGCCTGTCTAAAGAAAATCAATAAACATATCTGGATATTCTCGCCAATAACTGACATATTGGCGGATGGTTTCCTTAACTGGCTCAATTCTTTCTTCAGAAACACCAATCTTTTTCTTTTTTCCAGAGGACATTTCAAGAATATCTTTAAGAGCCATTAAATTAATTCCTCTTCATCAAGAAGTGAGGCAAGATATTCTTCATCATCTATTGTATCTTCCTCAACTAAATCTTTTAATTGCTAAAAGTCTTCATCATTTAAGAAAGCTTTTTCATCTTCATCAAAAAGTTCTGCTTCAAAGGCATCATCATCACCGGCCGCATCAGCGTCGCGCAATGCTTCTTTTTCCTTATCAGCTTGAATTTGTTTAACAGCAACCTCAATTAAGTTGCCAAGATTCATTTCTTCTGTTACAAGAGTTCTAGTATATTTCTATAAATCTTGCAATGTTCTATCGACTTTATCCATTGGCTATTCTACATAATAACGAGGAAAAAATCCATCTCTTTCACACATTGCAATTAATTCACTGATGGAGTCAACTGCATTACCACTATCTGTTTTATTCTAGGCCGCAGTAAATTTACCAGATTTCATGAGCATATCATACATTTTAACCATTTTCTAAGCTCCATCAACATCACCCATATCAAGTAATTGATTAGCTTTTAATGAAGTTTTACAAATCATTTTTAATGTATCAATATGCCCTGCAGATTGAATATCATATGATTCCATCATTTCATTATACAATTTTTCTAATTGTATCCATTCATCAGGCTTATAAGTTTTTCCCCATTTTACACGAAGCATTAATTTATCTTCATCAGTTAATTGACTGGCTAATGAATTATCATCTTCTTCTGGAGGGAACTAATCAAAATAAGCCGGTTGGCTAAGATTATATGGAGTTGTCTAATATTCTGGTTCGCTCGGCTAAGTTACATGAATTGGAATTTCTAATGGCTCAGTTGGAACTTCAAATTTAGCTTTTTCCTAAGCTTCTACAATTTGCTAAATATCATACCCTTGACGTTTCATAGCCTCTTCCATTTTATGCTATTCCATCTTTTGGAGGAACTCAGTATCTTTCCATCTATAATCTTTAAATTGTTTAAGCTTCATTTTCGCAAGATAACGACCAATGATTGTCATACCCGTGACAGTAGCAGGATCTTTTGCATATGAAGCTAATAATTTATTCCATTCATCTGGAATATAAGGTACATCACATTCTTGAAGAATCCACATATAAGTATCTGGTTCCCAGTTATTTACACGCATCGTTAAACAGTCTTTACATAAATTTAATCGACCATCTGGATATTTTTCTCTATTATTTGATGTATAAAAATTATCTTCATTTTTTGTACTATTGCATTTCTAGCAATATCTTTTAACTTTTACAGCCATTTAACGACCTCCTTTATCTCTGTTGGTAATAAAAATCAACAGGCTGAAATGTCGTTATTCTGCCCATTAATATTAAAAAATTTTTACTTACAAGTTGAGCAGAATTTTCTTTTAATAGGACTATCAATTTTTGCCCAAACTCACTTTTTCTTGTTTCGACAGCATTTACAAATAGAGTAGAACCCATCACGACTAGTTTTATTCTTTGAAAAATATTTATTATGTGCTAATTTAACCTAGCCGCATCTACTACATCTTTTAAATTTTCCTCGCTCAACTGTTGTATAATACCAATTTAAATAATCATCTTCTGCTTGGAGCGCAATAAGTCCAGGGATTTTTTTACGCCATAAACTAGAAATATATTCAACGCTATGTTTAATTCCAAACTCCTATTGGAGGGCAGTCTAGATATCGATATTCTACATGCCGTCTATTTTATATTCAACTAATCTCTAATATAATGGGTAATCTTTCAATGCTTTATCACATAAAATTTCAAAATCATAAATTATATACCATGTATCATTCACGAAATCTTCGTAACTATCTTGTTTTAATTTAGAATAATTACATAAGATAGCTTCACAAACAGCAGGATTTATTAAACTAACTCCTGTTGAAGATAATGTCCCATCTTCATTAATGGTAATCTCTCCGTCTAGTTCAGGCGTATTTCGAGAATGGGTAATCTTCATTAAGGTCACGGGTCTGCGATAAGCATTTTTTATAACATATTGGTCTTTTCGCAGTTCAATCAATGTACTTTTAATTATAAAAGCATCTCGTCCTCTTGCTGTCTTTAACTTCTCTTCCCATATAGCGATAGCTTCGCGTAATTGGCGAAGCTCAGGTATTTCCTCTATATCTTTTTTAGTAATACTAATTTTAGGCTAAAATATTACATTTTTATCTTCTTTAATTAGATTATAGATACCATCTTCACCATTTTCAAATTGGGAAACAAGCCCTTCAAAGGAGGTTTCACGTTTATTAACAGTTGTCATGCGATTATCAGTGAGAATTTTACGCTCACGACGTTCTTGTTTTTCCATACAAAGAATAAGATAGTCAGCCATAATCTCTAAATACTTTTCTCCTGGATTAGGATTTTCTTCAAGTATTTGTTTGACTAATTCATTTCTTTCTTCTGGCTTTTCAAGAGTATAATCTAACTTGATCAATTATTAATCAACCTCCAATCTACAACTATAGTATAACAAAAAAATTTCTAACTGTCAAACTATCTAAAAAATTTTATGTATAATTTGAATAAATTTGAAAAAAATGTTATAATATTTACAGAAATGAGACAGAAAAAAGAGGTAATATTATGCATAATGGGCCAATTATAATTTCTGGTGATGGTGCAAAGATTTTTCATACTCATGAAGCTTGGCATGATCATTGTGCAAAAAATAAAATAAAAGATCCATTTAAATTAATTAGAGATATTGAAAATGAATATCATCATTATAAAGAATTATATGATGAAAATGGTCATCATCGAGGAACACAAATAACTATTGATGACCCAACAAAAGAACAGCAAGAAAGATTAAAAAGAGCAAAGGAATATAGGGAAAATTATATGATTTCTCGTGAAATTTGGGAAGGTAAATATATTCTTAAAAATTTTGGATATAATGTATTATCCAAATTTGCCCAACAGCATCAGCAAGGAGAAACCGCACCATCCTATGATAGGGCATTTCATGAATGGTACAAAACAGTTTATCCTTGTGAAAGTGCAGAAAAGCAATGTGCATTTTCTTGTCCAGTATTTCATAATTGCCCTTATAGAGAGCAAGGAGTATATCGCAATGATACAGATTATTCTATATTGTTTGATGAATAATAAAAATGGCAATTTATACATCATATTTTAGTAATTACCGCAATTTTCCAGCTAATAGCGTAGCTATTAGCATCACGAGATTTCCTCCAAAAGGATGGAAAGGTTTAGAAATTCAATCTGTAGCGCCAACAGCAGATAAATTAATGAGATTTAAAAATCATGAAATAGATGAAAATATTTTTAGTTGGCAATATTTAATGCAATTAAATAAAGATAGTAATTTAAAACCAAGAGTACAAGCAATGTTGCGGTTTCTTGATGAAACATATGGAAATGTTGTACTTTGTTGTTATGAAACAGCGAATGAATTTTGTCATAGACATTTACTAGCCGATTGGCTTGATATGAATATAAAGGAGATTATTAATGAGTAATTTTGTATGTGAAAATACGCCACGAAAGATTGATGCTTCTGGACGTATTAGTATTCCTCAAAATATGAAAAATCGTTTAAATATGAATGTTGGCGATAAAGTCGATTTTTATACCATTTCAGATGATGATGGAAATACTTACGTAGGAATTAGAGTAATTGAAAAAGCTAATAATTAAAGGTTGGGTATCACTCCAAGAGCTAATAGAATGGGTAACTGAAGAAATGCGGCAAGCTGCTGATTTAGAGGATAATGACCCGCGCTTTTGGAAGGGATATGCGGCAGCCCTAAAAAATGTTATTAGACGATTTAATAAAGATGAGGAACAAAGATGAATAAGTATGAAGCTATTGTAAATAATGTTTATCATTTTATTTGGACTGAAATGAATCAGTTAGATGTGCGGATTGATAATCCGAGAGGTTTAACATTAGAACAAAGAGATAAATTAATTTTAGAGCGAGAAGTTTATTGGAAGGTGTTGGCGCATTTAGATGCGGCAGCAGCCGCTGATCGAATTAGAAGTTATGATGAAAGAGAAAAGTTAAAAGCGGAGACGGTGAATTAATGCACGTCTGAGGATTTTTTTGAGATACCGTAATGCCGAATTGGAAAATGCCTGAGAAAGTTTCTGGGCCACCTCAAATAGAAAAAATTTTTTTAAAAAATCTTTATCCCGAAATACACCCCCCAATTACAAGGCCGTTTTCTTCTGACATACACACATTAAAGGTATTGCTATCGTCGGTCCAGAAAATACGTACACCCCTATTGCCCGACCTCGGCCAAACACACCCCTGACCATCATTTAATCACCGCCCAACAAATACATAGAAAAGTATTGCGTGTGCTGCAATTTAGTAGCACACGTTTACTATTCTTTACCGCCATACAATACGACAACTCGTAGCACTCTATAATGCGACGGCGCGCTGACGCACGTACTGCAGGAAGCGAGCCGTGTTGTGGCGTGGTGTAACTGTGGAAAAAAATGTAGGCAATAGCAGGACAAAAGTCAAGCGCTAATGTCTCCCAATACTTAAGCTAAAGTATTACATAAGAGTAAGACACTATAATTTTACTCCCTTAGTTAATAGTGTATTAACCACCTACTAATACATTAATGTAGTATCTATCATGCATTAAATAAAACATACTAATTAATACACAAACATACTCACAAGCATTACACAGTAACGCTCACCGAGTAACAGCACAAGAGTATACCACAGTACTACACAAGGCTATACACAGCAAGAGTATACACGTAGACATACTGTACAACAATACGCACACATACATACACCTACACAAAGAGAGGACGCACAGGTGGGTAATAGCACACACACAAAGAGAGAGAGAGAAGCACAAAGACAACACACACATACATACACAAAGAGAAAGACAACAACAGAGAGAGACAACACACACACATACAAAGAGAGAGAGAGAGAAGCACAAAGACAACACACACATACATACATACACAAAGAGAGAGAAGCACAGAGACAACATACATACATACACAAAGAGAGAAGCAAAGAGAAAGACAACATACACATAAGCAATACACACAAAGAGAGAGAGAGAGAGAAGCACACACACACACACAAAGAGACTATACACATACACAAAGAGAAAGGTTACATACATACACATACATAAAGAAGGAACTATACAATGCACATACATGTACAATACTATACACATCTTTTCTATTAGTAGAATACTACATCTTACTTACCAAGGTTTACACAAGGATAACCTACCCTCTATAAAGGAACGCCGAATGCGAACGCACCAACCTCCAAAGCCCTTGCCGCGGTAACAAAAGGGTTACAAAAAAATGCAACTAATTACACTCGGTTAGATACCTCTAACTCTATTCCTAAAATTAAAGGCCCTTAAATAGGGTCTTTTTTTCACAGCTCTTCAGCCATGATGTTGTACCACTCAACAAAGCCCTCAACCTCAGTAGCGTCAGCCACAGAGAAGCGCTCAGCGATGCGGTGCTCAACCTCATCAAACTCACCAGAGTCAAAGAGTTCCCACCAACCAGACAAGCCAAGCTCATCCATCACACCGCAGAAGATCTCATCAAACACATCGTAATTAGCCATTGTAGTTACCTCTTTCTTTAGTAGTTTATCTCTCTTTTGTGATTGTAGTATAACACAGAACGGGCAATCTGTCAAGAGGTAAATACAAAAAAATAAAAAAAAGTTTTTTACAAAAAACACTTGACAGGACATACATCATGTGTTATACTATAGTCACAAAGGAAAAAGAAAAGGAGATAAAAAAACTATGAAAAAGGCTGTTGTATCGTTTATTCTGGTAATCCTTGCAATGATGATGATTGCTTGTGTGACCTGCGAAGCAGAGACCACGCATGAGCTGTACGCACTGACGACTGTGGTTGTCGATGTTGACTATGACAACGACGTTGTAACAGTAGAGGACTTTAATGGTTTTCTTTGGCAGTTCGATGGATGCGAAGATTGGCTTGAAGGTGATTGTTGCTCAATGGTTATGGATGACATGGGCACAGACCTCATCTTTGATGATGAAATCATTAATGTAAAATACGATGCATGGAATCTTGAGAGATGGTAAAACATCTCTCTTTTTTTGCCCGGACGGAAAAAAGTGCTTGACAAAACGGCACTTGTGTGGTATACTAATACCAAGAGATAAGAGAGGTAATAACAATGACGATTAGATACGCAACAAACAATGATACAATCCACATCATTCGCGCAATCCAAAATAAACACATGGATTACAACACGACTTCCCAAGTCAAGGAAGATGTGCGGCAAGAACGTTTGATTGTAGTTGAAGAAAATGGAAAATTGCTTGGTTCTGCGGCTATTGTTTACAAAGCCCACAGAGGATACACGGCAATTACAAGAGTATGCGTGTATTCCAAAAAGTCTCAAGGCAAGGGCGTTGCTTCTGCGCTGATTAGTTACATTTGCTCTCTTGGTCTTGGTGAATTGGGCGCTACTCCTTGGAATGATAACCCTGCAATGTGCCATGTGTTTGAAAAGTTCGGCTTTGAGTATCAATACACATTCAAAAAAAATTATAAATTTTATAAAAAAAGTGCTTGACAACCCCGGACGGCTGTGCTATAATAAAGACAGAAAGAAAGAAAAGGAGATAACAAAAATGAAACCCATTGATTTGACAGTAACAAGCTATCACGTGGACATTGAGAGACAGCAGAGATTTGACATTATCAACAAGACAGTCGGTTTTGGTGTTCCAGTCGTTGAAGGTCCTGATAGAAAAGGTAGAGACTGCACTGCAACGCTCACAACAACAGGTGTTATCGTTATCATCGACCCCCACGGCGTGATTGTGACGGCATGGGTTGCAAGTGTAAGACAGGCAATCGACGTTTACAGAAGCGCAACAGGAAGCGATAAACTTCCGAAAAATCTGTGGAACATGGTAAACTACAACAACAATACAGCTCTTTGGCAAAAAATGGCGGCTTAAAAAAGTCGCTATTTTTTTTAAAAAAATGCTTGACAAATTACCCGTATTGTGGTATTATAATACCAGAAAGAGAAAGGAGATAAAAAAAATGAAGCGTGAACAGTACTACAAGAGCAAGACCACTGGTAAGACCACTGAGAGCCACAAAGAGGCCATGGAGTGGTACAGGGCTAAGGAAGAAATCGAAGTCTGGTACTTCTCCGAAACCCTGGGCGAATGGATCTGCGGGGTTGAATGGGTCTGGTGAAAACCAGACTCATTTTTTGCGCTTTTTAGGGTGGCAACTTGGGAATCTTTAAGGTCAGCCGGCCGCGCGCTGGCGCATCCTGGCACGCGGCCGGTTTTGTCGCGCGATGTTAGTGGTGAAAATTTTTGTGCAATTTGACGAATAAAAAAAGCTTGCAACCCGTGCCCGAATGTGGTATATTATAGGTGTCAGAAAGAGAGAAAGAAAAAAACAAGTACCATTAAAACGACAGGTTCACAAAGTCGATGTGGTATAATTAAGACAGAAAAAGAAAAGGAGCTAAAAAACAATGAAAACTGCTACTGGAAATGTAAACCTTGACAAGACTAATTACAATGCTATGAGCCATCATGATGCTTGCTTCGATGTGGGCGGTTGTTCTGAAAAGGGCATGGCAATTCACACTGTTTCTGTGTGCGAGATTATCGCCAGCAAGAACGGCGTGGAACTTCGGCAAATTACTGTTGTTGAAAAAATCCACTATGAAATTTACATGGATGGCGAACTGCTGAACAAGTTCTACAATCTGAAAACTGCAAAATCGATGTGGAAAGACTTCTCTTGCTGAGAAGTCTTTCACCCGGGCGCTCTTGAAAAAAATTTTTAGAAAAATTGAAAAAATCTATTGACAAGATGCGGATTATCTGCTATAATACAGACAGAAAGAAAGAAATGGAGGATTTCAAAAATGCGTATCTGCTTTGACATGGATGGAACGATTGCTAATCTCTACGGTGTTGAGGGTTGGCTCGACAATCTGATTGCTGAGGACGTTCGTCCTTATCGTGAGGCTAAGGTTCTGCTGAACATGAACTCCCTCGCTCGCAAGCTGAATAAGCTCCAGAAGCAGGGACATGAGATTGTGATTATCTCTTGGCTCAGCAAGTGCGGTTCTGAGAACTACAATGAGGCTGTGGCTGAGGTCAAGAAGGCTTGGCTCAAGAAGCACCTCGGTTCGGTTCGGTTCGATGAGGTCAACATCGTGAAGTATGGCACTCCGAAGAGCCTCTTCTGCAAGTCCTCTGATGATGTGCTTTTCGATGATGAGAAGCCTAATCGTGACAACTGGCTCGGCTCTGCCTACGATGTGCAGAACATCCTTGAGGTTCTCGCCACTCTGTGAGAACCTCAAAAATTTTTTAAAAAAATCAAAAAAAACTCTTGACATTTGCGCCCGCTTGTGGTATCATACAATCAGAAAGAAAAAGAAAAGGAGATAAAAAAATGGCTAAGAACAAGACTCGTGGATGGTACACCTTCGCTGATGGCTATGAGGTGTGGGTGAATGGATACAGTGCCACCGAGAAGCGCAACGAGATCCGCAAGCATGGCGCGATTATTCGCTTCATCCCGACCCCTTAAAGGGGTCTTTTTTTTATATTCTCGCAGGTCTTTAACGTGAGCCGCGCGCCACCTGGCGCATCCTGGCTGGCGCGCGGTTTTTGGCGCGGTGTAACTCTGGGAAAATTTTTTTGCGATTTTTTTAAAAAAACACTTGACAACCGGATTCCCGTATGTTATAATGATACCAGAAAGAGGGAAGAAAATAAAAATAGAAAGGAATTAAAAAAATGACTAAGACTGAACTCCTTAAGAAAGTTGAAGAGCTGAAAAAGCAGGGTAAAAACCCTCATGGTTATCTGCGTGAGCTGTTGATTGAGATGCAGCTGGATGAAAAGAAGAATTAAAAAAAATTCTTCTTTTTCAAAAAAGTTCTTGACAAATGACCGCAAGTATGCTATTATAATACCAGAAGATAAAAGAAAGGAAGTAAAAAAAATGAAGTATGATTGGGAAGAAATGTATGACATCCTGCGCGATGTGGTCGGCGTTGATGAAAACGCTCTGGATCTCGCTTTTGGCATCGGCGGATGCTCCGAGGATACGGCTTGCGCCATCCTTAATTACTACACTGGTTGGAAAACCTTCGAGGGTTACCTTGGAGAATTTGAGGAAGATTAAAAAATCTTCCTCAAATTTTTTTTAAAAAGCTCTTGACAAGCGGGATCAAATGTGGTATACTTTAATCACAAAGAAAGAAAAGGAGATAAAATAATGAACATTTTAAACATGCCTGACTATGCTTCCCACTATGAGTTTGTGGTTGTCCGTGAGATCGATAATGATCTCTGGTTCTGGGGTGCTTACGCCGATGGCTTTAAAGCTGAACAGGTTGCCCTTGAGATTGGCGGCTTGATCGTCCACAATGTGAGGATTCAGGGCTATCAACCCTGAGTTTTCGCCCGGGCGTAAAAAAAGTTCTTGACAAATAGTTATTTGTATGTTATAATACCAATAGAAAAAGAAAAGGAGATAAAAAAATGTATTTCTTCGAATTGATTACTCTTGAGCCTATTGCTGGTTTTCATGAATACTACTATTTTATGGGGATTGGAGCACGTTGCCCTCGTTCTCTCAAACTTGATAATAATTACCCTGACAAACTGCGGCTTTTAATTGAAGATCGAGAAGAGACCCCTTTTCGTCTGAATTGCATTGACCTTCCTGCATACCTTTATCGGAAATATATTAAAAAGCGTGGACGCTTTCTTTTTGGTGAACGTGTTAATTGGGAAAAAGAAGAACTTTAAAAAAGTTCTTCTTTTTTTGAAAAAAATGCTTGACAAACTCGGGCACAAATGCTATAATACAATCAGAAAGAAAAAGAAAGGAGATACAAAAATGTACGAAGTTGGAATTTGGAGCGAGGGCAAAGGCTGGCAGAGCTGGCGCGTTGATGGTTGCGAGGCGGCCTATGAGGCTTATCGCAGGGCGTGCGACCTCTGCGAGGCCGTGGGCGCAGGCAATGCCGCCATCTGGGACGCTGAGACCTACGAGGTCTTGGCTGACCTCGCCGACGAAGAGGAGTAATCCTCTTCTTTTTTTTTGCCTTTTTGCAAGTGGAAACCTCGAAAGCCTTAACGTCGGCCGCGCGTCCCCAGGCGCACCTGGGCAGGCGCTCGGTTTTGGCGGGTGGGGTAGTTTGGGAAAAAAGTTTTTGCATTTTTTGCAAAAAAAGTTGTTGACAAATGCGCCCGGAAGTGGTATACTTTTAAGTGTCAAGAGGAGTTGAGAGCTTCTCAAAAAAAAAAAAAAAAAAAATAAAAAAAACCCCTTGACAAACCGGACAACCTGTGGTATACTTAAATCACAAAAGAGAAAAGGAGATAAAAAAAATGACTACTATGAATCTTACCCCTGTTTCCGCAAAGAACGCTGGTATCGCTCGTGAATGGGCACTCTGCCAGCACTACGGCATCGAGCGCACGAAGCATGACCACACCGCCTACAACGTGGCTTCTGATGTGGACGCTGGTGAAAAGCAGATTTCCGTTAAGTCCAGCAAGTTCACTCTGATGAATGGCAAATTCTGCAATGGTTGCGAAGATTTTGACGGCATCTGGAATATCTACAAGACCAACGTTCACAGCAACACTTTCGTGTACATTACGCTTGACTTTACCGCCTACGAAATGAACATCGAAGAATTTGAACGTTTTGTGTATGCGTTCTGCTTTGTGGACAGAGACAGCCAGAGCAACGGCGGACGGTGCAAGATTCGTTGCAGAAGCGAAAGCAAGAAGATGCTGGCATGGCTGGCTGAAAATGTGGCTTGAAAAAAGCCACATTTTTTTTATGCATTTTTATTCATACAAACTGAATACCCCTATACGCGAGCGTGCCGGCCCCCAGCGCAACCTGGTGGGCCGGCCGTTTTTCGCGGTTACAATTCAGTAACAAAATTTTTGTGCATTTTGACGAACCGGAAAAGCTTGACAAAACCACCCGAAAGTGCTATACTGATACCAGAAGGAAGGAGATGACTCAGATGCGCGACAACTTTAAGCGTGCGCGTGCACAGGCGCGCTACGGTCGGCTCTTTGTCTCTAATGGGCAGGCGCGTGCCAGAATCAAGGCCGCCGACCGCAAGGCTAAAAAAATCTAAAAAAAGTACTTGACAAATAGCCCAAGGTGTGCTATAATCAAGATACAAAGGGCGAGGGTGAGGCAACCTGAGAGTAACAGGCTGACCCACGAGAGTCGGTAAGACCTCACCCCATGACCCCTACCGCACGGAGTCCTGTTGTGCGGTATATAAATGTGAACCAAGCGATTAGGTTCGCAACCCCGACATGGGTAGCCGATGAATGGGCGGTGAGAGGTGTCAAGGCGCTG
>CAMZEU010000017.1 GCA_947305865.1 uncultured Clostridia bacterium
GTTCCTCCTGTTGTTAAGACAAGAGGTACTTCTTCTTCTACAAACTTCTTCATTTCGTTTGCAAGCATATCTCTTTCATCTGGGAGAATAACTATTCTAGATAGTTCATATCCTCTGTTTTGCATATATTCAACTATAGCCTTACCACTTAAATCTTGTTGGGTTCCACTATAGCAGCTGTCAGATGAAACTATTACACCAAATTTTCTCATAAGTTCATCACCTTTATTAATCCTGAAGGCAAATCAAAGATTATAATCTTTCCTTTATATTCTTCGTCATCATTGGTTAGTACTCTGTATGCAAGCATAGTTTCTAAAGATGCAGCAAGTCCTACATTGAAAGATATTGTCTTATGTGGGACCTCTTCACTATCTCCATAGAAATCTTGCATTGTATTCTTATCTGGATAACAGATAAATGCTTGTCCACATTCTCCATCTACTCCAGCATGAATAAGTATTTTCCCTCTTTTTTTACATTGCTCTGCAAGGAATAATCTAGTCTTAACTGAATCCACACAATCTATAACAACATCTGCCTTGTTTATTAAGTCTGCATTAGATTCATCTAATCTTGCAAAATAAGAAATAACTTTCGCATCTGTAATATCATTTAAAAAGTCTGCATATACTTGTGCCTTACTAATCCCAAGATTAGATTTTGTACAAAGTAATTGTCTGTTTAAATTAGACTTTTCAAACACATCTCCATCTAAAATGATGATAGTGCCTAAATTCATTCTTCCTAATTGTTGAATAACATACCCGCCGAGGCCACCACAGCCTACAACGAGTACAGTCTTTTTATTTATATTCATAAATCAACCACCAGATGCTGGAGAAAGGAGATATACTACATCCCCATCCTTCAATTCAGTTTTGTATTTTTTTAGAGTTGAAATGTTTACCTCATTGACATAAACATAATATTGCTTCATATCTTTTTTGGTTACTCCATATTTTTCACAGATGGCATCTATCATTGCACTGATATCTTTGAAGTCACCTTCCATTTCTTTGTCCTTTAAAAGAACTCTTGCTGTTCCAAAAAACTTTACCTTAACCATAACTATTTCTCCAATTTCAAACGTCTAATTAATTTCTTTGTTGGTTTTCCGTCTTTAGACCAGAATCTTGCTCTATAATAATTTGCTCTTAATTTTTCTAGTGGTACCTTACTCTTTGGGTTATCTAAGATTTGCAACTCATCTGTTAGTCTTCCTGGAAGCTTATCATCTCTTAATGGTTCCAATCCGAGATTTAAGTCTATTAATCTTTCAAGGTTGTATCCTCTTTCACCCATTCTAATGAACTTACCAAATGTATATTTCATACCTGTAGCTGCTGCTATTGCCTTTGGATGTGGCAACATATGTGGCAAGTTAACTGCTAAAACCGTTGGTACACGAAGAACAACTCTAAGTACGAACCCAACTTCTGTTATGAATTTGTTAATAATCTTAGTGAATAATCCGTTTGGTTTTGCTACCCATGGTTGTGGGAAGAATGCATATGTTGTGAATAAACAACTTCCACCTGCACTTGCTGCTTCCATTAAGTCTTGGAATGTAATACAAAGCTCTGCTTTACCATGTGTTGTGTATGGGTTTGCATTAAGACCTAAACCTTCAACAACTACGAGGTATCCACCGTTTAAGTGACAGCCACCTCTATTACCTACTGCATATCCTAAGCCTTGTCCAACTGCACCACGTGGTTCATATGCTGCGAGCTCTAAGCCCTTAACGTTCATAGCAAACTCTTCGCCGCCATATTTGTGAGAAAGATTTCTACTTCCTTCTGCGAGGTCATCACCAATTCCTCTTCTATATGCGATATCTTCTAATGTTTGTTCAATATTATCTATTTTTCCGAATTCCAAGCCGTTCTTCCACATTCCTTTTTCATTTAATTCCATTGCAAATGAAATTGTATTACCACAAGAAATTGTGTCCATGCCTAGATCATCCATTAAATAGTTCCAATCTAAAATAGATTGCATATCGTGGTTCAAGATGTTTGGTCCAAATAAACCAACAGTTTCAACCTCTGGTCCTTTTACCTCTTTTCCTTCAACCTTAACAACTCTTGCACATCTAATTGGACAGGTTGTGCAACCTGAGTTTCTTACAAGATATTCATCAGCAAGTGTTTCACCATTAACATCCTCAAAATGTTCAAATTTACCACTTCTATAGTTGTTTGTTGCAAGAAGATTCTTTGCATGCATTGGTGTAACCAATCCAGCTGTACCAAGTTTAGGTACTTGTGCACCGGTTAAAGGATGGTTTCTAAGTCTTGTTGTCCATACCTTATTAACCTTATCTAACTTTGCTTTGTTAAATGCTTCTGGAGACTTTGTTCCGTATGCAACTAAACCTTTTAGGTTTTTGGAACCAAATACTGCTCCACAGCCACCTCTTCCTGCTGCTCTTTCATTTGAAACTACGCAAGCATATTTAACAAGATTTTCTCCAGCTGGTCCAATAACAAATTTGTCTCCCTTTTCTGGAATTGCTTTTTGTGCTTCTTGAGTTCTCATTCCCCAAATAGCATCTGCATTCTTGAATTCAATCTTGTCATCTGTGATGCTTAAGTAAATTCTTTCTTCAGATTTACCAGTAATTATGATTGCATCATAACCTGCTCTCTTAAGAGCCATACCAAAGTTACCACCACAGTTAGAGGATGTATATAATCCAGTTAGTGGTGAAATGGTAGATGTATCGAAACGAGATGAACATGGTGCACCCATAGCATTCAATGGTCCCGTTGCAATAACAATCATATTCTCAGGTGAAAGTGGATCAATTTTTGTCTTTATGTTGTCATAAATAATCTTGGCAGCCATAATCTTACCACCAAGGAATAGTTCTCTTTCTTTATCTGAGAATGGGTAATCTGTAATTTCTCTAGTTGTTAAGTCAATCTTAACGATTTTGCCACAATAAGCGCCGTATTTTGATTTCATAATTATACCTCGTGAAATAATTATAACATTTTGTTATATTATTTTTCAATACAGGATTTTTGTTTTGTTCTCTATTTACTTTTACAATTCAAAGAATTATAATTTTTACATCACAATCCGATTCTACTTATCTAAAGAGCAATCCATGATATCTAGAACGTTAGGGTTAAATTGGAAACGATTTAGCCTCCCATTTTGGAAAGGAGAAAAATATGAAAAATTTTGGCAAAAAGACTTTAGTCTTAGTTTTAGTACTTGTACTAGCAATTTCAGTTGTAACACTTGTAGCATGTAACAAGAAAGACACAACACCTGAAGAAACAGCAACTCCACTTATTAACACTGCTGGTGCAGATGACTTTATTAATTGGATGGGCTTAGCCTCAACAAGAAATACTCTCATTGCAACATATGGCACAGCAGATTATGGCGAAACACTCTTCACTTTATTAGCAGATGCTCCAACATATAGTGGCACTTTGGAATCATTACAATATAGCACATCCAAATATCCAAAGAATGAAGTAAGAATTTCAACAACAACATCCGTTAATGATACAGGTTTATTAGGTTTCCTCGGAACAAAGTTTGAAGAACAAACTGGTTGGAAGATTTTAGTATCCTCTGCTGGAACAGGTAAAGCAATTCAAAACGCAAAAGATGGAAATGCAGATTTAATCTTAGTTCATGCAAAAGCACAAGAAGAAGCATTTGTAGAAGCAGGTTATGCAAGAAAAGTAACAGGTTATTCTTCTGAAAGAATTTCTTTCATGTACAACTTCTTCGTACTTGCAGGTCCTCATGCAGATCCAGCTGGTGTTAAGACAGCCGCAAGCATTGCTGCAGGATTCGAAGCAATTAAAACAACAGCAAGCCCATTCGTAAGCCGTGGCGACAACAGTGGTACACACACAAAAGAAATCAGCCTTTGGAAACTCGCTGGTGAAAATGATATTGGTTGGGATGCAACAACATCTACAGCTTCATATCCAGCAACATATACATGGTACACTGCAGCTGCTGCAGGTATGACAGCATCACTTCAATTGGCAAATGAACAAAATGCTTACATTCTTTCAGATAAAGGTACATACCTCAAGAACAAGAATGGCGCAACAGATGCAATACCAAATCTTGAAATTGTTTACGAAACAGATAACAACCTCAAGAACACATATACAATGATTGCTGTTAACCCAGACAAATTCTAATTCATCATATGTGGGCTAGTTTTTGGCAATCTTTAGGAAAAGCATTTGAAATCATTGGTAATGGTAATCCCCTTATGAATGAGGTGGTTGCCACTACCATGATTATGGCTTTAACTAGCTCAATTATATCTTTTATCATAGGCGCTCCATTAGGTTTATTATTAGCCACTTATAATTTCAAAGGTAAAAAGGTTCTTGTTATCATTGCAAGAACTTTAATGGGTCTACCACCTGTTGCAATAGGTATTTTAGTATATCTCCTCTTTAGAGGAATAGGACCATTTGGACCATTAAAACTTATATTCACAGTTCCAGCAATGATTATTGCACAAATATTACTTATTACTCCAATTGTAGTTGGAATGGTTCAAACAAGTGCAGAATCTTCAGGACAAGCTTTGCTTGAAACGAGAAAAGGGATTAGACTTGGATCTACAAGAACTTTCCTTTTAATGGCAAACGAAAATAAATATCAATTAATTGCAGCATATATGTTTGCATTTGCACGTGCAACAGCTGAAGTTGGTGCAGTACAAATTGTTGGTGGTAACATATTACATAAAACTATGGTAATGACAACATATATTGCACTAAACTACAACACAGGCAATCTCGAATTTGCTGTAGCATTAGGAATAATCGTTGTAGCCATAACATTAGGATTTAATCTAGTTGGTGGCATCCTACAAATAGTTGGTTCAAGGAAGAAAAAGAAATGAAAATAGTCGCAAAGAAATCATACGATAGAAAAGTGCTTGATATTAACATCGAATTAGAAGAACATAAAATTTATGCTCTTATCGGTGCTAATGGTTCAGGCAAGTCTACTTTATTAAAAGCTTTATCTTCCATAATCAAAATTGATGATGGTTCTACTATAGATATGCCATTCAAAAACAATGACATCTACTATATGCCTCAGATGCCTTATTCCTTTGATTTGTCTGTGTATAACAACATTAAGATAGGAATACCAACAAACTATAGCGTAGGCCAAAAAATCTATTGTAAATATCGCATAGATACAATGCTTAAAGATATAGATTTATTCCATCTCAAAAAAGCCAATGCAACTACCCTTTCTGGTGGCGAAAGACAAAAGATGGCTTTGGTTAGAAGTTTAGTTATTAATCATCCTCTTATTTTATTAGATGAACCTACTTCTGCAATGGATATTAATGCCACACTTCAAGCAGAAGAATTAATTAAAAAATACAAAGAAGAATTCAACGGTACAATTATTCTTGCAACACATTCTATTAAGCAAGCACAAAGACTTGCTGATACAGTTCTATTCTTAGATAACGGCGAGATAAAAGAAATAGCCGATGCCCAAACGTTCATCGACTCTCCTCAATCTAACGAATTAAAAGACTTTTTACAAAAAATCTAATTATTTCGCTTTAACTTTTACTTTCTTTACAGTGATAGCATCCTTTCTACATTTTGTAGCACAGTAACCACACTTAATACATTTATCTGGATTAATATTGAATTTCTCTTTAATCTTTCCAGTAATAGCTCCTACAGGACAACTTCTACTACAAAGTGAGCAACCAATACAGTTGTCGTTAATAAAGATTTCAGCAACCTTTTCTTGATCAGCATCACAAGAAATAGCACTTGTTATACATTTATCAAAACATTGGCCACATTGTTGGCACTTTTCTTGGTTAATCTCATAATATTTTTCATCGAGATGGTGTTCAATTGCATCAAATGGACATACGTAACTACAAAATCCACAATCTGCACATACTTTTTTATCAATATTGTACATAACTATACCTCTTAATCCTTGCTAACGATTTTAACACAACAATATATTTTAGTAAATACCAAGAATCAACTTATGCTTTCCAGAGACTATGTAAATTGCAGTATGCATAAACTGCTTCAACCTCATCTCCATCACAAAGTCTAAAACAAACTTGTGGAGCATCTCCTGGCTTTAATGCTTTTCTTTGATTACCATACTTGGTTTGAATTGCAACCCATTCAATATAATGTTCTGGAAGCATTGGGTGATCTACAGCACCAACTTTTACTACTACCTTTCCATCTTTAAATTCATATACTGGAACATGCTTTTCTAAGGATGCATCTGTTGTTCCTGGGACTATTTCTTTCATTGGTTCACCACAACAAATAATTGGTACACCTGTCTTCTTTACTACTGCTATTATTTGTCCACAATGTGCACAACGATAAAACTTCATTTCCATAATAATTCCTCCGTTTTCAATATTCTAACCGTTTATTTTCATCTTATCTCTAATGGATAAAGGTGTTTCATTTTTAATATATGTATCCCAAACATTTATTCTATCTTGTTCATCCAACTCCCTAATAATCTTAGCAGGAACTCCACCAACCAAACTATTTGGAGGAACATCTTTTGTTACAATTGCACCAGCTGCAACTATACTATTCTCTCCAACAGTTACACCACTACAAATAGTTGCCGAAGAACAAATCCAACAACCTTTCTTAAGTGTAATTGGTTCGCCATATTCTAAATCATGATATCCATCCGGATATTCATTGTTTACTCTTTCTTCTGCCAAGAATGGATGTTTTGGTGTTGCAATTGTAACATTTGCTCCTATCCAAACATTATCCTCTAGTGTTATTGGGGCAATATCTAGGAAGATTCCGTTGTAATTAACAAAGCAATCCTTTCCAACAGTAATATTTACACCATATTCACAATAAAAAGGAGAAAACACAAAGAAATTCTTGCCTTTGCAAGAAGGAATTAATCTTTGTAGAGCTCTTTGTCTTGTAAAGAAACGGAAATAAGAAATCTTATTAAATCTTTGAGTTCTAGCCAATCCTAAAAGATGAGCCTTAAATATTTCCTTGGAGCCAGCATTATATAGTTTGCCGTCTACCATTCTATCAAACTCATTTATACCATTGCTCATATTTTCCCCCTTATATAAGTTTAATGGATATATTTGTTTAATTCAATTAGCCAATTATTGTATCGCAATAAGCACAACGAATTAATCCATCTTTATCCTTGTAAACAAGGTTATCTAATTCTTGCTCTGTGCCTGTTATACAATGTGGGTTATTACACTTCAAATCCCCTATGTACGTATCCTTTTGTTCGATATTTAATGGTTCATTTTTCTCTGCTAAAAGTTTCATAATTAGAGCCATCCTCATATATTTTCCACATCTTGTTTCTTCGAAGTAACAAGCTCTTGGATCTTTATCTACTTTTACAGAGATTTCATTAACTCTTGGTAATGGATGAAGTACTATCATATCCTTTTTAGCAAGCTCCATCTTTTCTGCTGTGAGAACATAACTATCTTTTAATCTTTCATACTCATTTGCATCCAAGAATCTTTCTTTTTGTATTCTTGTCATATAAAGAATATCTAGTTGTGGAATTGCTTCTTCAAGAGATTGCATTTCAACATATGGGATATTTTTATTTTCAATAAACTCTTTCTTTTCAAACTCTGGAAGTGCTAATTCCTTTGGTGAAATTAATACAAACTTAATACCAGCATATCTAGACATACATGCAAGTAATGAGTGTACTGTTCTTCCATATTTAAGATCTCCACAAACACCAATTGTTAAATTGTCTAATCTTCCCTTTTCTTTGTATATTGTACAAATATCTGCAAGAGTTTGTGTTGGATGATAATGACCACCATCTCCAGCATTAATAACTGGACAACGAGAATGGTCTATTCCAACTTGTGCTGCACCTTCCTTTGGGTGACGCATAGCAATAATATCTACATAACCAGATACTACCTCAACTGTATCTGCGCAGCTTTCTCCTTTTGCCGTAGAACTTGCACTTGCACTAGAAAAACCTAATACTGTTCCGCCTAAAGATAACATTGCAGATTCAAAGCTAAGTCTTGTTCTTGTAGATGGTTCAAAGAATAGCGTTGCTAGTGTTTTGTGTGCACACTTGTCTTGGTATTTCTCTGGATTAGCCTCAATATCTAATGCTGTTTTGATTAGTTCGTCTAACTCTTGTGTTGTTAAGTCTAAAATGTTTAGTAAGTGTTTCATATTATCCCTTTATCCAACTTTCATCTTGTGGATTGTTTCTAAATGCTATTAATCTTGCTATATCTTCTTCTTTAATATATTTCTCTTCTGCTGCAACTTGTGCAATACAGTCAAAGTTTGTCAAACTAATGTTTTTAACATTGGCCTCTGCAAGCCTCTCTAAGCCCTTCTTCATGCCGTATGTAAAAATGCTCACGATTCCGAGTACAATTGCTCCTGCGTCTCTAAGTGTGTTTACAACCTCTATTACACTACCACCCGTAGAAATCAAATCCTCTACAACAACCACCTTTTGTCCTGGTTCTAATCTTCCTTCAATTTGATTCTGTCTACCATGGTCTTTTGCACCAGAACGGACATATCCCATAGGAAGGTTCATAATGTGTGCTGTAATAGCTGCGTGTGCAATACCTGCCGTAGATGTTCCCATTAATACTTCTGCATCTGGATATTCCTTCTTAATAACCTCTGCAATTGAAGTTTCTACATCTGTTCTTACCTTTGGTGCTGTAAGAGTTAATCTATTATCACAATACACTGGGCTCTTAATACCACTTGCCCAAATGAATGGCTCTTCTGGACGGAAGAATACTGCTTTAATTGATAATAAATCTTTTGCTATTAATCTTTCTGTGTTATTCATATCTATTTCCTACCCTAAAAATTCTTCAATACATCTATTATATGCTGCAACAGGATCTTGTGCTTGTGTAATTGGTCTTCCAACAACAATATAGTCTGAACCAATTTTTCGTGCTTCTAATGGGGTCATTACTCTCTTTTGATCTCCTTTATCTCCATCTGCAAATCTTACACCTGGAGTTACTGTTAAGAAGTTATCACCACAAGTTGCATGAACTTTGCCAGCTTCTAAAGGAGAACAAACAACTCCATCTAATCCTGCTGTCTTTGCATTTTGAGCATATCTCATAACTACTTCATCAATAGGCTTTTCTATTAATAAATCTTCTTCCAATGCTCTTTGATCTGTTGAGGTTAATTGTGTAACAGCTATAAGAAGTGGTCTTGTTCCATCTTCTCTAGTTAAGCCCTTAATTGCTGCTTCCATCATTGCAACTGTACCACCTGCATGGACATTGGTCATATCTACATCCAAGTTAGATAATACCTTCATTGCTTTCATAACAGTTGTTGGAATATCATGAAGCTTTAAGTCTAAAAAGATTTTGTGCCCTCTTTTCTTAATTTCTTTTACTATCTCTGGACCTTCTGCATAGAATAGTTCCATTCCAATCTTTACAAAAGGTTTCTTATCCTTGAATAAGTCCAAGAACTTAAATACTTCTTCTTTAGTATTAAAATCTAGTGCTATTATTACATCCTTAGCCATTATGTGCACCTCCTATAATGTCTTTGAGTGAAGAAATGCCATACTTCTTCATGCTGCCTTCTAGGTTTTCTATAATCTCTTTACAAGCATATGGGTTAACAAGGTTTGCAGCACCAACTTGAACTGCTGTGGCGCCTGCAAGCATCATCTCTATAACATCATCTGCACTACTTACACCACCCATACCAATAATTGGTATCTTAACTGCCTCATAAACTTGATATACCATTCTCAATGCTACTGGGAATATTGCTGGACCTGAGAAACCACCCATTTTGTTAGCAACTACTGGCTTCTTTTTGTTGAGGTCTATTCTCATTCCTAAGATAGTATTTATTAAGCTTAATCCGTCTGCTCCTGCATCCTCACAAGCTTTTGCTATATCTACTATGCTTGTAACGTTTGGAGATAACTTGATATATACTGGCTTTGTTGTAACAGCTTTTACTGCCTTTGTTACTTCTGCAGCATTTTTGGTGTCTGTTCCAAAAGCCATGCCACCGTTGTGTACATTTGGACAACTAATGTTTACCTCTATAATACCTACGTTGTCTTGCTTATCTATAATTTCGCAAGTTTGTTTGTATTCATCTATAGAGAATCCGCTAACATTTGCAATTACTTTTTTATGGAAGTATTTCTTCATCTCTTGGAGTTCATATTTTACAACATGTTCTACTCCTGGATTTTGAAGTCCTACAGAATTAATCATACCAGCTGTACACTCTGCAATTCTTGGTGTTTCATTACCAAATCTTTCATTCAATGTTGTGCCTTTGAATGAGAACGTACCTAGCATATTTATGTCATATAACTCTGCAAATTCTTTTCCAAATCCAAATGTTCCACTTGCTGGAATAACTGGGTTATCTAATTCCCATCCAGATAGAGTTACTTTTGTATCTACCATACTATTTCCTCCTTAACAAGAACTGGACCATCTTTACATATTCTCTTGTTACCATACTTTGTCTTGCAACTGCAACCCATACATGCTCCAAAGCCACAGCCCATTCTTTCTTCAAAGCTGAATTGTCCGCTTGTCTTTGTTGCGTTGTATACTGCCTTCAACATTGGTTCTGGACCACAGGTATAGAAATATGTGTAATCTTTGTCTTTTAGTGCATCTGTTACGAAGCCTTTTATTCCATATTCTCCATTAACTGTTGTTACATAAACCTCTACTCCTAACTTTTTGAACTCTTCTTCGTAGAATATTTCATCTTTGCAGTTGAATCCAAGTATTACAGATGGTTTCTTGCCTTCTGCTATTAGTTTTTTACAAAGGTTATATAATGGAGGAACACCTACACCACCACCTATTAACATAGGGCGTTGTCCAGCAAATGATGTATCATATCCATTTCCAAGACCAACTAAAACATCCAATTCTCCTTCTTGCATTTTGGATAAAACTTCTGTTCCTTTTCCAACAACTTTATATACAAGAGTTAGGCTGTTACTGTCATAATCACAGACAGATATTGGTCTTCTGAGATATAAGCCTTCTATTAAAATGTTTACGAATTGTCCAGATTTTGTAATTGCACTTGTATTGCCTTCAAGTGTCATCTCGTAGACATTCTTCGCAATCTTAATATTGTTTTTGATTTTAAATACTACTCTTTCCATATTATGCGTTAATTGTGGATACTGTAATTGTTGTTTCTTCTAATACGTCAAGTAATACCTTAACTGTATCTAGTGCTGTGAACATATTGATGTTGTTTTCTGTAGATATTGTCCTAATCTTGTAACCGTCATTATCTACTTGGCCAGTTGAATTAAGATCACTTGTATTAATTACATATGCTATATGTCCTTGACGTAATGCATCTACTATCTCGTTGCTTCCTTCTTTAATCTTCTTTAATACGTGTGTACGAATTCCGTGTTCCTTTAAGAAGTCTGCTGTTCCTTGTGTTGCTTGGATATTAAATCCTAAGTTGTAGAATCTCTTAATGAGTGGAAGTGCTTCTTCTTTGTCGCAGTCTGCTATTGTAGCAAATACTGTTCCGTAACTTCTAAGTTTCATACCAGATGCTTGTAATGCTTTGAATAATGCACGGTTAAGCTTGTCGTCATATCCAATTGCTTCACCTGTAGATTTCATTTCTGGTGAAAGATATGCATCTAATCCTCTAATCTTATTGAATGAGAATACAGGTGCTTTTACGTACCAACGCTTCTTTTCATCTGGGTAAATTCCGAAGATTCCTTGTTCCTTTAGAGTCTTTCCTAAGATAACTTCTGTTGCAATGTCTGCTAAGGAGTATCCTGTGGACTTAGAAAGGAATGGAACTGTTCTAGAAGAACGTGGGTTAACCTCTATGATAAATACTTCGTTATTTCTGTCTACGATGAATTGAACGTTAAATAAGCCCTTAATACCAATTCCTAATCCTAACTTCTTTGCGTATGTTAAGATTGTTCCTTTTACTGTATCTGGAATTGAGAATGTTGGATATACGCTAATGGAGTCTCCACTATGAATACCTGTTCTTTCTACGAGTTCCATAATACCTGGTACAAATACATCAAATCCGTCACAGATTGCATCTATTTCAACTTCTTTACCGATAATGTATTTATCTACTAATACTGGCTTGTCTTCATCTATTTCAACTGCAGTCTTTAAGTATTGACGTAATTGCTTTTCATTTCCAACAATTTGCATTGCTCTTCCACCTAATACGAAGGATGGACGAACTAATACAGGATATCCAATTTCTTCTGCTGCTTTAATTCCATCTGGGATATTTGTAACAGCTTGGCCCTTTGGTTGTGGAATATTTAATTCAAGCAAGAGCTTTTCAAATAAGTCTCTATCTTCTGCTTTGTCAATTGCATCGCAGTCTGTTCCAATAATCTTTACACCTCTTTCCATTAATGGCTTTGCAAGGTTAATTGCAGTTTGTCCACCTAAGGATGCAATAACACCATCTGGTTTTTCGAAGTTAATAATGCTCATGACATCTTCTGGTGTCAATGGTTCGAAGTAAAGTTTATCTGCTGTTGTATAGTCTGTTGAAACTGTTTCTGGGTTATTATTTATAATAATAGCTTCATATCCAGCTTTCTTAATTGTTTGTACTGCATGTACTGTGGAATAGTCAAATTCAACACCTTGTCCAATTCTGATAGGACCAGCACCAAGAACAACTATCTTCTTCTTGGTTCCTAATTTAGATTTGTTTTCTCCAGTATAGGACGAATAGAAATATGGAATGTATGCATCTGTGTGGAATGTATCTGCCATACGATAGATTGGATTTAATTTATTTCCAATTCTGTAGTTGTATACATCTATTTCCTTTGCATCCCAGAGTTTTGCAATGTACTTATCACTAAATCCCATCTTCTTTGCTTTCTTTAATTCTGCAAGATAGAATGGCTTGTGCTTGAGTTCATTTTCCTCATCTACGATTTCTTTTATTGCATCGAGGAAGATATCTGTAATCATTGTGATGTTGTGGATTTCTTCAATTGATACACCACGTCTAATTAACTCTGTAATTGCGAAGATGTTGTCATCCTTGAATATCTTTATATAATCTTTCAATTCTTCTGTTGTATAAGAATCGAACTTCTTTAAGTGGAAGTGGCAAACACCAATTTCCAAGGAACGTACCGATTTAAGCAAGCATTCTGTTAAGTTAGAGCCAATGCCCATAACCTCACCAGTTGCCTTCATTTGTGTTCCTAATGTGTTGGATGCTTGTGTAAATTTATCAAATGGGAAACGAGGAAGTTTTGCAACAACATAGTCCAAACTTGGTTCTTTTGCTGCATTTGTATTTGCAATCTTAATTTCCTCAAGAGTCATACCAACTGCAATCTTTGCTGTTACTTTTGCGATTGGATAACCACTTGCCTTACTTGCTAATGCAGATGATCTAGAAACTCTTGGATTTACTTCGATAAGGAAATATTCAGAGCTTGTTGGATTAAGTGCGAATTGAACATTACATCCACCTTCGATTTTAAGGGCTCTAATGAGTTTTATAGCGGATTCGTTAAGCATCTTGTAATCTTCATCGCTTAGACTCATAATTGGTGCTACAACGATTGAGTCGCCTGTATGAACACCAACTGGATCTACATTTTCCATTCCGCAGATTGTTATAACGTGATCTTCACCATCTCTCATCATTTCGAATTCTATTTCTTTATATCCTTTTACGCTCTTTTCAATAAGAACTTGATGTACTGGAGACAACTTGAAAGCATTGATACCAATCTCTTCCAATTCTTTTTCATCTTCAGCAAATCCACCACCAGTTCCACCAAGTGTGAATGCTGGACGTAAAACTACTGGATATCCAATCTCTTTTGCTGCAACTTTTGCTTCTTCTAATGAATATGTTATTTGAGATGGAATAACTGGTTCTCCAATGGATTGGCAAAGTTCTTTGAACATCTCTCTGTCTTCTGCCTTTTCAATACTATCACTGCTTGTACCAAGTAATTCAACTTCGCATTCTTTTAATACACCTTTCTTTTCAAGTTGCATTGCAAGGTTTAATCCTGTTTGACCACCAATACCTGGAATAATTGCGTTTGGTCTTTCATATCTAATAATCTTTGCAATGTAGTCCAGTGTTAATGGCTCCATATAAACCTTATCTGCCATTAATGTGTCTGTCATAATTGTTGCCGGATTTGAGTTACAAAGAACCACCTTGTATCCTTCTTCCTTAAGAGCTATACATGCTTGTGTTCCTGCATAGTCAAACTCTGCTGCTTGTCCAATAACGATTGGGCCTGATCCAATAATCATTACTGTTTTGATATCCTTTCTTTTTGACATATTACTTCCTCCAATTCTATGCCTTATAAACTTCTTTTCCGTTGCATACTGTTAATATGCATTTTCCGTAAACTTCTTTCCCATCAAATGGGCTTGCTTTGCCCATAGACAAGAATTCTTTGCTATCTATTTTATATTTGTTTTTAATTTCAAAAATTGTGTAGTCGTTTTCTTTAATTGGAAGACTAAATCTCTTTCTTGGACTTGTTGTTAATAACTCTATAAGTTTTTCTAGAGATATGATTCCTTTTAATACTAATTCTGTATAAAGTACTGGGAACGCTGTCTCTAAACCAACTATTCCAAATGGGCTTCCTTTTAATCCTTTGGACTTTTCTTCAACTGAATGTGGGGCATGGTCTGTTGCTATTGCATCTATTGTTCCATCCTTTATTCCTTGGATTAAAGCCTCTCTATCTTCAATACTTCTTACAGGTGGATTCATCTTAAATCTACCTTCATCTTGAAGATCATTTTCTGTTAAGACTAAGTAATGTGGTGCTGTCTCACAAGTAATGTTTACACCTCTTGCTTTAGCATCTCTAATAAGAGCGACACTTTCCTTGGTTGAAATATGGCATACATGGTATTTTACACCAGTTTCTTCCACCAATTTTATGTCTCTTTCTATTTGCTTATATTCACTTGCAGAAGATATTCCAATGAAGCCATGTTGTTCTGCATAAATTCCTTCGTGAATGCAACCACCTTTGAGTAAACTATTATCTTCACAGTGTGCTGCTATAACCTTTCCCAATTCTTTTGCTTTAAGCATTCCAGCTTTCATCATAGAATCTTCTTGTACACCACGACCATCATCTGAGAAAGCACAAACCAAACTTGCCATATTATCCATGTCTGAAAGTTCTTTGCCTTCTTCATTCACTGTGATCGTTCCATATGGTATTACATCTATAACTGCATCTTTCTTAATAATATCCAATTGCATATTAAGATGTTCCATATTATCTGGACATGGCTTAAGATTTGGCATTGTACATACTGTTGTATATCCACCATGTGCTGCTGCCATAGAACCAGTCTTTATTGTCTCTTTATAAGAAAAACCAGGTTCACGAAAATGTACATGTACATCACAAAAACCTGGTGCAATAATATAATTCTCAGAGACACATAGTTTCTTGGTCTTCTTGAACTCGTTTATTAATGATTCTATTTCTTTATTTATATACATAATTACTCCATTATATATACAGCTGTTTCGCCATCCATTTCTTCAAATCTTACAGCAATGCTCTCACTCTTTGAGGTTGGTATATTCTTTCCAACATAATCTGGTCTAATAGGAAGTTCTCTATGACCTCTATCTACAAATACAGCAAGTTGTACAGCCTTTGGTCTGCCATACTTGAATATAGTTTCAATAGCTGCCTTTGCTGTTCTTCCGGTATATAAGACATCATCTACAACTAGCACAACCTTATCTGTTACATCACATGGAATAACAGAATCTGTTGCTAATTCTTTTTTCTTTTCTTCGGAATAATCGTCTCTTTGAAGTGTGATATCTAGTTCACCAGTTGGAACTTCAACATTTTCAAACAATTTAATATTTGCTGCAATACGTTTTGCAAAAGGAACACCACGGCTCTTTACGCCTAAAATAACAAGATTACTTGCACCATCATTGCGTTCACAGATTTCATGGGAAATACGAGCTATTGTTCTGCCAATTGTCTCACTATTCAAAACTTGGCTTTTAATTTTCATACATCACTCCTATTAAAAAATCTTGCTAGATAGCCAGCAAGATTACATAATCAAAATGATGTTATAGTATAAAACTATCACTATTAAGCTTATAACCTTGTCGGCATCTCTGTACCAACTTAAAAATTACTGGATTTATTATAATTATTAGAGAGACATAATGTCAAATAGATTTATCTATTTATAATAAAAAATGATGCCCTACTTTTGCAAGACACCATCCTTTATTTAATATGTTTAAAGATTATCTAGTATAAAGTGCGAATGCTTTATATGCAAGGTATGTTTCAAATACGTCTGCTTTGGAAACAATTTCCATTGGAGAGTGCATATTTAATACTGCAACACCTGCATCAATAACTTCCATATTGTACTTTGCTGTAATATGTGCGATTGTACCGCCACCGCCTTTATCTACGGCACCAAGTTCGCCAGTTTGATAATGAAGTTTAAAACGATCCATTACTTCTCTAATTTTTGCAAAATATTCTGGATTAGCATCACTTGCACCAGATTTACCTCTTGCGCCAGTGTACTTTTCAAATACAATACCATAGTTGAATTTTGCTGCATTGTTTTCATCACTTGCACTTGCATAAATTGGATCTATTGCTGCATTTACATCGCTACTAAGCATATAAGAATTTTCTAATGCTTTTCTTAGATTGTAAATACTATCTTTTCCATATGCATGTAAAATTTCTAAAACAGTGTTTTCAAAGAAAACAGATTCTGCACCAGTTGCACCATAACTGCCGATTTCTTCCTTGTCTACGAATAATCCGCATACTGTATATTCTGGATGTCTATGCATATCTAACATTGCTTTTAAAGAAGTGTATGCACATACTCTATCATCTTGGCCATAACTAGCTATCATACTGTTATCCAAGCCAAAGTCTCTTGCTTTTCCAGCTGGAACAACTTCTAATTCTGCTGAAGCAAAGTCTTCCTCAGTGAATCTATAGGTTCTTTCAAGATATTCCATTAAATATTTCTTAACAGCATCCTTTTCTTCCTTTGGAAGTGGTCTTGAACCAACTATAACATCTAAGTCCTCACCTTCAATTGCTTTTGCGGCTGTTTTTTGTAATTGGTCTTGAGAAAGGTGAATAAGTAAATCTGGTATTCCAACTATAGGGTCATCTTGTTTTTCTCCAATATCAACCTTTATTGATGTTCCATCTTTCTTAACTACTACACCATGAATTGCAAGTGGTGTTGTAACATATTGATATTTCTTAATACCACCATAATAGTGTGTATCAAAGAGTGCAAATTCTTTCTTTTCATAAAGTGGATTTTGCTTTAAGTCTAAACGTGGAGAATCTATGTGTGCTCCAAGAATTCTCATTCCATTAATAATTTCTTTATAACCAAGGATATAAAGAATAATATTTTTATTTTTATTAATAAAATAGATTTTATCTCCTGGTCTCACAGAATCTTTTGGATTAAATTTTTTAAATCCAGCTTTCTTTGCTAATTTTTCGATTTCTATAACAGCTAATCTTTCTGTTTTTGCAACAGATAAAAAGTCTTTGTAACCTTCACAAAATCTATTAATTGCTGCAAATTTGCCATATTCACGAGAAAAGTTATTACTATCAATATCTTCGTCAATATAATTATCATCTAGCAACTCACGATACATCGTGTTGTCTAAATCTTGGTAAATGTTTTTGTTATACATAATTACTTCCTTTTGCTATAAAAACCCCATACTAATATAGTACGGGGCTTTTAAATCTAGCTATATTTAATTATCTAGGATATTTAATGTTTGCTTGTGCTGCTGCCAAACGAGCAATTGGTACTCTGAATGGTGAACATGATACATAGTTCAAACCAACCTTATGACAGAACTCGATTGTTGAAGGATCACCACCATGTTCTCCACAGATACCGAGGTGGATGTCTGGACGTGTCTTACGGCCTGCTTCTGCTGCCATCTTGACTAACTTGCCAACACCAATTTGGTCTAATCTTTGGAATGGATCACTTTCGTAAATCTTCTTGTCATAGTATGCA
>CAMZEU010000018.1 GCA_947305865.1 uncultured Clostridia bacterium
GAGAAATCACACTTTTTCTATACAAAAAAAGGAGGCATTACACCTCCAATTGTTTTTACCATATTGCATCATCAGTTTTGAATTGCTCAAAATAATAATAAAAATCAATTCCAAGGTCTTCTATAAATTTAATGTTTTCTTCTGTTTTTCCATGTAAATTTATATTAAACATGTGTTTTGCTGAATCTTTAAATCTAACTTTTCCATATTCCTTTACATCTCTTACAAATGGATAGTTAAAAATGGTACCTTCTGTATCAATTAAATATAACATATGACTACATTTCTGTATGGTTTCCGAACTAGATTTTAATTCATTTTTATTTTTTTCTACATTTTGGAGCAATTTATCATATTTTTTTTCTTCTTTTGATTTTTTCTCCAAAAGTTTTTCTTTTAAAATAACAAAAAATTCTTTTTCTTTTTTATCCATAATCATTTGTTTATATTTATAACCATCTAAATCGGCATAATATTCCAAATGATTACATTCGGTGCAGCGATAAACAACATAGCCATGTTCTCCATGTCTATAATATTCTTCAAGGTTTTTACATCCACATGCTAAGCATTTCATAATAAATTAATATCCTTTATTTGTTATTTTTCGAATTATATTATAAAAAGTATAATCATTTTTTTCAATATTGTTTTATATAAAAATGGAGGCATTCAACCTCCAATTTTTTATTTAATTTTGATTATTTACTGTAGTCAAAGATATCGTTAATATTGATGTTTAATAAAGCAACAATTTCTTTAACCTTCTCTATATTTATCTCGGATGGATTCTCTAAAATAGTTAAATAAATGTCTCCGCTTGGTAGATAATCATAAATAGATTTTGGATCATCTTTGGCATTTAAATAATAGATGTATGAATTAGAAATAAATTTTCCTTCATTAATGATATTGTAAAGTTTGTTTAATTCTTCCAATTCTTTTTCAGCATCTTCAATTTTGGTTTTTGCTTCGTAAAGATTTTGATTTAATTCGTTATCTTCATCCATAAATTCATTGTGTTGTCTTATGGATGTTTCATCATCATCTAATAGCATAGAAAGTTTATTTTTTTGATTTGATAAACTCTCAACTTTTGCTTTGTTTTCTGCAATAGTTTTTTCTTGAATCGCAACCAATTCAACGACTTTTGCTTTAAATAAAGCAATAAAGCCATCTATTTCTTCTTGTTTTTTGCTAATAATATATGGCTTGCTTTCTGTATCTGCATAATATTCCAGATGGTTACACTCTATACAACGATAGACTACATAACCATTTTCTCTATCTCTAAAATATTCTTCAAAATCCTTACCGCCACATGCCGTACATTTCATATTTAAATCTCCAAGTTATTTTTTATTTTGGTTAACATATGGGTATGAAACTTCTCCCCAATCTATTTCATTATGTTCTAATAATAGTTCAATTATGATTGGCATAGTTGCCTCTAATATTTTTACACATGGTATCAACTGCTCTCTATTTACTTTACTTTTATATGTTGCGAGTCCATGAAAAATTTGAATTCTTAATATATATATTAAGTTAAACAAATAATTTAGAACATCAAGAGATTCCTCCTTTGACATAAGACCAGAATATATAATTTTTGTTATTCTAGTTTTTTCTTGTTCAAACTCTTCTTTTGTAGCATCTCCATCTAATGATTCCCAATATTTTTTATATAAATATTTATTATCAACAAAAACTCTTAGTTGATTAGGTATTTCCATTAAAGATTTTTTAATTCTGTTTTCATTATCTAAACTTGATATTTTTGAGAAAAATAAGTGACGACTTACTAGTTCATCATATGTTTCATTTGCATAAGCGGCATTTAATGCAATCCAATAAAAAATGAATTTTTCATCATCACCTTTAGCATTTTCAGCCGCCATTCCCCAACTGATTGCTCTTCGGACTCTTATGGCATCATTATCAAATTCGCCGTATTTTCCTTTTCTAATTATATCTAGTTCTTTGAATGTCATAATTGTTCCCCCAAACAAATTATTTTCTTAATGCTTCTACTGCTTGAGATGGTGATTCTGCCTTAAATACTGCACTTCCAGCGACTAAAACATTTGCACCAGCTTCAATAACAAGTGTTGAATTCTTTGGAGAGATGCCTCCATCAACTTCAATGTCATATGTGTAACCATACTTCTTCTTTGCTTCATATCCTGCTCTAATCTTGTCTACGCAAGCTTCTATGAAGCTTTGTCCACCAAATCCAGCTTGAACTGTCATAATTAATAACATGTCAATTTGATCTAAATATGGTTCTGCAATTGAGAATGGCTGGTCTGCATTTACTACTAATCCAACTTTCTTGCCTTTGCTCTTAACAATGTCAATAGCACCTTGTACATCTTTGGACGCATCTGGATGGAATGTTACCATATCAGCACCACTGTCACAGAATTCTCCAACATACTTTTCTGGTAATGTTATCATAAGATGAACATCCATAATTAAGTCTGTATGCTTTCTTAATGCTTTTACCATTGGCATACCAAATGTAATATTTGGAACATAAACTCCGTCCATTACATCGACATGAACCCAGTCTGCTCCCCATTCTTTTACCAACTCAACAGTTTTGCCCATATTTGCAAAATCTCCAGATAATATGGATGGTGCAATTTTGATGTTACTCATACCTCTTATTTCTCCTCTCAATTAATTCGTTATATATTGTTTTATATCTTTCATATCTCTTCAGAGATATTTCTTTTCCCACGTGTTTTAAAACTTCACAATCTGGTTCATTAATATGTGTACAAGAATTGAATTTACAGTCTCCTCTAAATGCTTCAAATTCTTCGAAATAGAATCTTAAATCTTCTGGCTCAATATCTATTGTATCTAGCATTGAGAATCCACAAGTATCTACTATAAATGTATTGTCTTTTATGTGGATTATTTCAGTTATTCTTGTGGTATTTGTTCCTCTTTGTGTTTGTCTTGAAAGCTCACCAATTGTTTGTTTATTTGTGTTCAAAATGGCATTAATTAATGAACTCTTTCCAACTGCAGATTGACCTGCTAGACAAGTTGTTTTTCCATCTATTTTTTGGAGTAATTCATCTAAGCCTTCACTGGTATTTGCAGATGTGTAATATATAGGAATTATGTCTTTGTAATCCGAGACATCTATCTTCTCTATATCAACTTTATTCATTACTAAAACTGGCTCAATTCCTTGATGTAAACAGTTAACAATAACCTTGTCTACGAGTAAGAAATCTGGTTCAGGAACTGGAGAAATAACTATTAAACATGTATCTATATTAGATACATAAGGTCTTAAAAGTTGATTCTTTCTAGGTAGAACTTTCTCTATAATGAAGACGTCTCTATCCCTTTGGAATTCAACAATATCTCCAACAAGAATTTCATCTACTGCATCTGAATAATAGTCCTTTCCTCTAATCTTTTTTCTGGCAATACAATTTACTTTTTTGCCTTCAGAAAGAACTACAAATCTAGCAGCAACATGCTTTATTACTTTTCCTGTTTGGACCTTAGATTTTTTGTAGTCTTTTCCCATTATTTTTGTTCCTTTATATAACTTGCTCTTAACTGTCCGCAAGCACCTTGGATATCATTTCCAAAGCTTCTTCTTAATGTAACAGATGCACCATTCTTTTCTAGTACAGAAATGAACTCTTTAATTCTTTCCATTCTAGATCCTTTGAATCCCTTTTCTTTTACATCATTTAATTTAATTAAATTGATGTGTGTTGGGAATCCAGAAACTAATAGTGCAAGTTTCTTTGCAATCTCTATTGTATCATTTACACCATCTATCATGGAATATTCAAATATTACTCTTCTTCCAGTTTTGTTGAAATAATACTTGGTTGCATCTATTAAAGTCTTTAAATCTACACTCTTTGCAACTGGCATAATCGTCTTTCTTAATTCATCTGTTGGAGCATGCAAAGATATAGAAAGTGTTGGATGATATGGTGAGTCTGCAAGTGCAATAATTTTGTCTGCAAGACCACAGGTGGATAAAGATATGTTTCTTAAAGAAACATTTAATCCTTTTGGAGATGAAATAAGAGCAAAGAATTTAATGACATTATCATAGTTTACCATAGGCTCACCACTACCCATTAAAACCACATTTGTTATCTTTCTTTCCTTTGTGTTTCCACCTTCTAATTTATTAATTGCAATAACTTGTCCAAGTATTTCGCCTGGTGTTAAATTTCTAACTAATCCATTTAGTCCAGAAGCACAGAATGCACATCCCATTGGACAACCAACTTGTGTACTTACACAAAGTGTATCTCCATAATTGTGTGGCATGAAGACACCTTCAATTAAATTTCCATCTGGAAGCTCATATAAAAATTTCTTAGAACCATCTTTGGATATGTATGTTTCTTTGATTTTTATAGGATTGGCAATGAAGTTTTCTTCTAGATATGCTCTTAAATCTTTTTTCAAAGAAGTCATATCATTAAAGTCTGCTCCATTATGAATAAAAGAGAAAATATTGGAAGCCGTATACTTAGGTGTTCCTTCTGGTAAATATGTAAGAATTTCTTCTTCGTTTAGTGATGCAAAATCTACCATTTATTCTCCTTCTTTAACAAGTTTTGCAACAAAGAATCCTTCCCATTCCTTCTCTGGTAAGATTCTTATCATTCCGTTATTTTTAATTGCAATATCCATTGTTTCTAACTTAATGTTAGAACTTAATACTTGTTTTACAACCTCTTCATTCTCTTTTTTGAACAAAGTGCAAGTTGAATAAACCAAATGCCTACTTTAAGGTACTGTATTGCATTCTGAAGAATGCTAAGCTGTATTTCGGATAATTTATCAATACTGCTTTCATCGTGTTGCATAAAGACATCTGGATGCTTTATGAAAGTTCCAAAACATGTGCAAGGTGCATCTACAAGAATGTAATCAAACTTATTTACAAAATCTGGATTAAGAATTGTTGCGTCCATTGCTTTGGTTTCAATGTTTGTAACCTTCATACGTTTTGAATAGAATTGAACCAACTTTAATCTATGCTCATAAAGGTCACAAGATTCTATAGTTGAATCTGGACAAAGTTGAGCCATATATACACTCTTTCCACCTGGAGCTGAACATATATCTAATATATTAGATCCATTTGTGGGATTAAGACCTTGAACTGCAACCATACTGGATGGAGATTGGAATGTGAGATTCCCTTTTTGGAATAATTGTTTTACTGTGGCATTATTTTTAACCACATAACCACCAACTATTGTTTTTCTTACAACAGCACCACTTGCAGTTAGTTTCTTTAAGGTTTCTTCATTGTCTACTCTTGGATCTAATCTAATATGCTCTAAATCAAAGGTTTCGTTTTGGTCTTTTAAAACTCTAAGTGTAGATTCTTCACCAAACTCTTTAATCATTCTGTCTATAAACCATTGTGGTTTGCAATATGTAACAGAAAGATAATCTTTGTCTGTTTCCTTTGGAAGTTTGAATTCTCTTCTATCTACTTTATTTAATATTGCATTTACAAATCCAGCAAGTTCACTCTTTTTAATACTTTTAACAAAGTTAACACATTCATTTACTATGGCATAATCTGGGATTTTATTTAGGAACAACAACATATATGTTCCAATCTTTAAAATAATGTAAATGTTGTTTGCTGGTTTCTTCTTTACGAGTTGAGCAAGAATGTATTCTAGATAAATATTCTTCTCTATAACACCGAGAGTGATTCTTGAAGACAAATTGGACATATCTTCGCTAAATAATGCTTGTGTGGAATAAGCATTTTCTTTAAACACTTTTAAAAGCGCTTTGTACGAAGATTTTATGTGTTCAATCATTTTATCAACTCTCCAACTAAATTCTCTCTATAGCCCCTTACAAAGTCTTGTGAAGGCATTCTCTTGCTATTCTCACGTTGAATTATATCTAACGATATAACTCCATCCTTGCATTGTACTTGAATTCCTTTCTTTCCATCTGCAAAAACTATTTCTCCAATTTGACCTTTAATCTCATCTGAAACTTTGCTTACTTGATATATCTTGCACATTGAATTTGCAAAATAAACTGTTGCACTTGGCCATGGAGACATCCCTCTTACAAAACAATCTATTTCACTGAAGGTTTTATCAAAGGATAAATGACCATCTTCTTTTTTGAACATTTTGCAGTATGTGCCATCCCATCCTTCTTGTTTTGTGTATGTGATAGTTCCATCTTCTAGGGACTTAACTGTTTCTACTAATAGGTCTCCACCAATGTCTGCAAGTTTATCAAATAATGAACCAGCTGTATCTGTATTCTCTATTTCTATTTCTCTTTGAGAAATAATATCTCCAGCATCTAACTCTTTAACAGTTTTCATAATGGTTATACCAGTCTTTGGATCTCCATTAATTATGCTTGCTTGAATTGGAGATGCTCCTCTATATTTAGGAAGTAATGAGGCATGTACATTGAATACACCATACTTTGGTATGGATAAGAATTCATCTGAAAGTATTTGTCCAAAAGCAGCTGTGATAGCAAGGTCTATATTAAGTCTTTTAATATCTTCAATGCCTTCTTTGGATACTTTGTTGTATTGTAATACTTGTACTCCTTTTTCTAGTGCTGCAACTTTTAAGAAACAAGGTTTTGTTCCTTTTCCTCTACCAACTTCTTTGTCTGGTGGTGTTACAACAGCAACGACTTCATATTGCTCAACTAATTTGTTGAACACTATTGCAGAAAAATCTGAAGCACCTAAAAATAGTATTCTCATCCCTTCTTTAATTCTCCTTCAACTTTTGATACATATACGATTCCGTTGAGATGATCTATCTCATGTTGGAATGCTCTTGCTGTGAATCCACTAACAGTATAAATTCTTGGCTCACCTTTTCTATTTTGTGCTTTGACCTTTACAGTTTCAGCACGTGTTACTGTTCCATATTTACCCTTAACAGATAAACATCCTTCTTCTCCTGTTTGTGTACCAGTAGCTTCAATGATTTCTGGATTGATTAACTCAAAGAATCCGTCATCTGTATCTATGATACAAACTCTTTTAAGAATGGATACTTGTGGAGCTGCTAAACCAGCGCCATTTGCATCATCTAAAGTTTCTTTCATGTCTTCAAGAAGTATTTCAAGGTTTCTATCAAATGTTGTTACTTCTCTACATGGTTTGGATAAAATTGGATTTGGATATTGTATTATTATTCTCTTTGCCATAACTCACCTACAATCTTGTGGATTTAATTCAACAAAGCATATAACTTTGCTGGATTTATGTTCATTTACTATTTTGTATATTTCATCTCGTACTTCATCAAATTTCTCTGGAAGTATTCTTATCATGACTTGGTATCTATATAACTTTTGTAACATTTTGAATGGAGATCTGTTCATTCCGACATAGTTATATGGACCAGTCTTTGCTTCAAGTGCTTTTATCTGTTTATATATATCTTTTACAGCTGTAAGCCCATCTTTATCTTCATAAGAAGATACTAGTATTCTAATTAACTTTGTATATGGTGGGAACATAGACTCTCTTCTTACACCAATTTCATAATCATAGAAGTGTGTGTAGTCATATGTTTTTGCAAATTTCATTACATAATGATTTGGTAGATATGTTTGCATGATTACTTTACCTTGCTTTTCTGCTCTACCAGCTCTTCCTGCAACTTGTGTAATTAATTGAAAAGTTGTTTCACTTGCATTATATTCAGACATAAATAATGCAGCATCTCCTTCTAATATTCCAACTAGTGTTACATTAGGGAAATCATGTCCCTTTGCAATCATTTGTGTTCCCACTAATATATTTGCTTTCCCATTCTTGAAATCATCTAAGATTGTGAAATATGAATCTTTGCTTGTTTTTGTATCCATATCCAATCTTAAAATTTTTGCTTCTGGGAACTTTTTTGTTAATAATTCAACAACTTGTTCAGTTCCTACTCTTCCATTTTTCAATGGACCACCACAATTTGGGCACTTTTCTGGAACTTTAAATGCTTTTCCACAGTAATGACATTTCAAAGTATTATCTTCTTTGTGATATGAAAGTGAGACATCGCAATCTGTACATCTTCCTATCCAACCACATGAAGGACATCGTAAATATGACGAGAATCCTCTCCTATTCAAGAAAATCATTACCTGTTCTTTTTTATCTAGTGTATTTTGGATTTCTTCAAGCAATCTTGCTGAGAATGGAGTCTTATTTCCACCTCTGAATTCATATAACATATCCACTATCTCTATATCTTGGAGTTTGTATTTTGAAACTCTTTCTGGCATAGAAATTAATGTATATTTTCCTTCTTTTGCTTTTTGGAATGTATCTATATTTGGAGTTGCTGAACCAAGTACTAACTTAGCTTTGCTAAGTTTTGCTCTTTCTGTTGCAACTTCTTTAGTGTCATATCTAGGATTGCTCTCACTTATATAAGAGCCGTCGTGTTCTTCATCAATAATAATTAATCCAAGATTTGAAATTGGTGCAAATATTGCAGAACGTGGTCCAAGTGCTATCTTAGACTCACCTTTTCTAAGTCTTTCCCATTCGTCATATCTTTCAGATTCATTAAGACCAGAATGTAGAATAGAAACCTGGTCTCCAAATCTTGCTCTAAATAAACCAAGCATTTGAGGTGTTAAGGATATTTCTGGAACTAACATAATTGTCCCTTTGTTTTCACTTAACATCTTTGTAATGCAATGCATATAAACTTCAGTCTTTCCACTGCCTGTAACCCCATGAATAAGGAATGGCCCATCTTGTTCTAAAATAGTCTTAATGGCATCTTTTTGTTTATCTGTTAATGTTACATCTTTATCTGTTGCTGTTAAGCTCTTGAGTGGAATAACTCTTTCATGAATGTTCTCTTTAACAACCACACCTTTCTTAACTAATGCATCTGGTGTAGCTTGTCCAAATTGCTCTGCAATAGTTGTTTTGAATTCACCGTTTCTTTCAAAAATATATTTAATTGCTTCAATCTGTTTTTCGGATCTTTTGCCAACAATTGTTAGTGCTTCTTCTAAAGAAGAAACATTTGGCTTTAAGAATATTCTTGTAGATTGTGGTGCTTTCTCTTTTCTAAGTTTTGAAGGTATTAAAAGTCTAAGAACATCAATAGTTCTTAAATTATATCTTTTGGTCATAAACCATACCAATGATAATTGGTCGTTGTCTATTGGAGTATCTAAAAATTTTGCTTGTTTTAATTTATTAATATCGAAACTAGTTGTCTCGCTTTTATCAACAACAAAACCTATGAGTTGTTTATTTCCAAACGGAACTGAAACCCTACTTCCAATTGGAACATCTTCTCCCAAATAATCAAAGGTTCGGTCAACCGCATTATTAGATAAGTCGACTATTACCTTCAGTATCATAGAGTTAAAACAATATCTAAAATCTTGTCTGCTAAATCTCTCTTTAGCATTAATTCATAGTCCCAACGTCTTCCATCTTTAGACATAATGGTTGCGATGTTGGTGTCTACACCAAATCCAGCTCCTTCTTTAGTTACATCATTGGCAACAACTAAGTCCGCATTCTTCTTTTCAAGCTTGCCCTTAGCATTTTCAATGAGGTTTTCTGTTTCAGCTGAGAAGATAATTAACTTCTTATCACCCTTAACTTGTCCTAAAGCTTTGCTTATATCTGGTGTTTTTTCTAACTCGAGAACTAATTCTTTGCTCTTTACTTTGTTAGCAAATGTTCTCTTCATTCTATAGTCTGCTGGTGCAGCTGCCATAATAATGATATCTGCATCTTTGTATTGTTCCATAACAGCATCATACATATCCTCAGTTGTTTTAACTTTGGTTTCAGATACTATGTTGTCTGGAAGAGATACTTTAATTCTTCCGTAGATTAATGAAACATCTGCACCTCTGTCTGCAGCTGCAGAAGCAAGTGCAATACCCATCTTTCCACTGGAATGGTTAGATATAAATCTAACACCGTCTACATTTTCTTCTGTAGAACCAGCAGTAACTAATACTTTCTTTCTCTCAAAATCAGTCTTTGGCATTAAAAGATCAACTATTTCTTCTAATATATCAACTGGCTCAGCCATCTTGCCTTTGCCCACATCACCACATGCAAGTCTTCCTTCAATAGGTTCAATAATATGTACGCCTTTTTTCTTTAATGTTTGAAGATTTTCTTCAAATTGTTCATTTTCGTACATATTTGTGTTCATTGCAGGACAAACAATCTTTGGTGCTTTGCAAGCAAGATATGTTGTTGTAAGCATATCATCTGCAAGTCCATTTGCAAGTTTGCCAATGACATTTGCTGTTGCTGGAGCTATTACAAATAAATCAGCCTCTTTTGCTAAAGAAACGTGTTTTACATCAAATTCAAAATCTCTATCAAACAAATCAGTGATTACTCTGTTGCCTGATAATGTTTCAAATGATAATGGTTGTACAAATTCCATGGCATGTTGTGTCATGATAACTTTTACATTTGCACCTTCTTTCTTTAGTCTAGAAACTATTTCACATGCCTTATAGGCAGCAATACATCCGGTGATTCCTAGAACGATAGTTTTTCCTTTAAGCATCTTATTAGTCCTCTACGATTTTGATTTTGCCATCATATAACTCTTTGCAAGCAAGAGATATTGGCTTTAATCCTGATTGTGCTACATATTGTGTTTCTGCATCAGATGAGATTAATTCTCTTGTTCTCTTTGCAACTGCAACTGTAAGAGCATAACGTGGTTCTTGTACCTTTTTGATTAATTGGTCAATAGGTGGATCTACCATCATAAGTCAAATTCCTCCATTTTTATTCTATATTTGCGGCTTGTTCTCTAATCTTTTCTATTACATTCTTGATTTTGAGAACATTGTTCGTAATTTCTATGCATTGTGCTTTGCTTCCTATTGTATTTGCTTCTCTGTTTAGTTCTTGAACTAAAAATTCTATATCTCTTCCAATAGGCTTTGTTTCTTCTAAATATTGTCTCATATGCTCAACATGTATCTTGAGTCTTGTTAATTCCTCATCTATTGCTACATGGTCTGCATATAATGCAATTTCTGTTGCTAATAAGTTTTGGTCTACTACATTTGGAGAAACAGCTTGTTCAATTCTTTCATTTAGTTTCTTTCTGTAATTTTCCACAACTGTTGGAGCATATTTTTCTATTTCTTGTCTGTATCCTTCAATTTCATCTAGTTTTACAGATAAATCTTTCTTAAGTGCAAGACCTTCTCTTTCTCTCATTGCAACAAGTGCATCTAGTGCTATGCCAAGTGTTACTTTACATAATTTTTGAAGAGATTCATCATTTGCATCTGTTTCTTCTCTTGAAATAACATCTGGTACTCTAGCAAGTGTAGAAAGTGTTACATCGTTTTCAAGATTTGGGAATCTATTGTGTAAAAGTGCAACAGAATTTAACCAACTTTCTGCTAAAGCAGAATTGGGCATATATAAACCCTTTTCTTGTTCACTTTGTTCGAAGTTTACTAGAACGTCTATATGTCCTCTAGCAATATCATTTTGGATTTGTTTACGAATGCTGTCTTCAAGGAAAATTAAGATTCTTGGCAACTTAATACCAAGGTCTAATGCTTTGTGGTTTACAGCTCTTAATTCGATGGTTAATTTATTTCCATCTAGCTCATAAACACCTTTTCCATAACCTGTCATACTACGCATACGCATACCTACCCAATTTAATACTTTCACACTATTATAGAATAATAATGCGATTTTCTCAACTAAAATATTCAGATAAAAATTTGCAAATTTTTAGAATAATGTTGTTTTTGGCAACATTTCCATAAACTCTTCTTCGTTAATTGTCTTGATTCCGAGCTTTTGTGCTTTCTCTAATTTTGAGCCTGCATCTGCACCAACAACTACTAAATTTACATCCTTACTTACAGATGCTGCGACCTCTCCACCATTGTCTTCAATAAGTTTTTGTGCTTGAGATCTTTTGTAGTTAACAAGTGAGCCTGTTAATACTACACGCATACCTGTAAATACGCCTTGAATTTCTTCTTTTTCTTCTATCTTTAATCCTAAGTCTAAAAGTTCAGAAATCAGTGTTCTATTCGTGTCTTTTTGGAAATATTCAAATAAAGATGCAGCTAAAATATCACCTATTCCGTTGATACTTAGGAAGTCATCAATAGTACATGAATAAAGTGCTTCCAATGACTTAAATTTCTTTACTAAATCTCTTGCTGTTTTTCTTCCAATACCACCAATTCCAAGAGCATAAACAAGTCTATCTAATGTTGTATTTTTACTCTTCTCTATAGACAATAAAAGGTTGTTAATTTTCTTGGTTTGGAAGCCATCTAAACCTTGTAAGTCTTGTGCAGTAAGTTTATAAATATCTGCAATTGTTCTTACATTACATTCTGTTAATAATTGCTCAAAAGTTTTTTCACTTAGTCCATCTATATCCATTGCATCTTTTTCTGCAAAGTGAGTTAATTGTGAAATAATTTGAGGAGCACAGTCTACATTATTTGTGCAATATAGGAATACACCCTTTTCTACTACATCACTTCCACAGTATGGACATTTTGTTGGCTTTTCTATTTCTTTTGAGTCTTTGTTGTCTTCTGCAACACCAGTAATCTCTGGTATAACATCATTAGAACGTCTTAAGAACACTCTTGCACCAATTCTCAACTTCTTCTTTTGGATATCATCAAAGTTGTTTAGAGTGGCTCTACGAACTGTTACACCACCAAAGTCTGTTGGTTCAACAACAGCAATTGGATTAAGTTTTGCAGATCTAGATACTTGCCATTCAACACTTAAAAGTGTTGTACTAATTTCATCTGGCTTAAATTTATATGCTAAAGCCCACTTTGGGAACTTTTCTGTGAAGCCAATTTCTTCTCTAAGTGCAAGATTGTTTACTTTAAATACAATACCATCTATTGGGAAATCTAGACTTTCTCTTATGCTCTCTACTTCATCTGCATATGCCATTGCATCTTGTTCTGTAGAAACTAGTCTAAATATACCTTCTGTTTCAAATCCTTCTTCAATTAAGAACTTTCTAACTTCTTCTTGGGTATCAAAATGTTTATCTGAATATCCAACATTATATGCAAAGAATGAAAGGTTTCTAGATTTTGTTACTTCTGGATCCAAGTTTCTGAAAGCACCAGCTGCACCATTTCTTGGATTTTTAAGAGGTTCTTTAGCTGTCTTGTTATACTCGTTGAAAGCACTCATTCTCATAATGCCTTCACCTTGTATTTCAATCTTGCCTTTATATGAGATTGTTTGTGGTAATTTCTTAATGGTTTTAACTTGTGCTGTGATGATTTCACCTATCTCTCCATTGCCTCTTGTTGTGGCCTTTACTATACTTCCATTCTCATAGAGAATGTTTAGAGTTAAACCATCAAATTTATACTCGGCTGTAAGAGTAGGAACTTTGCCTTCAAGTTTAACAAGTTTATTTAACCAATCATTTAATTCGTCTCTATTTTGAGCCTTATCTAATGAATATAATTTTTGTAAATGTTTGCTTTGTTCAAACTTCTTTTGAGGAGCACCACCAACACGTTTTGTTGGAGAATCTGGAAGTGTAAAACCTACTTCTTCTTCTAATGCTTTAAGTTTGTAGTAAACTCTATCATACTCAACGTCAGAAACTACTGGTTCATCTTGTTCGTAATACATTTTTGCCCAGTAATTGAGTTTGTCTATCATTTCTCGCATTTCGGTTAAAACGTCCATATTTATCTCCTCTATTCAATAATCTTTAGATTTGGTGCAACTATTGATGCTACAAATCTTAAAACACCTAAATCTTTAAATCCTATCTTAATTGACATCTCGTCACCTTCACCAATAACTTCTTTAATTACTCCTCGTCCAAATTTAACATGTTCAACTATTACATTTGGTTTAAACTTAGATAAATCTACTGGTTGTTTAGGTGGCTGTGTTTTCAACACAGGTTTTGGTTGTGGTTTAACTGGTGTATTTTGGTTTGGATAAGTACTTTGAGTAGAATATCCATGATTCTTTCTTTGGTAAATCACATCATTTACATAATCATCTGCATAATATCCCCAGGTATTTCCACTTGCAGAATTTCCCCAATTTGTTTTTGGACTTGCACTATTTAATTGGTCATAGGTTGGCTCCATTTCTTGTACAAATCTAGAGATTTTTGTTCTAACAGCACCCGAATATGAAGCACTACGTCTAAATCTTGTCTCTGCATATGTAACAAATAATTGACGCTTTGCTCTTGTTATTGCTACATACATTAATCTTCTTTCTTCTTCTAGTTCAGCTGGGTCTCCACCATCTAATACTCTCTTTAATGGGAATAATTCGTCTTCACATCCACTAATAAATACTGTATCAAACTCAAGTCCTTTTACAGCATGAATAGTTGCAATGGATACATATTCACAATCATCTGTAAATCCATCGGCAGCTGAAATCAATGCAGAAGATTGTATATAGTCTGCCAAAGATGCATCCGGATTATCTCTTAAGAACTCATCTACCGCATTTACAAGTTCTCTGATGTTATCTAGTCTCATTTCATCTTCTTTATCTTTAGTAGATAAAAGAGCATTTTCAAGTCCACTTACTTTTATCATGTGGTCAATAAATGTCTTTGGATCAACACCTTGTTCAAGCATCTTTAAATCCAACATGATATCAATAAATGGCTGTAATTTAGTCTTTAATGATGGTTCGTATTTATCAATATTGATAATTAAATCATATAAGGTGACATTGTTTTGAAGTGCTAATTCAACTAAATGTTCAACAGTTTTCTCACCAATACCACGTCTTGGATAGTTTATAATTCTTATAATACTATCTTGGTCCTTTGGATTAATTGTCATACGGACATAAGCAAGAGCATCTTTAACTTCTTTTCTCTCGTAGAATCTATATCCACCAAATACTCTGAATGGAATATTGTATGCTGTGAATTTCTCTTCAAATATTCTAGATAATGCCGTAATACGAATTAATACAGCAATTTGTCTAAATGGTACACCCATATTATGGAGCTTCATTATTTGAGCAGAAACATAGTCTGCTTCTTCTCTATCTCCTCTTGCTCTCTTATATTTAACAGATTGCTTATCAGATGGATTCTTTGTCCAAAGATTTTTCTTATTTCTATAAGAATTGTGCTTAATAACATTATTAGCAACATTAAGAATTTCAGGTGTAGATCTATAATTTTGTTCAAGTTTATACACCTTTGCATCGGGGAAGAAAGATTTGAAGTCTACTATATGAGCAATTTTAGAACCTCTCCAGCCATAAATACTTTGGTCTTCATCTCCTACAACAAATAAATTGCCGTATTTTTGAGAAAGTAATTGTACAAGTTTAAATTGTATTTCGTTTGTATCTTGGAACTCATCTACATGAATGTAGTGACATCTTTCTTGAAGAATAGATAATACTTCAAAATGTTGAGAAAGAAGCTCATAACACTTAATTAATAAGTCGTCAAAGTCTAATGCATTGCAATACTTAAGTTCTTTTTCATATATAGTATAGATTTCACGAATTTTCTTTGCTTCTTTTACATCATCTTGGATTATGTTGTAATACTCATCTGGACTTAGATTATAATTCTTTGCTTTGCAAATATGCCCTAGATAAAACTCGGTATCTTTTTTATCATAATTTGGACTTAATTCAAGAACTCTTCTAACTGCTCTGGCTCTATCTTCTTCATCATAAATTGTGAAGTTTTGGTCATAACCAATAACCATTCCATATATTCTTAAAATCTTTGCACAAAGACTATGGAATGTACAAGCAGTAATATATTCTCCTTGAGGAGAAGATCTAGAAATTCTTTGTTTCATTTCCTCAGCTGCCTTGTTTGTAAATGTAATTGCAAGGATGTTTTGTGGGTCTACTCCCATTTGAAGCAAATAAGTAATACGGGCAGTTAAAACCTTAGTTTTTCCACTGCCTGCACCAGCAATAACAAGAATGTTTCCATTGATGTCTAGAACCGGTTTTATTTGGTCTTCATTGAGTTGAGAAAATTCATTATCCATAGTTAAAAATATTATATCACAAATGCCCTTCAAATTCAACGATAATATGTGTCATTTTTGGGATTAAAAAACAGATTTTTGTTTATTAAAAAAACAATATTTTTAGTTTCTAGCATATTGAAATGCAAAAAATAGTGTGCTAAAATTAATGCAATAATTGAAATAGATTAGGGGTTTAATAATGGGTTTATTTAGTAAAAAGAAGAAAGAAGAAGAGCAAGAAAAAATTGAGTTTTTAGAATCAGAGATAGACACAGACGAAACTGATGAAGATATCCCTGTTGCTACTTTAGTTAAACTTGCAGATGAAGAAGTTCCAGTAGAGCAAGAAGTCGCAGAAGAAACAGCAACTCCAGAAGAAGAATTACCTGAAGTTGTAGACGAAGAAGAGACACCAGTCGAAGAAGAATCCGCTGCTGAAGAACCAATAATCGAAGAAGTTGAAGAAACTCCAATTGAAGAAGAACCAGTTGTTGAAGATGTAGAAGAGCCTGCAGAAGAAGAAATCGCAGAGCCAGTACAAGATGAACAACCTGAGGAAGTTCAAGAAGAGGCTCCTGTTGAAGAAACAACAGAAGAAACCAAGGAAGAACCTGTCCAAGAGGAACCAGTTGAAGAAGAAATAGTTGCAAAACCAGTAGTTGCTTCCGAAAAGATTCATATTGATGGCGAACCAAATGATGGTGCAAATGAAAAGAACCTCAAGAAAGATATGGATGGTGTACTTGGTGCAGATTATAAAGTAGAAGAACCTGCTCCTCAACCAAAACCAAAGAAACAACCTTCACAACAAAAGAAACCAGATAAAGAAATCTGGGGCAAAGTTGTATTTGCAAAGAAAGAAGAGCCAAAGGCAGAGCCTAAGAAAGAAGAACCTAAGAAAGCCCCTGCTAAAAAAGCTCCAGCAAAGAAAGTTGAAAAGGTTGAACCTGTTGAGGAAAAGAAGGAAGAGGTTAAACCAGCTCCAAAGAAAGCTCCTGCTAAAGCAGCTGCTCCAGTAAAAGCTGAAGAAAAACCTGTAAAAGAACCAGCAAAAACAACTAAAAAAACAAATAAAGATAAGGAAGAGGTAAAAACTATGGCAAAGTATGATCCAGAAAAAATCGTAACAGCAAGTGGCGCAACTACACCACATGGCAAATTTGTAATTAGAAAGACAGATAATGACAACTTCGTATTCAAACTCATCTCCTCTAACAAGAGAGTTGTTGCTATAGGTGCACAAGCATATACAGGACTCCCAGGAGTAAAAGGTGGAATTCAAAGTGTTATCAAGAATGCAGCAAAAGCTCCAATTCAAGACTCTACACTTCAAAAAGTTGTTGAACTCAAATTCCCTAAGTGGGAAATTTGGCAAGATAAGAAAGGTGAATATAGACTTCGTTTATATGCATCCAATGGTGAATTAGTTGCATCTACAAATGATGGATACACTGGAAAACCAGCGGCAAAAGCAGGTATTGATGCAATTGCACGTGCATGTATTGACTGCGATATCGTAAGAAACGACGATCCAAAAGCTTATTAAGATTAACTAAGTCTGGGAGTGAGAAATTGCTCCCAGATTTTTTTATAGACTTAGTATTAGCGTTAGAACTCCTCTAGCCTTTTTATTTTTATGTAAAGATAAGTCTTGAGGAAATATTCAATAAATTAATATAAATTAATTTGAGGTCAAATTAGAGCCTCATTTTTAATACTAAAATACCCTACAAAAAAATAATTAAAAATAATGTGTTTTTATACTTGCACAAACACCCTACTTTTAATATAATAACTCTCGTTGGGTAGCAAAGAGTAATACTTGCATGTGAGAAGCAACATCTATATTGTTCATAGAAATGACTTCTCACAAACCCTTATGGAGAGATGGCCGAGTTGGTCTAAGGCGCACGACTGGAAATCGTGTATACAGAAATGTATCAAGGGTTCGAATCCCTTTCTCTCCGCCAATCGTATAGAAAAACGAACCGCTTTTGGTTCGCTTTTCTTTTTATACGAGAAGATAAACTCTAATTTTAGCATTGAAATAATGGATATGGTGCGTGCCAGCCTTGCAGAAGCAATA
>CAMZEU010000019.1 GCA_947305865.1 uncultured Clostridia bacterium
GAAATGCTTACTTTTAATTCGCCAACATCAATTGTAAGCTTATCTACTTTGGAAGTTAATTCTTCAATTTCTTTTGTTCTAGATATTTTAAGTTGTTCCATTTGAGAAAGATTCTTTTGTGTGGATTGGATTTTTTGTTCCATATCGCTAATCTTTTGGTCTAAAGATAGCAAACCCATACCAGCCCCTTTTGAAGAACCACCAGTAATATCACCAGATCTAGCATAGATATCACCATCTAATGTTACAATCTTAAAGTTGAAATTATATTTTCTTTGGATGGAAGCTGCAGTATAAACTGTGTCTACAACAACAGTTGTTCCTAAATAAGCATTGATAAATGGCTTAAATGTATCTTTACATTTTACCAAATCAGAAGCTAAACCAATAACCCCTGGTTCATTTAATGCTAATCTATCTGAACCCATTAAGGTTTTTTCAGAACAACTCGTTAATGGTCTAAATGTTACTCTTCCATATTGTTTACGTTTCAAGTAATCAATTAAGTCATTTGCATCATTTGTATTCTTTACAAGAATAGTTTGCAACGAAGTACCCAATGCATACTCAATTGCAGTTGCATATTTTTCTTGAACATCTATAACTTCTGCAAGAACTCCCATGATTTTATCTGATACAGAAATATCTATCTTTGCATCGTTCATAAGACGTCTTACAGTATCACTATATGCACTATAATCGCTCTTTTGTTGTTGGAAGAAAGCTAATTGCATTTGTTGAGTATTTAATTGTGCCTTTAATTTATTAACGTTTTCATCAATTTCGGCTATAGATTCTTTTGCACTATCTCTATCAGCTTCAGCCTCAATTTTTTCAGACATCATTTCATTGTTCTTTGTAATAGCATTATTGAGATTTGCATTTGCTATTGCATAATCTGTATCAATTGCGGAAAGTTCCGTCTTTTGTTCTGTAACTATTGCTTTTAATGAGGATTGTCTTGATTTATTGGCTGCATTTTGAGATTCAAATAATACAAGGTTTTCTTGTAATTGGCCTAATTCTTCTATAGAAGAAATGAATGCATCTGCTGAACCTTGCAATGCACTTTCTGCACCTTCTAATGTTGCATTTAATGCAGTTAATAAATTGTTTGCAACATCATAATCTTTCTTAACTTCTTCATATTCTTTGGCAACTTTATCTCTTTCTGCCTTAGCAGCTTCTATTTCCTTTCCATTAGTGACTATTGATTCGGCATTTTCAAATAAATCTTGTTCAAGTCTTTCTTTAGTTTCCTTTAAATTAGCTAATTTCTCTTGGAACAACTTGATATCTCCTTCCATGTGAGCAGCATCTACTTTTAAGTTGATTAACTCATCATTGCATTGAGATAAGTTTACATCCAATAATCTATTTTCTTTGAATAAGTCTTCACTTTCTTTAAGTAAATCTGAATATTTATTTTGAACAGCTGAAAGGTCTTCAATAATCTTGTTTAATCTTTGATTAATTCTATCTTTCATTGCTTGGTTGTTTTCATAAAGATAGATATATGCGTTGATTTCTTCACTCTTAAGTTGATCTCTTAATCCAAAGTAGATTTTTGCATTCTCTGCTTGCTTTCTTAAAGGATTAAGTTGTTTCTCGATTTCGGCTATAACTTCATTTTGTGTTTGAAGATTTAATCTGGTTTTTTCTAGATTCTTTTCTGCCTCATTCTTTTGAGCACGGAATTTACTAATACCAGCAGCTTCTTCAAAGATATTACGTCTATCCTCTGGCTTTGCTGATACTATTTCTTGAACTTTACCTTGTCCAATGATGGAATAACCTTCTTTACCAATACCAGTATCATGTAAAAGATTGATAATATCTTTTAATCTTACTCTGTTGTTGTTGAGCAAATACTCGGAGTTTCCATCTCTATATAACTTTCTTGTGATGATTACTTTGTCATAACTAAGATTTGGGAATATCTTTTGGTTTTCATTATTAAAATATAAAGAAACCGCAGCATATGACATGCTTTTTCTTGTCTCACAACCTGCGAAGATAACATCTGCCATACCACCTGTTCCTCTTAGTTGTTTATAGGATTGCTCACCTAATGTCCATCTAATAGCATCTGCGATATTAGACTTACCACAACCATTTGGTCCAATAACAGCGGTAAAACCATTTGTTAAATCTAGAGACACTTTGTCTGCAAATGATTTAAATCCGTGAAATTCAACTTTTTCAAGATTCATACTAAAATCCTCAAATAAATATAATTTAACAAAATTATAACAAGGGTTTTACAGAAAGACAAGAGAAATCAATAATGTTTTATGAAACATTTTTAATAATATTTCTGTCTATTTTTAAGGATAAAAACAAAAGATTTATTTATTTAAACAATTTTTAGCAGCTTCACCTTGAGCTTTCTTAATGGTATTTCCAGAGCCTGTGGCAGATAATTCACCGTTAATATAAATCTCTACAACAAACAAGTGTGAATTGTCTTTAAGCATCTTCTCTTCTTTGAGTTTATACTCTACTTTATACTGTGGTCCTGGATACTTTTTATTTAGCTCAGATTTGTAATTCGCTGGGTTAGAATACGCTAATTTTGAAATATTTGGTATTTCTTTATTCAAATTCTTAAGGACAAATTTCTTTGCCTTATTCATATTATTACTGTCTAGATATATGGCAGCTGTGATGGCTTCAAAGAGGTCACATTTCCTCTTATCATCACTAATAATGTTTGCATTTATTGCATCTTGTCCAAAGAGCATTTGGTCATCTATTCCTAACTTCTCCATAACTGAAGCAAGAGTTGGTTTCATAACTAATGCTGCTCTTTGAGATGTAAGTTTTCCTTCAGATAATGTTGGATCCATTTTGAAAAGTTTCTCAGATATTACAAGTTCAATAATAGAATCACCTAAGAATTCTAAAGATTCATAATTCTTTTGTGGATTTGCATTATAAGATTTGTGAGTAAATGCTCTCTCAAGCAACTCTTTATTCTTAAAAGAATATCCTATAGCCTTTTCAATCTTTTCTATATCCATATTATTCTGCAATGCTTATACTTTCTTTAATCTTACCTACTACATCGCTCTTAATAAGTCCTGAGCATTGTAATAGTGCTGCCTTGATAGATTTTGCCTTGCTTGCTCCATGTGCCTTTACAATGACTTTGTTGACGCCTAGGAAGCATGCACCTCCATTTTCGTTGTAATCTACCTTATGCTTTAAGTCTTTAAATGTAGGTTTTAGCAATAAATAACCAAGTTTTGCTCTTAAACCACCTTTCATTATTCCATCTTTTAATAATGAGAATACTGCATTTGCTGTACCTTCAGCACTCTTTAGCGCAATATTTCCATTAAATCCATCTGAAACAACTACATCATAATTTCCAGATAAAATGTCTCTTGCTTCGCAATTTCCTAAGAAATTAAGGGTTTTATCTTCTTTTAAGAGTTTAAATGCTTCTTGGTTAAGTGTTGTACCTTTGTGATCTTCTGCACCATTTGAAAGTAGTCCAATTCTTGGATTTTCTATGCCATTACAAAGTGCATATGCTTTGCCCATTTGAGCAAATTGCAATAAATTAATGTCTTTGCACTCAATATTTGCACCACAATCTATTAAAATTACGTGTTCTCCAGTAACAGTTGGAAGTAATGGTGCTAATGCTGGTCTATTTATTCCACGAATTCTTCCTGCTATAAGAGTTGCTCCAACTAATACTGCACCAGTTGAACCTGCTGAGATAAACCCTTCACAAGTATCATCTTCTTTAAGTCTTCTCATAGACTTTACTAAGGAACTATCTGGTCTTCTTCTTACAGCTTCTGTAGGTGCTTCTTCATTAGAAATAACCTCTGGAGCATCTACTATTTCTATTCTTTCATTAATATTGGAATCATTTAATGTGTCAAAATATTCTTTAATTTCATTCTCTTTTCCAAATAAAACTAAAGATAAATCACTCTCTTCCTTAAGAGCAGCAACACATCCGTCTAATATTTCTTTAGGTGCGTAATCTCCACCGTAAACATCAACTATAATTCTTGCCATACCTATATAATAAAAGAGAGACCTTTTTAAAGTCTCTCGCCTTTATCTTATTCTTTGTCTTCTTTCGTCTTTGGTACGAAAACTTGCTCACCGTTGTAATATCCACATTTTGGGCAAGCTGTATGTTGCTTAATAAGTGCATGACATTGTGGGCACTCTACTAAATTAACTTTCTTTGCTTTCCAATTTGCAAAACGTGAATTTGTTCTACTCTTTGAAGTTTTTCTCTTTGGGACTGCCATATCTATATCCTCCGATTTCCGTATATCTTTTTAATTGCGTTAGTGATTATATTAAATAATTATATTATTGTCAAACGATAAAACTAGTTTTGTGAAACCAATCTTAATGTATCTCTTGCAATCATTAGTTCTTCGTTTGTTGGTATAATCAAAATTCTAACTTTGCTATCTTTTGCTGTTACATCTTCAATATTACCTGTAGATGCAACTTTATTCTTTTCTTTATCAATCTTTGCTCCGAATACTTCACAGCCTTCTAATACAAGTTCTCTTGCAGCTGCATTGTTTTCACCAATACCACCAGCAAATACGATTGCATCCACACCACCAAGTGCTACAGAATATGCACCGATGTATTCACGGATTCTCCATGCAAACATATCTAGCGCAAGCTTTGCTTGTTCGTCGCCATTTTCAATCATTTCGGCTAAATCTCTAAAGTCTGATGTTTTTCCTGTGATACCTAATACACCACATTTTTTATTTAAGAAATTAACAACTTCTTCAGCCTTAAGACCTAACTTCTTTCTTGCAAATTCAACAGCTGCTGGATCAATGTTACCAGATCTTGTTCCCATTACTAATCCTTCTAATGGTGTGAAGCCCATGGATGTATCTCTACAAATACCAGCATCTACTGCAGCAATTGAAGCACCATTACCTAAGTGACAAGTAATGATTTTTGCTTTGTCATTGCCTAAATATTTCATTGCTTCATGAGAAATGAAGTTGTGAGATGTTCCGTGGAATCCATACTTACGAATCTTGTAATTTGTGTAAAGATCATATGGGATAGCATATAAATATGCTTTCTTAGCCATTGTTGAATGGAATGTTGTATCAAAAACTGCTACTTGAGGAGTATTTGGCATTAATGCAATACATGCTCTAATACATCCAACATTTGCTGGCATATGGAGTGGTCCGAATTCTGTGTTTTTGTCACAAATCTTTAATACTTCATCTGTTACAATTACAGATTCTGTGAAATCTTCTGCACCATGGAGAACTCTGTGTCCAACTGCACCAATTTCATCTAGTGATTTAATAACACCACATTTTTCATCTGTAATAGCATCAAAAACCATTTGTAATGCTTGTGAATGGTTCTCTAAATCTTTTTGTACTTCATAAGTAACACCATCTGGTCTCTTTTGTTTAATGAAAGACCCAGCAATACCAATTCTTTCTACATTACCTTTAACTAGCATTGTTTCATTGTCCATATCCATTACTTGATATTTCAATGAAGAACTTCCTGCATTAACGACAAATATTTTCATTTATAACTCCTATTTTATACTTTGTATAAATTATTTAATTCCTTGTAATACTGCGATAGCTGCAACAGCAACGATATCTTCTGCAACACAACCACGAGATAAGTCATTAAGTGGTAATGCCAAACCTTGCATGATTGGTCCAATTGCCATACATCCGCCAAAACGTTGTGCGAGCTTGTATCCAATATTTCCTGCATCCAAATTTGGGAATACTAATGTGTTTGCTTGTCCAGCAACTTTGCTCTCTGGAGCCTTTTGCTTTCCAACTACTTCTACGATAGATGCATCTAATTGTAATTCACCATCTACATCGATTTCTGGATGTTGTTCTTTAACAATATTGTATCCAGCAATAACTTTTTCTGTAGATTCGTGCTTTGCACTGCCTTTTGTTGAGAATGAAAGCATTGCAACCTTTGGTTCAATACCAATAATCTTCTTGCATGAGTCTGCAGCTGCTACAACGATATCTGCAAGTTGTTCACTTGTTGGATATGGAATAACTGCACAGTCTGAGAAAATAAATGGATGGTCACCATATTTGAAACCTTCTGGTGGAACCATAATGAAGCAACTTGATACTGAAGAAATACCAGGAGCTGCTTTAACTACCATAAATGCTGCACGTGATACATCAGCTGAAGAATAAACTGCACCACCAACAACACCATCTACATCACCGCTCTTAAGAGCACATGCAGAATAGAACATTCTGTTTGTCTTTACCATTGCGAGTGCTTGTTCTTCTGTCATACCCTTTGCTTTACGAAGCTCGAATAAAAGATTTGCATATTTTGCTGTATTTGCACTTGTTTCTGGATCATCAAAAGCAACACCAGTTAAATTGATTTCTGGGAACTTTGCTTTGATTGCATCTTCGTTTCCTACTAATACAACTTTACATACTTTTTTAGCTGTTAAAATCTCAGCTGCTTTTGCAACTCTTGCATCGTCACCTTCTGCAAGCATAATTGTTTTGCCATATTTTGCTGCTCTTTGTAATAAACTTTCAACAAAAGACATTTGATTTCTCCTTCTAATATTGCGTAATATTATAAAAATGTTATAATTGTACTAATTATAATGACTGCAAAAATTAAAAGCAACAAGATAAAGGATAGTAATGAATATTTGTATTATTTTAGGAGAATATAATTCACTTAATGCTGGATGCATCAAGGAAATCAAGCAAGCAAAGAGAATTTGCAAGCCAGATTTGACATGTATTCTACTAAACAAAAATATTAAGAATAATGGTGATTTTCTATATTCTAACCAAGTGGATTTGGCAAATGAAGCTATTGATAATGGCGCTGATTTAGTTCTTACTATGCCTTCTCTTTTCACACTTTGCAAAAAAGAGATTTATTCTTTAGCAATATTAAAAATACTAAACTTATTTGGTGCTAATAATACTTTTAATCTAATTTGTCCTGTTTATTCCGAAGACATGGAAGATATTGAGATGGCACAAGATATGATCCATTCTGAAAATAATGATGGATTTTTAGTAGGAAATAGTGTTTTCAATGTACATAAGACAGAAAATACTGAAAAAGCAGATATATCCAATATGTTAACTGGTATCTCTAACGAAATTCTCGCTGAGACTTATTATAAAGCCAAACAAGCAAATTTAGATGTAAACTTGATACCAATATTAAAATGCGACTTAGAAGAAGACACAGAGCAAATTATAGATTATAATAAATATAATTTATTAACAAAGACCATTATATCTCAAACAAAGCCAGAAGAAGTTAAAAAGCATTTAGAATATATTGAAGATAAAGACAACGAGACAAGTACAGCAAAAAAGATTGGTGTTCCTCTACTCTTACATTTAGATTTAGACAAGAAAGATATTATAGAAAGCATCATCAAATTAGATTGCATGGAAATGTTGGCTGTTAAGAAAAACAAGGTCAAGTTAGTAAATAAGAAAGTATTTATTGAAGATATATCCAAATCAGATAACCTTACAAAGTTAAACAATATAGAAACCAAGATTAAAGAACTAATTAAACTTTTAGTTTAAAGTATTAAAAATCCATCCCGAAGGATGGATATTTTTTTAATTGTATCTGTGCATAAAATAAACAAAGTGAGATAATACGATGCCTGGATCTTCTAGGTCGTGATTCCATCTCTTTACCCATTCTAATGAATAATATCCCGGATAATTGTTTTCTTTTAATGCTGTGATTGCCTCATCTACTGGAACATCTCCATATCCCATCATCTTATACTTAACTTTACCCTTTTCAATTACACTGTCTTTTAAGTGTACGTGCTTAATATAACTTCCGAGATTATTTATAGATTGTTCAATTGTTTCGTCATTATATCTAAATGGATGATGTACGTCCCATAAAGCACCAGCACCTTCACCAGCATCATCTAAGAATTGTTTTAAAACCTTTGTGTCTGCAAATATTCCATTTGTTTCCATTAAAGGTGTTACATTCTTTCCCTTAGCATATTCTAGTACTTCTTTGTATTGCTTTAAGCAAAGCTTAATATCTGCATTTCCATCATCATATGGTTTGTCTGTTGGCATAACTCTTATATACTTTGCACCAAATTTTTGTGCTAAATCTATATATGCTTTTGCCTCATCTACAGATGCTCCTCTCTTTGTATAATCTGCCAAACATGCACCAGATGTGAAAATTGGTATATCAATATTAATACTCTTTAAGTATTCCTTTGTTTTTTCAAGGCCTTCTGAGAATTGTTTAATTGCAGGTGCAAATAATTCATTAGAGATACCTCTAACTTCTACAGCATTGTATCCTAAATCTTTTGCGCATGAGAATATTTCTTTAAAATCCCAATCTGGACATCCTATTGTAGAATAACAAATCTTCATTTTCTCCTCCTTATGCTGTTTCAATAGCAGCTGCTTCTTGTAACTTCAACATTTCTATTGCCTGTTCACGAAGCTTGAATTTTTGGATCTTTCCACTTGCTGTTACTGGGAATGAATCCATAAACCATACATACTTTGGAACTTTGTGTCTTGCCATACTTGCTTTCACTAATTCCTTTACTTCATCTTCTGTCATGGTTTCGCCTTTCTTAAGTACTATACAAGCCATTACTTCTTCACCATAAGCTTTGCTTGGTACACCAATAACTTGTACGTCACTTATCTTTGGACATGTATATAAGAACTCTTCTATTTCTTTTGGATAGATATTTTCACCACCACGGATAATCATATCTTTAATTCTTCCTACTACTTTGTAGTAGCCATCTTCATCACAAGTACATAAATCACCAGAATGTAACCAACCATCTTTATCAATTGCTTGTGCTGTTGCTTCAGGCATTTTGTAATATCCTTTCATGATATTATATCCACGTGCAACAAATTCACCTGGTGTGTTTGGAGGAAGTTCTTTATTTGTTTCTGGATCTACTATTCTGCATTCAACACCTGGGAATGAACGTCCAACAGTTGCAACTCTCTTCTCTAAAGAATCTTCTGTTGTTGTCATTGTGCATCCAGGGCTTGCTTCAGTTTGTCCGAAAACAATAACAATATCCTTCATATGCATCTTCTCTACAACTTGTTTCATAACTTCAATTGGACAAGGAGATCCAGCCATAATACCTGTTCTCATTGTAGAGAAATCAAATTGGTTAAACATTGGATGTTCAAGCATTGCAATAAACATAGTTGGAACACCATGTACAGCTGTACAATGCTCACTAGACAATGCATTCATTACTGGCACTGGAGAATAAGCCTCAACTGGTACCATTTCTGTAGCATGTGTTATAGAAGCCATAGTAGCAAGAACTAAACCAAAGCAATGGAAAAGTGGCACAACAATACAGAGTTTGTCATCTGGTGTAAATGCCATACCATCTCCAATTGTAAGACCATTATTAACAATATTGTAATGTGTTAACATTACACCCTTTGGGAATCCTGTTGTTCCTGAGGTATATTGCATATTAATAACATCTTGTGGAGATAGTGTTGCTTGTCTCGCTTTATATTCTTCATCTGAAATACTTTCTCCAAGTTTTTCAAGCTTTTTGAAGTTTAAGAATCCTTTTGGTTCATGTTCTCAAGCAAATACTACATTCTTTAAGAATGGTAATCTCTTAGAGTTTACTGAACCATCTTTTGAATCCTTTAATTCCGGAACAAGTGTGTAAATTGTGTCTACATAACTATTTCCTTTGAAACCATCTATCATAACCAATACTCTTGTATCAGATTGTGAAAGTAGATATTCGGCTTCAAATACTTTGTAGTTTGTATTAACTGTTACTAATACTGCACCAATTTTTGCTGATGCAAATAAAGTTAAGAACCATTCTGGTACATTTGTTGCCCAAATGGCTATTTTGTCATCTTTTTGTACACCAAGAGCCATGAAACCTTTAGCAATTCTGTCAGATTCTTTATCCAACTCCTTCCAGGTTCTTTCATAACTGTTGGTTGTATATTTTATTGCAGTTCTGTCTGCATATTTTTGGCGTTGTCGTTAATGACTTGCCCTACTGTTTTATTTATAAATTCCATTTATGTCTTCCTATTCTTCGTCTTTCTTTTCGTCTCTTTTTGCGTTTTTCATATTAATACTTAAGAAATTATTAATATTGAACAGTGTCCATGGTGTCTCTTCAGGTGGATATACTCTAAAGACCATTGGTTTTTTGCTAATTGGGTGAGCAAACTTTAGTTCGTATGCCCACAGACATAAAGGGAGTTTCATTTTATATTTGCTAGCATTACCATATCTATAATCTCCAACTATTGGATGTTGTATGGTTGCCATTTGTACTCTAATTTGATGTTTACGTCCTGTTTCAAGAAAGATTTGTAAAAGTGAGAAATGATTTTTTATGTCCCAAAGGTTATATTCTAATACTGCTTCTTTAGCACCTTCTTCTGCCATTGGAACAACTTTTATACTTTCATTATCTTTATATTGCTTTAGATAATTTTTTAGTTCACCATGCTTATATATAATCTCTCCTTCAACAATACAGAGATATTTCTTTTCAAAATTGCCATTTTCCTTTTGTTCATTTAATCTTTCAGCTGCCTTACTAGTCTTTGCAAATACCATTACTCCACCAGTAGGTCTGTCTAATCTATGAACTAAACCTAAATAAGCATCACCTGGTTTGTTATACTTTTCCTTTAAATATTGTTTCAAAAGATTAACCATATCTGGATCACCAGAACTATCCTCTTGTGAAGGAACACCTTGTGGTTTTACAACAACCAAAATATGATTGTCTTCAAATATAATATTTAAATCTTTATAACTAATGTCCATTTTATATTCTCACTTTATTTATTTTTGAATGTTGCAAATGCTGTACATCCTTCTGGAAGAATTATATTCTTCTCTTTGGTTTGTATGCCTATTTCGTCTGCATCTATCTCTGCTCTATCTCCAAGCGCTATTCTTAATAAATTTGCCATAACACATGGTTGAATTCCTGTTGTATATGAATTCAAACAAAGGAATAATGGATTGTCTGAAAGCAATGATGCAACTAAGTCTATAAGCTCAGAGATTCCTTCTTCTAGTTTCCACTTTTCTCCATTTGGACCTCTTCCAAAACTTGGTGGATCTAAAATAATTGCATCATACTTGTTTCCTCTTCTTAATTCTCTTTGACAGAATTTGAAGCAATCATCAATGATATAACGCATTTTGGCATTCTCTAAGCCACTTAGTCTAACATTGTCTCCAGCACGCTCTACCATAGCTTTGGCGCCGTCTACGTGTGTAACAGAAGCACCAGCTTGTAGCAAAGCTACAGATGCGGCACCAGTATAACCAAAAAGATTCAAAACTTTTATTTCTCTTCCTGCGTTTTTAACAAGTTCTTGCATCCTCTTCCAGTTAACAGCTTGTTCTGGGAATAATCCAGTGTGCTTAAATCCCATTAACTTGAGTTTGAACTTTAATCCATTCCAAGAAATAACAAAATCTTCTGGTATTGGGTTGATATAATTCCATGTTCCACCACCTTCTGAAGACCTTTTATAGATTGCATCTATATTTGGATAACTTCTAAGTGGTTTCTTTGCATGCCAAATTATTTGAGGATCTGGACGGATAAGCGTATAATCTCCCCATCTTTCAAGTTTTTCACCATCTCCTGTGGCAATTACTTCGTAATCTTTCCAGTCCTCAGCAATTCGCATATTATACCTTCTTTACAGATAAGATAACTTTATCTCCGTTGATGTTCCAATCTTTTGTATATCCATCTACTTTGTTTTGGATACCATCAGCAAGAACATCCTTAAGGAATGTAGCATTATCTAATACATCTTTTGCAAGACCTTCTGCTTCATAACCAATAATGATGTGGTCTACTACTTCAAATCCTGCATCTTTTCTCATTGTTTGTATCTTTGATACAAGTTCTCTTTCTACACCTTCTTTAATAAGTTCTGGTGTGAGTTTTGTATCTAATACAACTGTTGTTTCTCCATCTGATTCGGCGGAGAATCCTTCTTTATTCTTAACAGCGATAAGTAAGTCATCTTCTGTTAATTCAACTTCTCTATCTTGAATATTGAATACGGCCTTTCCTACTTTCTTAACAGCCATTACGATTTCTTTTGCTTTATTAGCAAGTTCTAACTTGATTTGTCCTAAGAGTGCACCATATTTTGGTCCCACAGTCTTGAGTTGTGGTTTTACTTCGTAATCAATGTAATCTTCACCACTTGAAAGTTGAACTTCTTTAACATTCAATTCGTCTTCTACAAGTTCTTTTAATGGTTGATCTAATTCTGTCTTACCATTATAAAGTAATCTTGAGAGTGGTTGACGATTCTTTAAGTTCATCTTTGCTCTTGCTGCTCTACCAAGTACAACAACTTTTAATACATCTTCCATTCCTGCATCTAATTTTTCATTGATGTATTTCTCATCTGCTACTGGGAATGAACAAAGGTGTACAGATTCTGGTTGAGATTTGTCAAAGTTATATACCAAATTTTGGTATATTGTCTCTGCTATAAATGGAGTATATGGAGCAATAACCTTAGAAAGTGTTGAAAGTACAGTATATAAAGTTGTATATGCTGCAGACTTTGTTTCAGTCCATTCGCTTCCCCAGAAACGCTCTCTAGAACGTCTTACATACCAGTTAGAAAGCATATCTACAAATTCTTCAATCTTTCTGGATGTTTCTGTTATCTTGTATTCATTTAATCCTTCATCTACATACTTAATTAAAGCATTGAGTTCTGAAAGAATCCATTTGTCCATAATGTTGAGCTTTTGGTCTTCAAGTTTATGCTCTGTTGGATTAAATTTGTCTATTTCTGCATATAATACAAAGAATGCATATGTGTTCCAAAGTGTTCCCATAAACTTACGTTGAGACTCAGAAACTGTTTCTGGTGCAAAACGTGATGGAATCCAAGGAGCTGAAGATGTGTAGAAATACCATCTTGTTGCATCTGCACCTTGTTTATCTAAAACTACCCATGGATCTACTACGTTTCCTAAGTGTTTAGACATCTTTTTGCCGTTAATATCATTAACATGTCCTAAAACTATACAGTTTTTGAAGGATGATTTTCCAAATAATAATGTGGAAACAGCAAGTAATGTGTAGAACCAACCTCTTGTTTGGTCTATAGCTTCAGAAATGAAGTCTGCTGGATATTGGTTATCAAAGATATCCTTGTTTTCAAATGGATAATGCCATTGTGCAAAAGGCATAGAACCTGAGTCAAACCAACAATCTAATACTTCAGGTGTTCTTTCCATTACGCCACCACACTCTGGACATTTAAATTTGACTTCGTCAATATATGGACGGTGTAATTCTATATCTTTGTCTAATCCACCAAGTTTTCTAAGTTCTTCTCTAGAACCTACAACATGAACCTTGCCACAATCTTTACATACCCAAATTGGTAAAGGTGTTCCCCAATATCTGTCACGTGAGATACCCCAGTCTATAACATTTTCAAGGAAGTTACCCATTCTACCTGTTCCAATTGTTGCTGGCATCCAGTTTACAGATGCATTGGACTTTAATAATTCATCTTTAACTGCTGTAACCTTAACGAACCAGCTTTCTCTTGCATAGTAAAGTAAAGGTGTATCACATCTCCAACAGAATGGATATGAGTGTGTGAATTGCATTGCCTTGAAGAGAGTTCCTTCTTCTTTTAAATCTTCAATGATTAATTTGTCTGCTTCTTTAGCAAATAATCCAGCATATCTTCCACAACCATCTTTGAAGTGGCCTGTTTCATCTATTAATTGTACGAAAGGAAGGTCATAATGCTTTCCTACATTGTAGTCGTCTTCACCAAATGCTGGAGCAATATGAACGATACCAGAACCATCTGTTAATGTAACATAGTTATCACATGTGATAAAATATCCCTTTGCCTTTGTCTTAGCATCGGTAAAATCAAACATTGGTTCATATGGTGCTCTTTCATAATCTGTTCCTTTCTTTGTGTCTAACTTTTCATATGTTCCTTCTTCAAATAATGAAGGAATTAATGCATCTGCAAGAACATAGATTGTACCATCTTCCATCTTAATTCTTGTGTAATCTGCACTTGGATTCATACAAAGAGCAATATTGCTTGGTAATGTCCAAGGTGTTGTTGTCCATACTAAATAGTATGTATTTTCTTGATCTTTTGCCTTGAACTTAACAAAGATTGATGTTTCTTCTACATCTTTATATCCTTGTGCCACTTCGTGAGAAGAAAGTGCTGTTCCACAACGTGGGCAATATGGAACGATTTTGTGTCCTCTATATAATAGACCCTTGTCTGCAATTGTCTTTAATGCCCACCATACAGATTCAATATAGTTGTCGTCATATGTGATATAAGGATTTTCCATATCTGCCCAGTATCCAATACGTTCAGACATCTTTTCCCATTCACCCTTATATTTCCATACGGATTCTTTACATTTCTTAATGAATGGCTCAATACCATATTGTTCAATTTGTGGTTTTCCGTTAATTCCTAAGAGTTTTTCAACTTCAATTTCAACAGGAAGACCATGTGTGTCCCAACCTGCTTTTCTAAGTACATAATATCCCTTCATTGTTTTGTAACGTGGGATAATATCTTTCATAACTCTGGTTAAAATATGGCCAATATGTGGTTTGCCATTTGCTGTTGGAGGTCCATCATAAAAACTGAAATGAACCTTTCCTTCGTTCATCTTCACACTTTTTTCAAAAATGTGATTTTCTTTCCAATACTGTAATACTTCTTTCTCGCGATCTACAAAGTTTAAATTTGAATCGACTGGTTTGTACATTGTTTTGATTTCCTTTTATCTATAAAAATAATTTTTGTAAAAGTATAATGTGCGCATACGCAAAAAGTCAAACGAATAACACTCTAAAATTGACAAAAATGAGGTCAATATATAGAATTATCGTAGTTTTGCGGATGTAGTACATCGGTAGTACACGAGCTTCCCAAGCTTGTGAGGCGGGTCCGACTCCCGTCATCCGCTCCATTATTTATACCCAAAATTTAACCTTAAAAATATATAATTAACCCAATTAGAATATCGATTTCTACTAATTTTTATTATTTTTTTATCTAAGTAAAATTTGAATTCAAAAAATTCTTAATTATAGATTATTGTTGAGTTTTAACTCAAAAATCTGTATAATAAATGAAAACTAAATTCGAGGTAAAGATTTTGAACGCAATTACAACAAATAAACTTACAAAAGTTTATAAAGACAATAAGGTTGTAGATGAAGTTTCCCTTACAATTAACAAGGGTGATATCTATGGACTTATTGGTAAGAACGGAGCTGGTAAGACTACTCTTTTACGTATGTTAACTGGTGTAGCAAAACCAACATCTGGTTCATTCACTATTTATGATGATGAACTTGAAATGCCACATGAAGAAGCACTAAAAAGAATTGGTTCTTTAATAGATTTCCCTTCATATGATCCTTCAATGACAGCATATGAAAATATGAAGTTTATTGCACTATCTTTAGGCATTGATAACGATGACAGATTAAAGAAATTATTGCAATGTGTTTCACTAGACCCAGAAGATAAGAAAAAGGCCAAAAACTTCTCTCTTGGTATGAAGCAAAGATTGTCTATTGCAATGGCTTTAGTTGGCAATCCTAAGATTTTAATCTTAGATGAACCTGTGAATGGTATGGATCCAACAGGTATTTTTGAGATTAGAGAACTTCTTATGGATTTGAACAGAAAATGTGGTGTTACTATCCTTATATCCTCTCATTTACTCGCAGAGCTTACTAAGATGGCAACATGTTATGGCATTATGTCCAACGGAAAGCTTGTTAGAGAGATTAGAGGCGAAGAATTGAACGAGATGTCGAGACCATTTATAAAAGTTGTTGTAGACGATATTAAGAAGGCTGTACCTATTCTCGCTCAGACATTTACAAATGCTAATGACTTCCAAATCTTACCTGGAAATACAATTCACATCTTCAAAGAAGATGAAACTATATCACATATTGAAGATACATTTAATATGGGTGGTGTCAAAGTTACAGAAGTTGCTAAGTGTGATGGTAACCTTGAAGAACAATTAATATCTATGCTAGGAGGTCCAAAGAGTCACGATGAAATTTTCTAATTACTTAAAAGCTGATTTCTATAAACTCAAAAAGTCCAACTGGCTATGGTTAATGCCAATTATTATCTTTGGCATAATGCTCTTATTATATGTTCTCTTCTTAGTACTCGTTAGACTTTATATGTCTGGTGGTGTTGAAGTAGATCCAACTAACACAATACCTCTAGATGGAGAAATATTAGGTAAATACCTAATGTTCACTGCTCCAAGCGAATCAAATCTTCCAATTATCCTTATGGTTGCAACAGCTATCTATGTCTGTACAGAATTCAAATCTGGTATGACAAAAATCAGAATTTCTAGAGGTGCAAATAGAGTTAATATGTTCTTCTCTAAATTCATTGTTATGGTTGGAGTTGCTGCTGTATATACAATTGGGGCATATGTATTATCTACACTCCTCTCTGCAATATTCTTCGGAATTAAAGGATTTAGCGTTCAAGATGTAGGATATTTCTTTAGAAGTATTGGCATTACTTTATATGTAAATATTAGTATTGTTTCTATATATATGATGGTTGCCTACCTTATAAGAAATCTTGGTGGTGCAATTGGTGCATGTATTGGCGTATATATCCTTGGTGGTGTTATATCCTCTGCTGGTGCTCTATTCTCAGAAGGAATTATTAGAGATATTCTAAATTGTATACCATCTAGCTTATTAACATTAGCTGGAAGTACAGGAGAATTAACCTCAGCAAATACAATAGAAATAATTCTAGTTCCATTTGCATTTATCCTAATTTGTAATATTGTTAGTGTATTCACATTTAGAGATAGAGATGTAAAATAATCTAAATTATATTTTATAAAATAAAATATG
>CAMZEU010000020.1 GCA_947305865.1 uncultured Clostridia bacterium
TGGTACTTTAATCAACTATGTTCTTATCATATTTTGGAGCAACGGCAACAAATTCAATAGATAAAATCTTTAGAACATTATCAATCTTTGCACCAGATGTTCCTGTGAAGTTATCTTTCTTAATAACAACCTTACCTTTAAGGTTATATACTTCTGCTGTGCCATCTGAACGAAGTACAGCTATTAAATTATCTTTAACTTTAATTGCAGTAATTGTTAATCCAAATCCGTAATCTCCTTGATTACCAGTAGTATTTAATATTGCTTTGTTTTCGCCACTTCTTACAATGTTTAAGAATCCAGAAACGGAATCTTTAACAACGAATGCGTCTATAGACTTAATATAACCATAGTCTCCACCACTAGATACACCAGAAGACTCTGTAACGATAGATATATTTTCTGGTAATGTGAGGAGTAATCTGGAACTTGTATATTCCTTGGCTGATTCGGTGTTCTTATACACATCAGTGTACACCATTTTCTTACTCTTCTTATGGCAACTTGCAAAACACACTACAAATGTAGCAAGTATTAAAACCAATGATATTACTGCAATTAATTTCTTTTTCATTTTATTCACCATATGTTATGTTCCCAAAGTACATGGGATTTGCTTTTATTCCTACTAGTTCTTCTAAGAAGTATGCAAGATAAGCATTGGAAACCTTTGCTATTTCTTCACTTCCTTCTCCTTTTTGAAGATACTTTAATATATTTATATTAACAGGAATGTCCCTACTTTTATTGGCACAACTAGGACAAATAAGTCCAGCTGAGTCTAAAAAATAAGCATTATCTGTTAATTCTGTCCCACAGATTGAACAATGATTATAGTCTATATCATAACCGTTCTGCCTTAAGCATTCCTTAAGGAATTCTGTAGTAACTCTTTGTGGTGCTTCCTCGTCATAGCACAATTTAGATAGCATTCTAATTGTTTGAGCAAGCATACCCTTTTGAGACTCTAAAGATGAAATACGAGATAGTATATCCATCATCATACATCCACAATAGTACATCTCAATATCTTTTGTTATTGGTCCAAAAGAATCTGTTTGTACACAATCTGTTAGTGTATATGAATCATGTTTCTTGGCAAGCATGAATTCTCCAAAGTTGAAAACCTCTTGTGCATACTTAAGTTTTGCCTTTGGCTTCTTAACTCCTCTTGCCAAACAGGTTATTCTTCCTAGTTCAAAGGTTACTAATGTAACAAGTCTGTCATTGTCCTTGTAATCACTAGACTTAACAACTATTCCGTTAACCTTGATAAGATCCATTATTTCAAATCCTTTTTGTTATATCCAAGTTCTCTAAGGAGATAATCATTGTCTCTCCAATTTTCATCTACCTTAACAAACAATTCCATATATACTTTGCAGCCAACCATTTCCTCTATGTCTTTTCTTGCTTCTGTAGCAATCTTTTTCAACATAGAACCACCTTTACCAATGATAATTGCTTTATGGGATTGTCTTTCACAAACTATATCTGCATTAATATCACAAATACGTTTAGAATCTCCTTGTACTTCTCTCTTGCCTTTTGCATCATCTCTAAACTCAAATGAGTTTATAGCAACACTAAGTTCATGTGGGACTTCTTTGGCAAGAAGATATAATGCTTTCTCTCTAATAGTTTCTGCAACCATAAAACGAAGTGTATTATCTGTATACATTTCATCTGGATATAGTTGTACACCATCTTGCAAGAATGGATCTATAACCTTTAGAAGTTCTTCTAGGTTATCTCCTCTCTTTGCACTAATTGGAACTATTTCTTTTATACCTTGTACAGCATTGAGTTTACTCAAAACCCCAAACAACGTCTCCCTTGTAATGGTATCTGTCTTATTAACAGCAACTATAATTGGAATCTCTTTTGCATGTTGTTCCAAGAACTCATAATCTGCCTTTTGCATACCTTTAGACGCATCTATTACATAAAGTAATGCTTCAATATCCTTCATTGAGAAAGATACAGATTGCATCATATAATCTCCAAGTTTATTTTTTGGCTTGAAGATACCTGGTGTGTCAATGAAAACAATTTGGCTTTCCTCTGTTGTAACAATACCAAGTATTCTATTTCTTGTGGTATTTGGTCTCCAAGAAACAATGGCTACCTTCTCACCTACTAAATGATTAATAAGTGTTGATTTTCCAGCATTTGGAAGACCTACGATACAAATAAAACCTGTTTTCATATCTACCCCTTAATACCTAACCCAGCAAGTTCCAAAATTTGAGTTTGGTGTGCTCTCATAACTTTTTCATCTGCTTCTTCTATGTGATCAAATCCTAAAAGATGTAGTAATCCATGAACAGTTAAGAAACCGATTTCTCTTTCTACAGAGTGTCCGTATTCTTTAGCTTGTTCTTCTGCTTTTTCTCTACAAATACAAAGTGTACCAAGTATTACCTTTCCACCTTCTTTCTCACCTTCTCCAAAGTCCTCTGCCATAACTGGAAGATTTCCTTTTATATCTTGGTCTGGGAAGGATAAAACATCTGTAACACTGTCTATGCCTCTTAAATTGGCATTCATCTCTTTGATTTCTTCTGGAGAGACAATGTTTACTTCAGTAATGAAAATATCCTTTTGCTTAAAATGCAAAAAGGTTGCTGTTGCCACATCTCTTATGATTTCTTTTTCTAAATCTGTTGCTCTATAAATTCGTATCATTATCTCTTATCTTTATCGTAGTCTACTCTTGAGTGATGAACAGATGGTAAAACTTCCATAATTGTCTTCTTAATTGTTGCTATATCACCCATTGTAATTGGACATTCATCGAATTGTCTGAGGTTAATCTTTTCATCAACGAGTTGATTAATTCTTTCCTCAAATCCTTCTTTGGTTTCTGGCATATATGCTCTGAATGCAGCTTCACAAGTATCTGCAATCATGATAATAGCTGCTACCTTAGTTTGTGGCTTTGGTCCAGCATAAATGTATCCTTGCATATCTAAGTCGCCTTCTGTTAAGCTAAGAGCCTTTCTATAGAAGTATCCAACTGGTGCTGTTCCATGGTGTTGACGTGCTATATCACAAATTTCTTTTGGCATACGATATTGTTTTAACAATATTTCACCAAACATTGTATGTGATGTAATCATACGTACAGAAACCTCTGGAATTAATTCGTCATGTGGATTGTATGTAGATTGGTTCTCTGCAAAGTATTCTGGAGACTTAAGTTTACCAACGTCATGATAGTATGCTGCACAACGTGCAAGGTGTGGGTTTTCTCCAATTGCTTGTGCACAAGCATCTGCCAAGTTTCCGACAACTAGTGAATGGTTGAATGTTCCTGGTGCTTCGGATGCAAGTCTCTTTAATAATGGGTTATTAAGGTTTGTTAACTCGTCTAACTTGAAGTTATCTGCAATATTGAATATACCCTCTAAAATTGCTACGAATGGCATGAATATTAAGATTGAAGCAAAGTTGCCTGCAAACCCAAATGCCGAATTCCATACTATGCCCATTGGCTTCCATGTAATGTTGGATAATGCCCCTAGTGAAATTGTGGACAATGCATTCATTATAATTGCAATTAATGCACCACCTAATGCACCAAAAATGAATCTTATTCTTGTATTGTTTTGAGATACTAAGAATAGCATTAAAATTGCACTAATCATATTGCAAAGAATAGAAGTGAAAACAACTATTCCGTTGAATGAATTGAATACTCCAGTGAATGTATATGTGAATGCAATAAGCATAGTGAGAATGAATGTGGATATAATTGCTTCTCTTCTACCAATCAATTCAACAACAACAAGTGCTGTGAAAGACATTGGCAAAATAAATGCTGTTGCTTCTTTCATTGTGTCATAGCCCATTACATCTCTAAGCAATGTGGATGCTGCAATAATTGCCATATAGTTCATTGCTATAACAATAGAACACACCACATAATTTCTGCCTAACTTGTATATTCTGTTATTTTTATTCAATGCAAACAATGCAAGGAATAATGAAACATATACTATGACAAAAAGAATCAAAGTTGAAATTGTGTCTCCTAAATAATCTAGAGAGAAGTTGCCCAAAAAGTTATGTGTCTTTGTTGGATTTAGATCTGCAATAAATAATGCAAATGCAAAACATCCAATTGAAAGAATAACCATAGGAGCAAATGCAGCCCAAAAGTTTTTAGAAAACCACAAGTGCTTTTCCTTTTTTTGTTTTCTGATTACCGATAAGTCTTGAATATCATCAATCATTGTTATCTCCTGAAGAGTCTTCTTTTACTCTGTTTTGTTCTTCTTTATTTTTCTCGTCTTTCTCATAGGCATTAACAATTCTTGTAACCATTTCGTTACGAACAATATCCTTTGAGCCAAGACTAATAATATTTACACCCTCTACTCCTTCCAAAATGCGAAGTGCATCTTTCATACCAGATTCAACATGTCTTGGAAGGTCTATTTGGGAAATATCTCCGGTTATAACCATCTTACTGCCTTCACCCATACGAGTTAGGAACATCTTCATTTGTTCTTTAGTTGTGTTTTGAGCTTCATCTAAGATTATGAATGCATTAGACAAAGTTCTTCCTCTCATATATGCAAGAGGTGCTACTTCAATAATTTGCTTTTCAATGTACTTCGTATAAGTCTCACCTAACATCTCTTGAAGTGCATCATATAAAGGCTTGAGATATGGGTCTACCTTCTCTGCCAAATCTCCTGGAAGGAATCCAAGTTTCTCACCTGCTTCTACTGCTGGACGAGTTAGAATAATACGCTCTACGTTATGGTTCTTTAACTCATATGCTGCAACAGCAACTGCAAGATATGTCTTACCTGTACCAGCTGGTCCAACTGCAAATACAACTGGATCTTTCTTCATTGCTTCTACATAAGCATGTTGGCCTGGAGACTTTGCTCTAATAATCTTGCCTCTTTGAGTAATAGCAATTGTTCCAAAAAGATTGTTGATGGAATCTAGTCTGCCTTTCTTAACAAGGTCTATTACAACCATTACAAGTTGAGTTGTTATGTCTTCTTTCTTAGCAAGATTCTTTAATGCATTAATTGCTGCTAATGTTTGGTCTACATTAGTATCCTCACCCATTATCTTAATAACTGAATTGGATGTGAAAATTTTGACATCAAACTCGTCTGATAGTGTGGAAATGTTTTTATCACATGTTCCAAACACGTTTTGCATCTCTTCATAATTATCGAAGTGAAGTTCTTTTGTTAGTGTTCCTATAGTTGTTTCTCCTTTATGCGTGCGCATAGGTTATACTTATCTAGATTTTAGCACTTAATTTTATTTCTTACAAGAAAATTTAAGTATGCATTGAAATGTATACTTAAAAAATTAAAAAACCGCCATCCAAAGACAGCGGTAAAACTATAGTTTTTCGATATTCTAATAGTCTAAATCATCATTATCAATATGTTGTAATCCGGTATCCTCTGTAGATGCTCCTTCGAATACATCTTCGTTTTCTTCTGTATCTTCGAATTCATCTTCAACGTTACTTGATGTTGCTGTAGTTACAACTTGAACTTGTGGTGCTGGTGTTGTAGTTGCATCTTCATCTTCGTTCTTTTCTTGGTTAGCATGTTGTCTGAATGTAGTAATGCTTGGATACCATGCAAGGTTTACATCGCCTTGTGCACCATTACGGTTTTTCTTAATTAATAATTCAACAAGTCCACCCTCTTCCTTTCTATCTGTTGTGGAAGGTCTATGTAAGAACATTACAACGTCAGCGTCCTGCTCAATTTGTCCAGATTCACGAAGATCTTCAAGGTCTGGCTTTGGTTCAACTTTAGCACCCTTTCCATCATCCTTTGCACGAATTCTTCTGAGCTGTGAAAGAACTACGATTGGTACATTCAATTCCTTTGCGAACAACTTTAAGTTACGAGACAATGATGCAACTATTTCTTGTCTGCTGCTAATGTTTTGTCCCTTAACGATATCGTTCATCATAAGTTGTAAGTAGTCTATGATAACCAAGTCTAATTGGCCTTTTTCTCTTTGTAATTTCTTACACTTTGAGAAAATAATGTTTGGTGTATTCATAGCGTAGTCGTCAATATACAACTCTGCTTCACTCAATTGAGTGTATGCTTCCATAACCCTTTGAGATTCTAGTGGAGACAATTTGCCTCTACTGTTGATATCTTCAAGGGATACACCAGATACACCTGCTATTAAACGTTTACAAAGGTTGAGAGAGCTCATTTCCAATGAGAAGAATGCTACTCTCTTCTTTTGTCTAAGTACAGCGTCTGTAGCAATATTTAATGCGAATGCAGTTTTACCAACAGATGGACGAGCTGCAATAATAATGATTTCTTGTGGTTTCAAACCCTTTAATTTCATGTCCAACAAGTCTATGTTTGTATAAACATATCTGCTTTGGTTCTTACCTTGTTGTGTTTGTTGGATTTCAAATTGAGCTTGTGCCAAAAGTGTACTTGCATGAGTTAATTCTTTAATGTCCAAATCATCTTCAATTTTAGTAATTTGGCTTTCTGCTAAATTTAGTGCTTTCTCTTGGTCACTGGATGTATATGCAATATCTAAAATAGCATTACCTGCTGCTATTAATTTACGAAGTACAGAGTCTCTTTGAATAATACGTAAGTGCTCTTCTGCACCAATGGAACTTACAACACTATTGCAAAGATATGTTAAGTATTCAATAGAACCAACTTCATCAAGTTTTCCCATTAAGGTTAACTTGTCTTGAACAACATAGAAATCTATTGGCTTAGATTCTCTATTTAAGTCTGCAAGTGCTTTGAAAATAATACGATGTTTTGCATCAAAGAAATCCTCTTCCTTCATCTTAGGAATTAGATCACTTGCAACGTTGTTATCTATCATTAACTCACCTAGCAATGCTTGTTCTGTCTCAATGCTATATGGTTCTTTTCTTACTACTAATGGTTCTTTCTTTGCTCTAGGCATTTTCTTGTTCCTCTGTCTTCTTTTTATTCTTCGTAATACATAATACAACCACTAACGCTATGGCTAAACCTGCTATTGAACACCCTATTAATACTCCATACCAAGATGCTGAATTTGCGTATCTTCTTGTAAGAGTAATGGTCATATCTCCGTTAATTGGTTCATATGCATGAATGTAATATTTACCAGATCTTGTTACGTGTCCATCACTCTTTATGGATTTAAGGCTTGTAACATATTCAACCCTAAACTTTGTATTATTATATAATACTTCGTTATGATATTTTATATCATCACTGAATATCTCGTCCACCTTTAAATAAAAAATCTGGGTGTTAAACGATATATATGTAGTGGCCTTATAATAGAACACATTATCTTGTGTTGAACTGCTATTTATTGTTGCCTCAGATGAGAATTCTTTATCACTTTCAGTGGTAAAGCGGAGCACTGCTGTAACAGTATTTGTCTCCTCGTCATACTCATAGTTATTCACACAGATATAATAGTTGTCGTCTTCTTCTGGGCTAGAACATCCAAAGCATAGCAAGCATATAGATGCAAGCACCAATAAAGCTAAAACTATGCATGTTATTCTATACCCTTTTCTCATTCACTCTTAACAAGTTCGTTGAATGTATCTGTGAATTCTTTCATTGCTCTCTTGAATGGCTCTTCACTTGTTAAATCAACATCTGCAAGTTTAAGAATATCAAGAGGTGGCAAGCTAGATCCTGCACTTAAGAATTGCTTATATTTTGCAAAATACTTTTCTCCATACTTTAGTATGTTGTTAGCAATTGTAATAGCACTTGTTAAGCCAGTTGCATACTTATATACGTAGAAGCTTGTATAGAAATGTGGTATTCTAGACCACTCGTATTTAACTAAATCGTTTTTCTTGAGTGCTGGGCCATAGTACTTTCTATTAAGTTTTTCATACTCTGTACAGAGATAATCTGCTGTGAGAGGCATTCCTTGTTCAACTGCTTTGTGTGCAATCTCTTCAAACTCTGCAAATTGTGTTTGTCTGAAGATTGTGGACTTGAACATATTGAGATAATAGTTAAGCAAGTACTTTCTCATCTCTCCTTTTGCAGACTTAAGTAAATACTTAAGAAGGATTACTTCGTTAACTGTGGATGCTATCTCTGCTACAAAGATTTTATAAGATGCCTTTTCTTTACATTGTGTTGCATTGGAATAATATGTATGCATAGCATGTCCCATTTCATGTGCTATTGTGAACATATCTCCAATAGTGCCATCATGGTTAAGATGTACATATGGATGAACACCATAGCAACCCCAAGAATAAGCACCACTTCTCTTTCCTTTGTTTTCGAATACATCAATCCAACCTGATGTAAATGCAGAATTGAAAATATCTGAATATTCTTTACCCATAACTTTAATTGCATCCTTTACAATTGCAGATGCTTTTTCATATGAGTACTTAACATCTAAGCTTGGAATGAGTGGTACATACAAATCCCACATATTATAATCATCAAGACCAAGTTCTTTTGCTCTATATTGCATATACTTATGCAAAGTTTTAGTGCCTTTAGTTACAGCGTTGATTAGGTTTTCATAAACAACAGCTGGTACATCCTCTGCATATAATGCTGCATCTAAAGATGAGTTGAACTTTCTAATCTTTGCATATACCCAGTCTTTCTTACAGTTGCCATCATAGTTTGCAGATATGAAATTAATATGGTCTTTGAATGCATTGAACATAGATTCAAATGCTGCCTTTCTAACTTCTCTATCTGGTCCTTCTATTAATGGACCATATGTGCCATAAGATAACTCAACTTCTTTTCCGTTAACAACAACTGGTTTGAATTTTACATCTGCATTATTAAACATTGTGTAAACTGTATGTGGTGTTTCAGCAATTAATCCAAATTCAGATATTAACTTCTCTTCTTCTTTGCTTAAAATAAGAGCTTTATTCTTTAGAATATTTTTAAATACAACTGAGAAATTAACAAACTTTGGATCTTCTTCCAATTGCTTTAATTTTTCATCACTCAATGCACTTAATTCTGGTGTTACAAAACTAGAAATTGTTGCTGCTTGAACAGCCAATGATTCTGCTCTGTTAGATAAGCCTTGATACAGAGCAACTCTTGTGTCTTGGAAATAACGCATGTATGCGTACACGTATAAACGTGTGATATGATACTCTGCATCAGATTGTGCTTCCAAACACTCTAAAATTGTTTTGTCATCTGTTAACTTTCCAGAATATTTAGGAAAATCTGCAAGCTTTGCTTGAACTTGCTTAAATTCCTCTTCCCAATCTTGGTCTGTAGCGAATATATCTTCAAGTCTCCACTTGTAGCAATCTTTAATTTGTTTTCTTTCTTTTGGCATAATTTATCTCCTTAAAAACTGAATAAATTGTTGTCTGCAAATACTGGCTCACAAGAAATATTAAGTCCTAATTCTCTTAATGGGTTTTCATCAGACTTTCCTAACATTCTAGAAGAATGTGCTTCACAACCATAAAGTTTCTTCAAGCAATCCACTGCTCTTGCTGCCTTTACATCTGTTGCTGCACAAATAGATAATGAAATTAATGCTTCTTCAAGTGTTAAGGTATTATATTTTTCATGTAATACTTTGTTCTTTAAATCAAGGATAGGTCCAATAACATATGGTGAAATCAACTTCATGTCATCTGGTATATCTGCAAGTTTCTTAACTGCGTTAAATATACAGGCTGCTGATGCTGAAAGAAGATCTGTTTGTCTTCCTGTTACTATTTCTCCATTTGGAAGTTCAATAGCAACTGCTGGAGCACCATCATGTTCTTCACTCTTTGCAAGTGCTGGAGCAACAACTTTTCTGTTGGATGGATTAATATCCATTCTTGTCATTAAGAATTCTAGTCTCTTTACTGTATCTTCTGTTGTTGTGCCATTCTTTACATCACATAATGCTTTGTAATAACGTCTAATGGTTTCTTGCTTACTTGCTTCTCTACATACTTCATCATCAACTATGCAATAACCTGCCATGTTTACACCCATATCTGTTGGGGATTGATATACAAAGTCGTTTCCTGTAATCTTGCTTAAGATTGTTCTTACAACTGGAAATACTTCAATGTCTCTGTTGTAGTTAACTGCAATCTTTCCATATGCTTCCAAATGGAAGTTATCTATCTTATTTACGTCTTGCAAATCTGCTGTTGCTGCTTCATATGCAATATTAACTGGATGTTCAAGTGAAAGGTTCCAAATTGGGAATGTTTCAAACTTAGCATACCCTGCTTTTCTGCCCATACGATATTCATGATAAAGTTGGTTCAAACAGAGTGCGAGCTTACCACTTCCTGGTCCTGGTGCTGTTACAACTACTAGAGGTCTTGTAGTTTCAATGTAATCATTTGCACCATATCCTTCATCACTAAGGATTGTATCATAGTCATTTGGATAACCCTTTGTAGGTCTATGGATATGTACTTTGATTCCTCTGTTTTCGAGTTTTCTACAATATGCATCTACAACAGATTGACCTTTGTATAGTGATATACAAACACTGTTAATTAAAACACCAGTTGCAGAAATGTTATCTATCAATCTTTCTACTTCTGCACCATATGTAATACCGAAGTCTGCTCTGGTTTTATTTCTTTCAATATCGTTTGCATTAATACAAATAATTAATTCTGCTTTGTCCTTTAGTTTTTGTAATAACTTAATCTTTGCTGCTTTATCAAATCCAGGAAGGACTCTCGCTGCATGTAAGTCATCAAACAACTTTCCACCAAATTCCAAATACAACTTATCAAACTTGCTTATTCTTTCAAGAATATGCTCTGATTGCTTTTCCATGTACATTTTGCTATCAAATCCAGTTTTCATACTCTATACCTCTAAAAAATTAATTTTGACTTTTGTCTTCTAGCGAAATAACTGCTGCCAGACCGCTCTTATAAACCTTTCTACCTTTGGTTGTTCTTGTATCTAATTGAATATCTTCTGTGTTCATAACTGAAACAGTTTCATCTGGAAGAATGAATGCTATATCATATGGCATCTTAACTAATCCAATCCATTCAACTGTTGAGTTATCTAACTCTACGAGTTTTACACCCTTTTGATATCTGCTTGCTACATCTAATGTGGAAGAAATAACTCTCTTTACGTATCCTGCACTTGTGACTACTACGATTTCTCCTTCTTCGTCTACTTGTCCAGCATATACTACAGAATCTCCATCATTAAGTTTAATACCTCTTACACCACCAGCTTTCTTACCTTGAACCGGTACATCTGAGATAGGATAAATTAAGCATTGGCCTTGTTCTGTTACTTCAAGTATGCTCTTTTCTTCATCTATTACTTCAACGTTAATTACAACATCTTTGTCTTGTACAATAGTTGCCAATGAATATGGGCGTGCTTGGATATATTCTTCTATATCTGACATCTTTACATATCCACCCTTTGTATAGAATACAAACTTTCCTACAGGTGTGGATGGGAAGAATATTACCTTAACGAATAATTCACCAGGCTTTCCTTCTCTGTTAACTGTGTTAACAACAGAGCCTTTATCTGACCACTTCTTATCTGGCAAATCATTTACATCTACCTTGATAACATTACCTAAGTTTGTGAAGGCAAATAAAGTTCCTTTATTATTAACTGTTATTGCTTGTACTGGAATATTCTTCTTTGTATAAGAATCTTGGTTCTTCATTCCAGTAATGTAACTCTTTTGAGAAATAAGTTTAATTGCTCCATCACTATCTAAGATTAATACACCATCTCTATATGCAATACTCTCTTCTGCTGTTGGAACGCTTTCTTGTGTATCCTTGGCTTCTTGTGCTCCAACTATAGTTGAAACTCTGCCAATACCCATTCTCTTCTTAATCTCAACAAGTTCTTCTTTAATAACGTTATATTGCTTTCTTGTGCTTCCAAGAATTGCTTCGTATTCTGCTATCTTCTTCTCTAAATCTTCAAGTTCAGCCTTAATGGTATCTACTTCAAGATGAGTTAAAGACTTCAATCTCATATCTACAATTGCTTGAGCTTGATCATCATCTAAGTTAAATCTTTCTCTTAAAGCAATCTTTGCTTTTGGTGTGGATTCACTTGCCTTAATGATTTGGATTACTTCATCAATGTTTTGGATTGCAATAATTAATCCTCTTAAAATATTAGCTCTATTCTTTGCTGCTTTGAGATTGTATGTTGTTCTACGAACAATAATCTTCTTTTGGTATTCAATGTAGTGATTTAGAATAGACTTTAGAGAAAGAAGCTCTGGCTTACCATTTGCAATTGCATACATGTTATAATTGTAACTTACTTCTAAATCTGTCTTCTTTAGAAGGTATTGTATAATCTTATCTGCTTTTGCATCTTTCTTAAGTTTAATAACACCACGAACACCTTGCTTATCTGATTCATCTACTACGTCTATGATATCTCCAAGTAAGTCTTTGTTTTGTTCTCTTAATTCTGCAATCTTTACAAGCAACTTAGCTTTGTTTACACCATATGGAATTTCTGTGATAATAATGTTCTTCTTTCCGTTGGCATCATTTTCTAAATGATAACGAGAACGAATCATTATCTTACCTCTACCAGTTTCATAAATAGATTCAAAACTATCTACTGGATAAATGAATCCACCTGTTGGGAAGTCTGGTCCAGGAATGTATTGAAGAAGTTCTGCTGTTGTCATCTTTGGATTGTCTATTAAAGCAACAGTTGCATTAATAGCTTCAGATAAATTGTGTGTTGGAATATCTGTAGAAATACCAACAGCGATACCAGTTGTTCCATTAACTAATAAGTTAGGGAAACGACATGGAAGTGTTACAGGTTCTTCTCTACTGTCATCAAAGTTTGGTTGCCAATCTACTGTTTCTTTATCTATGTCTCTTAATATCTCAAGTGAGAGTTTATTAAGTCTTGCTTCTGTATAACGATATGCTGCTGCTGGGTCTCCGTCTATAGAACCGAAGTTTCCGTGTCCATCTATGAGAGTCATTCTCAAAGAGAAAGGTTGTGCCATTCTAACTAATGCATCATAAACAGATGTATCTCCATGTGGATGGTACTTACCTAAAACGTCACCAACAATAGCTGCACATTTCTTATATGGTTTGTCTGGTGTATAACCACCTTCTTGCATTGCATATAAGATACGTCTTTGAACTGGCTTTAAACCGTCTTCTACTCTTGGTAATGCTCTATCTAATATAACGCTTTCAGCATATGGTAACATGCTGTTATGCATTACATCTTCAAATGCAATATCTAATATCTTTTCCTGAGGTTGAACTGGTAAATCATTTTTCTTTGCCATATCTTAACCCTCCTTATCTTCTTCTACTTTGAATGTGTCTAACTTGTTGAAGTCTGCATGCTCGTAGATGTAATCCTTTCTAATGGTACTGTCATCACCCATTAAAACGGTTATTCTCTTATCTGCTGCTGCTGCATCTTCAATAGTTACTCTTGTTAAGGTTCTTTGTGCAGGATCCATTGCAGTATCCCAAAGTTGTTCAGGATTCATTTCTCCTAATCCTTTGAAACGTTGCAATTTGGTATTCTTACCCATTTCCTTTTGTGCCTTTTCAAGAGCGGCATCATCATAGCAATATTTTATTTCGTTATTCTTTTGTAATTTATAAAGTGGTGGCATACCAATATATAGGTGTCCATCTGTAACAAGCTGACGCATATATCTAAAGAAGAATGTCATGAGCAATGCTCTAATATGTGCGCCATCATCATCAGCATCAGCAAGAATAATAACTTTATCAAACTTTAATCCTTCAATATCGAAGTTTGGTTCAATACCTGTACCTAGTGCCGAAATGATTGTGGAAATTTCTTCATTCTTTAGAATGCTTTCTAATGTTTGCTTTTCAACATTAAGTGGTTTACCTCTAAGAGGTAAGATAGCTTGGAATGATTTATCTCTAGCACTCTTTGCACTACCACCTGCAGACTTACCTTCAACTATGAATAATTCATTAATTGAATAATTCTTTCCAGAACATGCTGCAATCTTACCAACTAAGTTCAAACTGTTGATATTCTTTTGTTGTCTGGATAAGTCCTTTGCTTTCTTTGCAGCTTCTCTTGTCTTTGCTGCACCCATAGCCTTATTTATAATCTTTTCTGCTGTGGCCTTGAAACCTCTAGAATTGATGAGTTCGGAAAGTTTAGCTGTTACGATACTTTCAACTTTTGTTCTTGCCTCAGGATTACCAAGCTTTGTCTTGGTTTGTCCTTCGAATTGAACTTCCTTCATCTTAACTGTTATAACAGCAACAATACCTTCTCTGTAGTCATCTCCAAGGAGGTTGTCTTGTTTATCTTTTAATATCTTGTTATCTCTAGCATAGTCATTGAATACTTTTGTAAGTGCACTCTTGAAACCAACTTCATGAGTACCACCTTCTGGAGTTGGGATGTTATTAACATATGAATATATGTTTTCTGAATATGCTGTTGTATGTTGAATTGCAACTGCAACTTGGAAATCATTTTCTATGGATTCAACATAAAGTGGCTTGTCATATAATACTGCTCTACCTTCGTTTAAGTATTGAACATAATCTGCTATACCACCTGCGTACTTAAATGTTTCTTCCTTTTCAGTACCACCATCTAATGGCATACGGAGGTCTTTTACAATAACCGTGATACCTCTGTTAAGGTATGCTGTTTCTCTTACTCTTTCTGCAATAGTATCAAAATCGAACTTTTCTTTCCCAAACACCCTCTCATCTGGTTTGAATGTAACTGTTGTTCCTCTTTCCTTTGTTTTTCCAACAACGGTTAAAGGAGTTTTAATTTGTCCACTCTTAATCTTTCCACTAGCTAGAGGATATGAATAGAACTCTGCTCTATATATGTTTCCATCTCTCTTAACTTCTACATTACACCATTCAGATAATGCGTTGGTAACTGAAGCACCAACTCCGTGTAATCCACCAGAGAATGAATATTCATTATTATTGAATTTTGCACCTGCATGTAATTGTGTGAAAACAACTTCAACACCACTAATCTTTAACTTTGGGTGCTTGTCTACTGGAATACCTCTTCCATTGTCTGAAACTCTTGCTACATTATTGTCTAAAAGCTCAATACGAATTGTGTCTCCGTATCCGTTTGCGACTTCATCTACACAGTTGTCTATAATTTCCCAAAGAATATGATGTAAGCCCTTTACACCTGTGGTACCAATGTACATACCAGGACGCTTTCTAACAGCATCTAAACCTTCTAAAACGTCAATGTCTTTTGCACTGTATTCTGTCTTTGCCATGCTAACTTCCTATATTAAAAAATAATTATTTATAATTATACCATACATATAGGACAAATTAAAGTGGTTTAACACAATTTGTTGTACTTTTTTTCGTACACACCACAAGTAGTTGTGGAAAAGTTTATTATTGAAAACACCAATTTAATGCTTTAGAACAAAGAAAAACCACCCCAAATTAATGGAGTGGTTACAGTTTAAAATTTAAGGTTAATTATGCGATGAAATAATTAATTGCATCTAACATATCCTTGTATACTTCTTCCTTATTGATTTCGTTAAGGATTTCGTGTCTTGCATCTGTGTATAACTTGATTTCTACATCTGCTACACCGAGTTGTTTATACATGTTATAAAGTGCTGTTGTGCTCTTACCTGCTGAACCAACTGGATCCTTTGCACCAGAGAAGATTCTAATCTTTGCTTCTTTCTTAATGTGAGCAAGATTTTCTTTCTTATACATATTTGCAAGTCCATCCATGAAGTACTTGAAGAATGCATTAGACATAACTGTTCCACAGAGTGGGTCTGCAACATATTTCTTGTTGTTTTCTAAGTCTCTGCTTAACCATGCAAATTCACCGTCTTGTGCGAATGGTTTGTTGTATGAACCAAAGGACATCTTATCCATTGTTGTTGCTGGTTCTTTTGCATTTGCTTCTGTATAAATCATATTTGCAAGCATCTTTCCAACTGCTGGAAGAAGACCGCTCATCTTAGCTGAACCTGAAAGAATAACCCCAACAGCGTCCCCATTCAATTCAAGATAACGTTGGCTTAAGAAACTACCATAACTGTGTCCGATAAGAACAACTGGTAAATTGTATTTGTCTTTTAACATCTTTGTGATTGCGATTAAATCTTGTGCTGTATCTTCAAAGATATTTCCATCTTGATATCCAACATGATCTCCTGCTGTTTCACCATGTGCTCTATGATTATCTCCGAATACGATGAAACCATTCTTGTTTAAGAATTGTGCGAAGTTGTCATATCTTTCAATGTGCTCTGCCATACCATGTGAAAGTTGTACAACACCTTTTGGTGCTTCTACCTCATCCCATAATTGGCATACTAATTCTGTTCCATCAAAGCTTTTAAAAATTTCTTTTTTCATTATAAACCCCCCAAATTTGGTTTTGTTTTCTAGCAAAAATTATATCACAATTACATAATTAGTGTAAATATTAACTTTTTAATTTCTATATGATATATAGCGCACAGGCATTTATATTGACTTTTACAATATAAAACATATATAATTTTATCAACAAAATTGGTAAGGAACTCATATGAGCAAAGAATCAAGAGAAAAAAGAAAAGCTGAAAAAGAAGAGAAAATCAAGAAAAGAAGATTTAAACAAAAGATAGGTCTTCTTGTTGCATTAGTATTATGGCTTGCATCTATAGTTATATTTGTCGTTGCAATGCTTTATTCATTTGTACCAAATATGAATTTAACAGTTCCAGGCAACTCTCCACTAGCAGCAATTCGTTGGTTATTCCTTGCCGCAACTGGTGGATTACTAGTATCCACATTGATGGGAGCATTCTGTGCAAATGGAAAGCCAGTCATTGGAAGATTAATAATGGGCCTTGGAGTTATCTTATTCTTCCTCAGTTTAGGATTCACTTTAATTGCTTGGTTGTTCTACACAATATTACCAAACATAGCATCCTTTGCTTAAAAACAAAAACACTAAATATTAACAAGG
>CAMZEU010000021.1 GCA_947305865.1 uncultured Clostridia bacterium
TTGTCTTATTTTGCTCTGTATGGGAGTAATGCCATTACACGAGCTTTCTTGATAGCTGTAGAAAGTCCTCTTTGATGCTTTGCGCATACACCTGTCATACGACGAGGATTAATCTTGCCTTTTTCTGTGATACATTTTTGTAATCTCTTTACATCTTTGTAATCGATTTCATCAATTTTGTCTTGGCAGAAAATACAGACTTTCTTCTTTTGAACTCTTTTTGCATATGGTCTTGGTGCGTTTGCTTGTTGTTGTGCACTCTCGACTACTTTTACTTCTTCTTCCATTTTATATATTCTCCATTAATATTCGCCTATTGCGTTTAATTAGAATGGGATGTCTTCATCTGTAACTGGTTCGAGCTCGTCAGAAAAATCTGCATCTGCATCTACCAATTCGCCATCTTCATTCTTTGTTGTAAGGAACTGAACTTCATCAGCAACGATTTCTGTTACATAACGACGTTGACCATCTGGTGAATCGTATGTACGTGTTTGGATACTTCCACTAATAGCTGCCTTTGAACCTTTCTTTAAATACTTTGCACAGTTCTCTGCTTGTGCTCTCCAGACTGTAATTGGGAGGAAATCTGTTTCATGTTTTCCATCCTTGGAATAGTTTCTAGTGATAGCAAGTGTGAACTTACAGAGTGTTGTTCCATTTTGTTGTGTCTTTGTTAACTCTGGATCTTTTGTTAAATTTCCAATTAAAAAAACCTTATTCATAATTTCTCCTTCTTACTTTCTTGTAATCATTGTTCTTACGACATTTTCATCGAGACCCATTTGACGACCAATTTCGTTTTGAGCTTCTACTGAACATACAAAGTTTTCTACTACATAGTAGCCTTCGTCTTGCTTGTTGATTTGGTAAGCATACTTTCTTGTGCCCCAAATATCTGTTGATTCAACTGAACCACCAAGTTTTACAACAAGTTGTTCGTACTTCTCTACGACTTTTGCCTTCTTGTCATCTTCGATGTCGTTACGAATAATATAAAGAATTTCATACTTATTCATATATCGATACCTCCTTTTGGACTTTTGCCCCTCTCGGGGAAGGATTTAGGCTTTCGCCTGTTTGTGTTGCATATAATAAGATATAAATATTAAAAAGTAAAGTAAAAAATAATAAATTATATTATGTATTATATTATGTGTACGGATTTTGGGATATATACTAACTGTAGTACTATTTTTTCTTTCTCAACAGCAAATACAATACCAAAACAAACAAATATACAGCATCTACAACTATTAATGAGATAGCATATATTCTATAAGGATTAAGTGTTAGAATGCTGTAATCTGCCATCTTAACAATTGCCAAAGCACAGATTACTATCAAAGCAACATTAACAACGAAGACTGCTAATGAGAATAATATTAGTATGAAAAATGCTAGATCTTTTTTAATCATTCCCAATATACCTCCGTCTTCTTTAATTCTTCTAATGTATCTACTCTTGTGATGTTTGTACCTTCATCATTTTCTAGTCTTACGATATTGTTGTATATGTTTACAGCTGCACCAATGGATATCATTTCTTCGTTCTTTACATAGTAATTCCATTGAGATGTCATGTAGTTAATAAGTCCACAGAATGCGCCACTATACACCTTTGTTGTCTCCATACTGCATTGTATATCCCAGGATGCAAATGAGTATGCAAATATTGCATTACCGTTGAAACCAATCAGACCACCTGCATATACATCTTGTTCTACACTATTCGTGATTCTAGTGGTGCCAAATGAACCACAATATAATATTTGAGGTCTATTCATATAATCTTGTGCTCTTGTATACGCACAAATACCACCCGTGAATATTATGCTATTCTTTGCTTCAATTATTATATTTCCAGTATTCTTACAATGATTAATTGTATAGTTATTTATGCATGCTATGCCTGCCACATATGCATACATAGAATCTGTTGTTTCTCCAGTTTGTTTTGTGCTTATTTCTCCAGTATTAATACAATTTTGTATTAAACCATCATTCATATATACTATTCCAGCAACATTTGGAGACCATGTTATTGATGCTGTTTCTTGCTTAACATTTGCATTGTTTGTGCAGTTTATAACAGATGCAGTATTGTTCCCAACAATACCACCTAAATCTATTGTGTCTGAGGTTATGAAACTACCTTGGCTTATTGTACATCCATCTATGGTTTGTTGATTGAATCCGGCTATACCTCCAAAGCATCCGTTTACACTTGAAACACCATTAAGAGTTAGGTTATTTATTGTGACAGAACAGGATGAGATTGTGCCATAGTTTCTTGCACATATTAAACCGATATATCTTTCCGTGCCAGATTCTGTTACATTATCTACAATATTGATAGTACTGTTGTTTATAACAACAGAAATGTTCTCAAAGGTGCCATCATTGTTGATACAAATAGGAGATAAATGGTCTTCTGCATTAAGAGTGCAATTATTAATTACAATCTTAAGATTGCTAATCTTTCCCTTCATGTCCTTAAATAATGGTTTGTTGAAATCATTGATGGTTATAGTATGGTTATTCCCTTCCAATGTTCCTGTATATGTTGTATCTAGAGCACTAATTTCTATATCTGCATCTAATTCGGAATATGCATTTTCTTCTATTAGGTTTTCAAAAGCTGAACCACTTCTTATTACATAAGGATGATCTTCAGTGCCGTTTGGGACAAGAGTTGTGAGATGTAAGAACAAGGAGGATAAGACTATTGCAGCAATGCAAACAACTGAGGAAACTAAAATTGTTAAAAGCTTGGCTGTGGAAATCTTTTCTCTCTTAATCTTTATTCTTCCATTATTAATGGATGTCTCTTGTTTTCTAGACATTAAATAGATTCTTTCTATTCTCTTATAATCCTTTTCGTCTAGTTCATACTTGCGAAGGTATCTCTTGAGCCTTATATTGCTTTCTAAGACAGCCAACATCTCATATGGTTCAATTACTTTACTCTCACCCACAAAGAGTCTTAGAGCACGTTTAGAGGCTTTCTTGAGTTTTGCATATGAGGCATCATCTTCATCTACAAAGATATAATCTTTGATACCTGCTAATTGCTTTTCATATTTAGCAATAATTTTCCAAGAGCCCCAAAGGTAACAAAGAGATAAAATTGGGAAACGTCCGAAACATAGAGACATATGATCTCTATTTTCTACGAGATGCTTAAAGGAGGATACTCTATCCCTTTTTATGGCCTCTAAAACATCTGAAACCTTCCCTAAATTTATCTGACTTTGTGTGCTCATTTCTTAATCTTTATATGTCTACTCTCTGCCCACTTGTCTAGGATGTCATAGATATATGCTTCATTTACATCTGCATTCTCTACGGACTTCTTAATTAATTCGTTGGATGCTTTTACTTCGTTTAATATTTGTGCAATATCTTTACGTTCATCATCCATCTTGTTTTCTATTGCTTGGTTTGCTTTCTTGATATTCTCTATTTCACCAGAGTTCTTTCTAAGAGCCTCTGCAACATCTTTGTTTATGAACTCACTAAGCTTTTGTGCATTGTTGTTGTAGTTTTCCAAAGATCTTTGCAATTCTTTGATGTTATAGTTGATTTTCTTTTCTTCTATGATGCTATCTAGCTTTTGAAGTTGTTCTTGTGCTTTGTTTTCAATTTCATTTAAAGTGCTTAAATGATTTTGAAGTTCTTCAATTGCCTTAACTGCACCATTAATTTGAGAAGAATATCTGTCACTATTCTTTAAAAAAGAATCTATGCTCTTGTTTAGATCTTCACTCTTCTTTGCTTGTCCAGCAATGGTGTCATAGATTTTGTCTAGTTTTACATGGATATCATTGCCAAATTCACCTTCAAGTTTTGCCATGTCTTCATGGAGAGAATCATATGTCTCAACCATACTCTTCAGGCTTTCTTGAACTGGAACCAACATATCCCTGTATTGGCTAAACGCCTCGGTTAATGCTTTCATGTCTTCTATTCCTGCCATTATTGTTTCCTCCTGGCTTTTATACTCTTAATTTTTTCATTTATTTGTTTTTGTTCTTGTTTCATATTTTCTATATCTTTAGCAAGTGTATCTAGTATTAGTTTTCTTGCTGTTTCGTTGCTTTCTAGTTGTGCATAATATTTAACAATATTAGCATCTAATTTTGCATTGTCTCCTTGGAGAGCATCTACCATATCACAAAGTTCTTCTGCATCTGCAAGTATGAAGAATTCTTTTGCCTCATCTCCTAAGCCAATTTCCCAGAATCTTATACCAGCATCCATATATTTGCCAGCCTTAACATCGGTTTCATATATTGCAATTCTAGAATACTGCAAATCTGTTTCTTCCATTGTTGAAAGGTTGTCTGCAGCATATCTAGCGTTATCATATTGTCCAAGATTTAAGAACTCGTTAATACGAGTGAGGATTTCGTCATCATCTAGTCTTGCTTTACCTATTAATTCTTCTAACTTATCTATGGCTTTATTTGGAGCAAGTTTTACAAAATTTTCTTTTAAGAAATCATCAAAAAGTTTTATTTCTTTTCTTTCTGCAACAAATAGGTTACGTTTAGCTCTAGATATTCCAACATACATTAAGTTGAACCAATATCTATATGCAGAGTTTTCATCTGCTATCTTTCTATTAACCTTATCTCTATATAATTTATCCCACTTCTCCGAATTATCTGAAAGAACATCCAAAAGAACTATGGTATCTCTTTCCATGCCCTTAATATCTGAAACTGTTAGAACTTCAGACTTTGGGAATATTTCATGTACCTTTACTTTCTTTTGGTTACTGGATACTACAAAGGTACAGTTTGTGAGATCTATTCTCTTTGCATCTTGAAGCATATTTGAATCTGTATATATAGCAACTGTTGGGACATCTGTATCTACGCTAACACCATCCAACACAAAACTATGTGTGCCGAATTGGTCTATATTAATTTTGTTAAGGTTTTGGATAATATCTTCTAACTTAGCAGTATTTCTATAATTGTTTTTAAGTTGTTTTACATCTGTTATGTTTTCTTCAAACATCATCCTCTTAAGATAAGCAAAAGAGAAATAAGATGGGTTAATCATCTGGAGTGCATCTCCAACACAGAACATTCTATGGGACATATATTTAAAGAGTTGGAGATTAATTTGTGTAAAGTCTTGAACCTCATCTAATATAACAGAAAAATACATGCCCTTAACCTTAGGATTAGAAAGAAGTATCTTGGATATAGTGTTATTATCTTGTACACCTTTGCTATCCATATACTTAAAATAGTCTTGGGCTATACCATATATTGTTTTAGCTTCAAAGGATGTGAATGAGCCTTCTCTCTTGGCTATATACTCCTCTTCTGTTGGCATCTTTTCTAGACCGGATATCATACCAAATATCTCTTTGTATATGATTTCATATGAGAGGTTCTTTATCTTTTCCAAAGCAGATGCAAGATGATAATTTTTGAGATTGCCGATGTAGTCTTTTATAAAGAAAGATTCATCTGCTATTTCAACTTTTTGAGAATATATTGAATTATAAATGTCTGTTATGAGCAGATAATCTACGTTTTCTGTTAGGATTTTTAATATGTCTCTTAAACCATTAACAGCATTGTTTGAGTCTGGAACGGATATCCAAATACCCAATTTATTAGAGATTGCTTTTATCTTATCTCCATATATAACAGCCTTTCCAGAGTCTATATCGTTTAGGAATTTCTCTATCTTCTTAATGAACGTCTTTACTTTATTTTGGGTTTCTATTAAGAGTCCTCTGGAGTATGTGGAATATAATATCCTTCCCTTAAATCCCATACAAGCAGCATATATAATTCTATCTATACAAACATTAGTCTTGCCACTACCAGCAACACCCTGAACTAAAATATTACCTTCTGATATGGTTACTATTTCATGCTGTTCTTTGTTTAGGTATGGGAAATTTATTCCTTCTGCAAAAGAGAGTGTGTATATCTTTTTTAGTGCTACTTCCTTATCTTTTATCTTGCTTACATTAATACTGTACTTCTCTCTAGCAAGGTTTATAAAACGCTTATCTTTTCTATGTATTTCAGTTCCGAGGTAGTCATAGAAGATTACATCTTTATCTCTTACGACAAATCTAAAAACATTATCTCCAGTTTGAGCTTCATAATAATTAGAGGAACCAGACAAAGAAGTTATTTCTTTTAAGTTTCTTATGATGGTCTCACCTATTTTGTCTAGAATATCATCTATGCCCAAAGCATAAGTTGTCTGTTTGACAAAAGTATCTGTCTTGAAAACGGATGCATTATCATAAATATAGGAGTGCTCAAAATCTGGCACAAGTGTAATGCTATATTTTTGTTCCATTCAAATAATCATAGGAAAACATATATCTCTGTTTCTTTTTTATTTCGTCTTTTTTCTTTTTGTTTTCTTTTGCATAGAAAGAAGCGACCTGTTCTTCTAATCTTTTTAATGCTCTTTCCTTGTTCATGAGCTGGCTTCTCTCATCCTTACAAACAACCATAACACCTGTTGGAATATGTTTAGCTCTAATACCAGTTTCAACTTTATTGACATTCTGTCCACCAGCGCCATCGCTATGGAAGTAATCTATTTCTACATCTTCAAGCTTAAATTGTGGAATGGAATCATTAGGATAAACATACACATGAACAAACCCACTTGGTGTACCCTTAAAATGATGTGAACCGGCCAATCTTGAAAGATATGCATATGCACCAAATCCTTTAATACAATCTCCTGTTTGCTCCCACCTATTAGCTGTTACAATATCGCTGATATTGTTTCTAATAATATCAATACAATCTAGAGCACCACTTAGTTCAATGGTACAAGACATTACAGTATCTGCACCGAGAACTATTAACTTTCCTTTTAAATGGTCCACAGCTATTCTTAAAGATGGATCGTTGCGTTCATTATAGTCTCGCATTTGTGCTCTAAATATTGCAACATCCTCTATCTGTGCCTTGGATTTGAGAAGGTATGTGCTGTATTTGGTATCTAAATAAACTTCTGGATATTCTAAAAGTTTGCAAATGGACTCGTATTCATCTGCAAGTTCTTGTGTTTCTATATATAATCTTTCCGCTTCTTTTTTAATATCCATATTAAACTCTCTAAATATGATATGAATATAATACCATATTTATTTGCTTTTATATATAAAAAATGTTCATTATGTATGTGCGATGTCTTTTTTATTATGTTTTTTTTAAAAAGAATTGTATAATATATAGGCACCCAAATAAAAAAATAACTTTTTAATGTTATTTTAATAAAAGGGCATAATAATGAGTGTGATATGAAAAAGTTACGTATTTTATTGTTAATAGTTGTTTTGGTTATAGTTGCTGCATCTTTCACAGCATGTTTATCTATTTTAGACTTGCTTAACCGTGCAGTATCCAATTCAACAGACCTATCAAATGCGGTTGTCACACTTAGCGAGACATCCTATGAATACACTGGACAAGCTTATGAGCCAGGTGTCACCGTTACTCTAAATAAACAAGAATTAACAAAGAACACAGATTACACCGTTGAGTACTCAGCTAATATAGATGCAGGAACTGGTTATGTTACTGTAACAGGTAAAGGTGTATATACTGGAACTTGTGGTGCTTCCTTTACTATTGCTGCAAAATCTCTAGAAGGTGCTGTTATAACACTTAAGTCTAATTCTTATGAATATGCTGGAGCTAGCACAAAAGCACAAATTGCATCCGTTAAACTTGGAGAAAAATCTCTAACTCTTAATGTGGATTACTCTGTTTCTTATACAAACAACTCTAGTATTGGAACAGCTACATTAACTATTAACGGAATTAATAACTACAAAGGCAGTGTTTCTACTAACTTCACAATTACACCATTAAATATTTCTAGTGCAGAAATTGGACTTTCTCGTACAAAGTTTAAATATGATGGAACACCAAAAGAACCAACTATCTCTTATGTATTAGTTAATGGTTCTTATTTAACAACATCTGATTACACTGTTACATATACAGATAATGTTGCATTAAGCGAAACAGCGCCAACAGTTACAATTACTGGTAAAGGCAATTGCTCTGGAACAGCAAGTACTTCATTCCAAATATTAGATATAGTATTATATTCTGTTACTTTTGTAACAGATGAAGATACTGGAAGCAACCATATCTTTGAAACAGCATATTACACAGAAGGCGAATTGATTTCTAGACCAAGTGAAAAGAATATATCTAAAGCAGGGGCAACTAATCTCCCTGGTTATTCTTATGTGTGGTATACATCTAGAAACTATAGAAAACAATATACCTTTGGTGCTATGGGAACAAGTGATATTACCATTTATGGTAAACTCCAAGAAGAACAAGGATATTCATTCTTAATCTATGACTTTGCTAATGCAAGCAGTATTACACTTGAAACTGTAGACCAATTCCAAGCATTCGTAGACTATATTGCATATAACTACATCTCAAGCGATACTATGTTCTACCAATATGTTGGATCTTCTTCATTTGATTCAAGCAAGTCTTATGTATCTCTTTCCACTACACTCTTCCAAACAATTAGAGGAAGCAACAGCAACTTCCAATCTGCTTTAGAAGATTATATAGATGATACTCTTACATCTAGCACATTTTCTACGAACACAAGAAAGAGTGTTACTGTATTATTAAGTAATAACAACAAATTTAAGTTCTACATTAACTATTATATGGCTAACCAAAAAGACCAAGAAGGTTCTTTAAGTGCCACACAAGAAGTTAAGAATGCAATTGCTAGTGGCAGATATGCACCTTCCCTAGACAAAAATTACCAATCCTTTAAGACTCTTAACGTAGATCTTACATCTGGAAGTGCACATACTTTAGCTATAGAGAGTTCACCTGAAGAATTAACAGTTACAACATCTAACCAACTCGCATTTGCTTTAGAACATGGTGCAAAGCCTGTATTTACATCTAATACTTGCCAAGCAAAGAAATGTTGGGATGCAGCTGTTGAAGTATTAAACCAAATCTGTGACAACACAATGTCTGATTACCAAAAGGCATTACAAATCTATTCTTGGATTATTGTAAACGTACAATATGATTACAATGCTGTAACATATTCAGAAAAGACAAATAACTTCCAATTATCTCAAGGTGAATATTGGATGTACTATGATGCATATTATCTTGAAGGTGTATTTGGATTCAACAATACAGATGGTTCTAAGGTTGCAGTTTGTGATGGTATGTCCAAGGCATTCGTATTAATGTGTCAAATGGAAGGAATAGATTGTGTAAGAGTTACAGGTACTGTTTCTAGTGGTAGAACTAGTGGTGGCCATGCATGGAACAGAATTTATATAGATGGAGAATGGTATATCGTAGACCCAACTTGGGGTGGCGCTACTAATGCAAATCTTGCAGATTCTCTTAACCCAGATTGTCCTTCTGGTGAATCTGTAAACTATTCTTATATCTTCGACAGTTCCGGAAACGCCTTGCGACTCGATGATCTTATTACTCCAACGGAAACTTTATTGCAAGTAAGTCTATAGACTACTTCACCAACAGTTACTTCTCTGTAGATATGGACAATAACGGAGTTATTGAAGACGACGAAATCTTTGATTACTATATTGAATCCATAGATGAATTAACTGCTCTTTGGTTATATTGTATCTATATGAAAGATGCCAACGGAGACTTTATGAATATAGATGGATACACTGTCCAATTTAGATATAGCCCAAGTATTTATTATGGTCTTAGCCAAAATGATAACCCATTCCAAATTGCACTAACACAAGCAAAGGCTATTGCAGATGCTGCAGTTGGATTTGAGAAGAACTTCGATACAGCTTATCCATTCACTTTCAGTAGTGATAATGATAATACTTATACGATACTCTTCACTGGAGTTTATACTCGTTCATAATACCAAAAAATTATATTTTTTAAGGCATAAAAAAATTTTTAAGATTTTTCTCTTAAAATAGTTTACAAGTGTGTAATGTGTACATATAATATGGGCACTATATAAAAGACATACGTGAAGGGGAAAACAATGCCTAATTACAAGAAATGTCCACGTTGTGATTTAAACTGGATTACTGAAGACGAAGAGCTTTGTGAAGTATGTAAAGCAGAACTCGGAATTAAGAGCAAAATAGTATTACTAGAAGACGACGACTCAACTGCAAGCGCATTCGGAGCTAAATTGTGCCCAATCTGCGGAATTAACTATATTAGTGAAGACGAAGATATGTGTGACACATGCAGAACAGATATGGTATCCTCCAAGAGAGCATCTAGAAAAGCTGTTAAGGACGCAAGCCAATACATCTCTGGTTTCCAACAAGAAACTCCTGTTGACCCAGATGCAATTGATGCAGATTCCATAGATGCTATGGAAGACGAAGAACCAGATGAATCAGAAGAAAGCTTCGGAGACGAAGAAGAAGCACTCGCACAAGATTCAATGGGCGAAGACGAAGAATTCTCTGGACCAATCCTCCACGGATACGAAGACGACGAAACAGTTGAAGAAGAATACGAGGAAGAAGAGCCTGAGGATGATGACGATGATTTCTCAAGACCACGTACTCTCGACACAGATGATTTAGACGATATGGACGAAGATCTATCTGAGGAAGAAGATAAGAAGACTCGTAGAAAGAAAAAATAATAGTAATATTTATTAAATATTAAATATGGGATAGAACTTAATCTACCCCATATTTTTTTGTTCAGTTTTTGAAGTTTGAATTATTCTTCGTCTTTAACTTCTTCTGCTACAACTTCTTCACCATCTTCTGTTACAGTTTCTGCATTTTCAAATGGTTCATCTTCTACTGTTGCAACAACTTCTGCTTCTTGAACATCTTTGTCTTTCTTTCCTTCTTTGTCTATTTCATCTTTGCAAAGGATACTGAAGATACCTGCGAGGATGAAGAAAATGTTTTCGGAAACAACACCAAGGATGATAAGGAAAACACTTCCCTTAATAACGTTGTCTTGTCCGTTGAAGATAATGTCATTAGCTTTTCCAGCAAGGAATAATACAACAAGGTTTGTGATAAGCAATACGATGCCGTATCCTAATAAACTTCCACCTGATGCAACTAATGCTGATTCTGAATCTGCAGCACCTAAGATTAATCCTACGATACCTAAGATGAAGAATAGTGCGCCTAAACCGATTAAAACGTAGTTAACGATTTTACCGATTTTGAACATAATGTCTCTTGCGTTTCTCATTTTTGTAATCTCCTTTAAGTTTTTGGTTTTTATTTATAATACTATGATTTCATCTCTACCTGGACCAACAGAAACATATGTTACTTTTGTTTCTACAGCCTTTTCGATATATTTTACATAGTCTTGTGCTTCTTTAGGAAGGTCTTCCCACTTTCTGCAATTAGATGTGGAACACTTCCATCCCTTCAAATATATAATATTTGGTTTTGCAATATTTAATGCTTCACCAAATGGGAATTCTGTAACTGTCTTGCCGTTTACATTGTAGCTTTCTACTACTGGGATTTGATCCATATAGTCTAATACATCTAATTTTGTAATAGCTACTTCATCTGCGCCTTGTACTCTGCAGCCATACTTACTTGCAACTACATCAAATCCACCTACTCTTCTTGGTCTACCAGTTGCAGCACCGTATTCGCCGCCTGCTTCTCTTAATGCATGTGCTTCATCTCCAAACATTTCAGCTGTGAAAGGTCCTTCACCAACACATGTTGAATATGCTTTCATGATACCTAAGCATCTGTCTATCTTAAGGTTTGGAACACCAGCACCTACAGGAGCATATGCTGCAATTGTATTTGAGGATGATGTGTATGGATAAATACCAAAGTCTAAGTCTCTTAATGCACCGAGTTGGGCTTCAAACATAATGTTCTTGCCTTTCTTTGCTTCGTTGTTAAGATATTCTCCTACATTAATAATGTAGTCTTTGAAAGGAGTGCCATATGTGTCTACCCATTTGAGCATATCTTCTACAGTATATTCTGGAGCGCCATAAGCTCTGATTGCCATGTTCTTCCAGTCTAAGATTGTTTCCAATCTTTTCTTTAAATATTCTGGGTGTAATAAGTCTCCCATTCTAACAGCTTTCTTCATGTACTTGTCTGCGTAGATTGGAGAAATACCTCTTCTTGTACTACCAAACTTATTTGCACCAAGTCTGTCTTCTTCTAAGCAGTCTTGAGCAACATTGTATGGGAAACATACAACAGCACAGTCTGAAATCTTGAGATTTGCTGGTGTAATCTTAATTCCTTGTTCTCTAAGTTTGTTAACTTCTTTGAAAAGGTGTTCTATATCTATTACCATACCATTACCAAGAACATTAACTTTGTCTTCTCTTAAAATTCCAGATGGAAGAAGATTTAGAATGAACTTACCTTTGTCATTGACAACAGTATGTCCTGCATTGTTTCCACCTTGATAACGAATGATGATGTCTTGTGTTTCAGAAAGAAGGTCTACCATTCTTCCCTTTCCTTCATCTCCCCAGTTGATTCCTACGATTGCTGTTAACATAGTTTTTACCTCTTTTATTTATACATTGACTTTACCCATTCCGGTATCATCTATTTCATAGTTTGATAATATTGTTTTGATAACCTTGATATAATCTTCTGTTTGCATTGCGGCGCAACCAATGAATTGTTTTACATCTACTATACTATCTAATTCTTCTTTAGTGATGTCAAAGGCTGGATCTTCTAAAATCTTTTCCAAGAGATTATTATCTCCACCTTCTTCTTTAACAACTCTTGCAGCCTCTACAGCGTGCTTTCTAATTGCCTCATGAAGAACTTGTCTGTCTCCACCCTTATTGTTTACACAATACATTAAAATATTCTCTGTTGCCATGAAAGGAATCTCAGCATTGAGATGCTTTTCTATAATCTTTGGATATACCTTAAGACCAGAGATTACATTTATGTAAAGGTTAAGGATTGCATCTGTGGCAAGGAAGGCCTCAGGAATTGATATACGCCTATTTGCACTGTCGTCTAGTGTTCTTTCAAACCATTGAGTTGCTGCCGTTATAGCAGGATTCATGGCGTCTGAGATGATATATCTAGATAATGATGCAATTCTTTCTGAACGCATTGGGTTTCTCTTGTATGCCATAGCGGAAGAACCTATTTGTTTTTGTTCAAATGGTTCGTCTACTTCTTTAAGGTGTGAGAGTAATCTTATATCATTACTAAACTTAGTTGCACTTTGTGCAATATTGCAAAGTGTTGAGATTACAAGATAGTCTACCTTTCTAGAATATGTTTGTCCTGAAACTGCGTATGTTGTTTCAAAGCCCATCTTATGAGCAATCATTTTGTCTAGTTCTTTAACTTTCTCGTAGTCCCCTTTGAAGAGCTCTAAGAAGCTTGCTGCAGTTCCTGTTGTACCCTTGCATCCTAATAACTTAAGGTTTCCTAATTGGAAGTTAAGATTAGAAAGATCAGATACTAAGTCTGCAAGCCAAAGTGTTGCTCTCTTTCCAACTGTTGTTGGTTGAGCAGCTTGGAAGTGTGTGTATGCAAGAGTTGGAAGATCCTTATATTGCATTGCAAAGTCTGAAACATGCTTTATTGTTGCAAGCAACAATTTTCTTACTTGAAGCAAAGCATTCTTCATTTGAATAAGGTCTGTGTTGTCTCCTACATAGCATGAAGTTGCACCAAGGTGAATGATTGGTTTAGCAATTGGACATTGATTTCCATATGTTAAAACGTGTGCCATTACATCATGACGAACTTCCTTCTCTCTTTCTTTAGCATACTCGTAATCTATATCATAGATATGGGCAGACATTTCATCTATCTGCTCTTGAGTAATGTTAATTCCTAATTCTTTTTCGGATTCTGCTAAAGCAATCCAGAGTTTTCTCCAAGTAGAGAATTTGAAATCTGGTGAGAAAATGTGCTTCATTTCTGAGCTTGCATATCTTTCACAAAGTGGAGAAACGTATTGGTCCATAACCCCTCCAAAACTATTATTCTAATACGCTAAAAGTATATACTTTTACATTAATAATGTCAATGTAAACACACAAAAATCTTAAATATACGCAAAAATGACGCGTTTATGCATTAATGTATAAAATTTATGCATTTTTTCGTTTAACTATTGACACACCTTTTATGTGGTTATACAATGATTTCTATAATTTTATTAAAAAGGAGTGATTATTATGGCGATTACTGAGATTTTTGGAAGCATGGTATTTAACGACCAGGTTATGATTGAAAGACTCCCTCAAGCTATTTACAGAGAGTTCAAGAGATGTTGTGCAGACAATAAACCTTTACCATTAGAAATTGCAAACGTAATTGCAACAACCATGAAAGATTGGGCTATTGAGAAAGGTGTCACACACTTTACACACTGGTTCCAACCTATGACTGGAATCACTGCAGAAAAACATGATAGTTTTATTGCACCAACAGCAAATGGTGGTGTTATTATGGAATTCAACGGAAAAGAGCTTATTAAAGGAGAGCCAGATGCTAGTTCATTCCCTTCCGGTGGTTTAAGAGCTACATTCGAAGCAAGAGGATATACAGCATGGGACCCAACTTCATATGCATTTATAAAAGATGGTGTTTTATGTATTCCTACAGCATTCTGTTCTTATACTGGTGAGGCATTAGACAAGAAGACTCCTCTTCTTAGATCTATGGAAGCGGTAGACAAGCAAACAACAAGACTCTTAAAGATATTAGGAAGAAAGACAGAACATGTTTATCCTTGTGTTGGACCAGAGCAAGAATATTTCTTAATAGACAATTCAGTCTTTGAAAAGAGAAAAGACTTACAATACACAGGAAGAACATTATTTGGTGCAAGACCTCCAAAAGGCCAAGAATTAGATGACCACTATTTCGGTGCAATTACACCTAGAGTTGTTAAGTATATGAAAGACTTGGATGAAGAACTTTGGAGACTTGGAATCTTTGCAAAGACAAAGCACAACGAAGTTGCACCAGCACAGCACGAATTAGCACCTATTTATACAACAACAAATATTGCTTGTGACCACAACCAATTAACAATGGAAATAATGAAGAAGGTTGCATATCGTTATGGTATGACATGTTTACTTCATGAAAAACCATTTGCAGGAGTTAACGGAAGTGGTAAGCACAACAACTTCTCTTTAACTACAAACTTTGGACACAACCTATTTGATCCAGGCAAGAGTGTTGAAGGTAGTGCACAATTCCTACTCTTCATTTCAGCAATGGTTGCTGCTGTAGACAAACACCAAGACTTATTAAGACTTTGCGTAGCAACAGCAGGAAATGATAACCGTTTAGGTGCTAGTGAAGCACCTCCAGCAATTGTTTCCATGTATTTAGGAGATGAACTCACTGGTATATTACAAGCAGTTGCAGATGGAAGAACATATTCCAAGCGTGCAAAGTGCAATGTAGAGATTGGTGTACATGTATTACCTAAGTTTGCAAGAGACTCTTCAGATAGAAACCGTACTTCCCCATTTGCATTCACAGGAAACAAGTTTGAATTCCGTATGCCAGGAAGTTCACAATCTATTGCTGGTATTAACATTATTCTTAATACAATTGTTGCAGACCAAGTACAAGAATTTGCTGACATACTTGAAAAAGCAGAAGACAAGAACGAAGCAATTAAAGAAATCATTACTGATGTAATGAAGAAACATGGAAGAATAATCTTCAACGGAAACAACTATTCAGACGAATGGGTTGAAGAAGCAGGAAAGCGTGGTTTACTCAACCTCAAGTCTACAATGGATGCACTTCCATATTTCGAATCCGATGAAAACATTGCTTTATTTGAAAGACAAAAGGTTTTAACAGAAGCTGAAGTTAGAAGCCGTACAGAAATCTTAATTGAAGAATATTGCAAGCTTAAGAACATCGAAGCAATGACAATGTTAGATATGTCTAAGAGAGAAATTCTCCCAGCAGTATCTAAGTATGAAAAGCACTTAGCAGAAACTGTTGTAAAGCTTAATGAAATTGGTGTAAAGAGTGCATCTAAAGTTAAGTTAATTGAAAAACTTGCAGACCTTTACGAAGAAGGTACAAATAAGATTGAAGCACTAGATGCAACAATGGAGAAAGCACACAAGTTAGGTATGGATACAAAAGCTGGAAATTATTACAGAGATGCAGTTGTTCCAGCAATGGCAGAACTCAGAAAGGTATGTGACGAGATGGAATTAAATACAGCAGAAAAGTATTGGCCATTACCATCTTATGGAGATATCTTATATTCTGTAACAGACTAATCTTAAAACTAATTAATATAATTAACGGAGCCTTTAATGACTCCGTTATTTTTTTATTCTTCTATTTGAAGTTCTATTAATGTCTTGTCTCCCCAGTACTTTTTACGAAGAGCAGGTTTCTCTATCTTACCTGTTGGGTTTCTAGGAATATTATCTATGATAATAACTCTTGGAACCTTATATCTTGGAAGACCTCTCTTACAGAATTCTAATAACTCTTCTATTGTTGGGTTGAATCCTGGTTTGATTTCTACTATTGCAGCAACGATTTCTCCTAAACGTTTGTTTGGAAGACCGATTACAGCAACGTCTTTGATATCATTTCTTTGTCTTAAGAAATCTTCTATTTGAACTGGATAAATATTCTCTCC
>CAMZEU010000022.1 GCA_947305865.1 uncultured Clostridia bacterium
TGAATAGAATCCTTTTTCAAGTAAAGGAGTTGCTGTAACTGTTTCGTTATTCTTTTTATTACATGCAACAAAACAGCATGCAACAATAAGAATGAGTATTAATAAAATAGGTATTAATTTCTTCATTATTAATTGTCTCCTTAAAATTAAGTGCTTTAATTATAAATTAATCAAAATAAAAAAACAAGAATATCCCCCCATATAAAAAACAGAAAGTGCACTATCTCTAGTGCACTGTTTCTGGTGGAGAGGGATGGATTCGGACCATCGAAGTCGAATGACAACAGATTTACAGTCTGCTCCCTTTGGCCGCTCGGGAACCTCTCCATATAAAGTTGGAGCTGGTGAACGGAATCGAACCATCAACCTGCTGATTACAAATCAGCTGCTCTGCCTATTGAGCTACACCAGCATAATTATTTTTTAAGTTTTCTTGTGGTGCCTTGGGGCGGAGTCGAACCACCGACACAGGGATTTTCAGTCCCTTGCTCTACCTGCTGAGCTACCAAGGCATATTTTTGCGGCAGAAGATTTGACCTCAACTGCCGCTCACCACTTTGGCGACCCGGAGGGGGCTCGAACCCCTGACCTCCAGCGTGACAGGCTGGCGTACTAACCAACTGTACTACCGGGCCAAGATTTTTTTGGTGGGCCTTCACGGACTCGAACCGCGGACCGATCGGTTATGAGCCGACTGCTCTAACCAACTGAGCTAAAGGCCCTCACAAGTAGCTATTCGCATTCTTTTGGTCGGGGCGACTGGACTTGAACCAGCGGCCTCATGGTCCCAAACCACGCGCGCTACCAACTGCGCCACACCCCGTTACTCTGAGATTGCGCGACGTTGTATAGTTTATTATATTTCAATTTTATTGTCAACATTTTTATTTATCATTTTAATTATTTTTTAAAATGACAAAAACTACTCTATTTTTAATAATTTAATACTTTGTATTATTTACATTTTGCGAAAAGTTTTATATAATATGTTTAGTATTAAGTGGAGATGCACAAAATGGCAGACTATTTTAAACAACGAGAACGTCAAGTAGTAAAACATACTGAACTTATCAAGGAAGATTTACCTTACTTCTGTGAGGAGTTTTTTATAGGTGTAGAATCCACCACTTCTCCTTTAACAAGACAAGGATATTCCTATGATTTACGTATATTCTTTGACTTCTTAACTAAAAAAGTTGCACACTTTAGAAACAAAAATATTAAAGATATTACTCTTGAAGATATGGAATATGTAACATCTCATGATATTGAACTTTATATATCCTATCTTTCATACTATTCCATAAATGGAAAAGAATATTCTAATGGTGAGCGTGGTAAAGCTAGAAAAGTCTCCACAATTAGAGCGTTCTTCAAATATTTTTATAACAATAATGAATTGACTCAAGACGTTGCAAGCAAGGTTGCTGTTCCAAAACAACACCACAAAGATATTATTAGACTTGAAGGACAAGAATCTAATGATATGCTACAAGCAGCTGAAACTGGACAAAATATGTCCAAACATCAACACCAAGTACAAAGAAACACAAAATATCGTGATGTGGCTATCATTACCCTATTACTTGGCACTGGAATCCGTGTAAGCGAGTTGGTTGGACTTAATGTTAATGACATAGACTTTAATAATAGAGCCATTACAGTAACTAGAAAAGGTGGAAATGTTGCAATATTATACTTTGGAGACGAAGTTGCAGATGCGGTTGCAACATATATAGATACAGAAAGAACTTCTCTTTTGAATAGATGTGAAAAACTCAATAAAGATGAAGACGCTCTCTTCTTATCCCTTCAAGTTAGAAGAATTACCGTAAGATCTGTTGAATTATTGGTTAAAAAATATGCTCAAAACTCCGTTCCTCTTAAGAAAATTACTCCACATAAACTCAGAAGTACATTCGGTACTAACCTATATAGAGCAACTGGAGATATCTATCTTGTAGCAGATGTTTTAGGTCACTCAGATATCAATACAACCACCAAACATTACGCCGCTTTAAAGGAAAATAGTAGAAAAATTGCAGCTGAAGTCACAACAGTTCATAAGGACACAGATAATCCTGAATAAAATATTCAGGATATAAAATGTCTTTTTTACAAAATGACTATTATAAAATATTGACTTTTCTATAATAGCAGTATAAACTTTTATATGATATATAACATATAAGGGGTTTTAATGGATATTTCATCAATTAACAGCGATTTAATCCGTGGCAATGTCACAACCATTATCCTCACTTCTTTATGGAGTGCAGATAAATATGGCTATGAAATTCTCAAGGAAATCGAAACTCGTAGCGATGGACAATACAATTTAAAACAAGCCACCCTTTATAACCAATTAAAAAGATTAGAAAAGCAAGGTCTCGTCTCCTCTTATGACGGAGATCCAGATGATACTGGTGGTGGTAAGAGACGTTACTTCTCTTTAACTGCAAATGGCAGAAATTATTTAGAACAACAAAAGAATGAATATGAATATTCTAGAACAATTCTAGATAATTTGATTTCAGACCAAAAGTTTGACTTCTCTAAACCAGTTCCATTTAAGGCAGATGAACTTCGTCCTTATTCTCTACATGAAAAGACAGAAAAACCAGAAGTTGTCTATAAAGACAAAATCGTTGAAGTTGAGAAAGTTGTAGAGGTTGAAAAGGTCGTTGAAAAGAAATCTTTCTTTGATTTACAAGGCAACGAAATTACAGAAGAAGAATATAATCAATTAAGAGCACAACTTCAAGAAGAAGCAAATAGACCAAAACCAACAAAGACATTGGATGAAGTATTTGCAGACTTAGAGGCTGAGAAAGAAGCCCAAGAAGAACCAAAGCAAACCACTTCCCAAGCAAGACTTGAAGAAATTCTTAGTAGATACGAGAAGAAGGTCAACGCTATAGATGAACCTGCTCCAGTTGAAGACGAAGAATATGAAGCTCCAAACCAAATAGTTGGCGAAGATGGAACTATTGCTATTCCAAATAAGAGAACTGAAGCATTTGAGTATGAAGATAAGAACGTTGATTATAACGACTTCTTCTCTACCATCCGTTCTAAAGAAACGGATGAGCAAGCACCTGTTGCTGAATCTCAACCAAAGAAGACAGCTACGTCTGTTGCTGGAAGAGACTTAAAGACAAGACTTTATGCAGAAGGCTTTAAGTTAAGACCATACTCAAGAGCAAGTACATCTGAGTACTACTCTTTCAACTTCATCCAATCTAATGTTATTAATAGAGATACATGGCTTATAGTAATGGCAATCTTTGCAGTAGAAATTGCAATATTCTGGGTATCATTATTTAAGATTATCCCTTATTCATATTTCTTACCTATCTTAATCGTAGGTATTGCATTGTGCTTGATTCCATTCATTATTTGCTTTATTAATCCATCTAAACGATCTAGAGCAAATTACAATTTCAAAATATCTATTTTGAATAGGTCTATGTTCTTTGTTGAATTAACAGTATTTATGGCACTTATTGGATTCTTTGCAATTGGAGCTAACATAAATGATATTAAATCTATTTTGATGAGTATTATTATTCCATCTGTAATATTCTTAAACCTTCCAATAAGCTCCATAGTGTACTATCTACTATATAGAACTAAGAAATATCATGTTGCGTAATAAACAAAAAACCCAAGACCACAAACGTGATTTTGGGCTTTTTTGGCAGGGGAGACGCGAATCGAACACGCAACCGACGGTTTTGGAGACCGCTACTCTACCTAATTGAGCTACTCCCCTAAGCGAAAAACATTATACTTGAATAAAAATGTAAAAGTCAATAAAAAAGACTAATACTAGGAGATAAAATGAAAAATATTTACAAGCTAGGAATAATTGGTGCAGGAAACATGGCAACAGCCATATTAAATGGCATTTTGAATAGTGCTCTTCTCTCTCCTAATAATATAATTATTAGTGATATAGATGATGCTAAACTTGAGACACTTAAAGCTAAAGGTGTTAATACTACAAAAGATAATATATATCTTGCATCTAATTCAGAATATGTATTATTTGCTGTTAAACCACAATCTTCACAAGAAATATTGTCCTCTATCTCCTCTGCAATTACTTCAAATTGTGTTATTTCAATTATGGCTGGAATAACAATTAAGAAATTACAATCTTATTTGGGAAATAGAAACTATGCTAGAATAATGCCAAATACACCAGTATTTGTTAACGAAGGAATGTCTGTTGTGTCCTTCTCTGAAGGCTTTAGAGATGAATTCGTTCTAGATATATTCAAATGTATTGGAAAGGTTTTAGAATTAGACGAAAGCTATTTAAATAGCGTTACTGCCCTTTCTGGATCTGGTCCAGCATATGTATATATGTTTATTAAGGCATTAATAGATGGTGGTGTTAAATGTGGACTAGATGAATCCACTGCTAAAACACTTGCTATCCAAACAGTTATTGGTTCAGCAACAATGGTTGAGAAGTCCCCTCTAGATATAGATACATTAATTAATAATGTTTGTTCAAAAGGTGGCACTACGATACAAGCCGTTAACAGTTATAAAGAAGATGATTTAGAAGGAATCGTCATAAAAGGCATGGAAAAATGCAAAGCTAGAGCCGAGGAATTAGGTAAAGAATGAAAGATATAGAAATGTATACAGATGGTGCCTGTTCTGGTAATCCAGGACCTGGTGGTTGGGGTGTTGTTCTTTTATATAAAGAACATAAAAAAGAATTGTCTGGCGCAGAAGACAACACAACCAACAACAGAATGGAGTTATTAGCCATTATAAAAGCATTTGAAGCACTTAAGGAAAAGTGTAATATAAAGTTATATTCAGATAGTTCCTATGCCTTAAATCCCCTTATACAAGGTTGGTTAACACAATGGCAAATGAATAATTGGAGATCTTTGAGTAAGACTCCAGTTAAGAATGTGGATTTATGGGAAAAGCTTATAGACTTAATGGAAGGACATAACATCGAATTTATCTGGGTTAAAGGTCATGCAGATAATAAATACAATAATAGATGTGATGAGCTCGCAAGAAAAGCAATTGAATCTCTTCCAAAGAATCCTGAAATTATTCCACCAAATACAGATAATCAATAAAATAATTTAATAAATTAAATTAAAAAATGTGGTGCCGTTTGACACCACATATTTTTATAGTTTTAAGTTCACTATTATTTCTTGGACTTGAAATCCTTGAGTAAGTCTGCGAATGCAGTTGAACTGGATGTTCCAGAAATGAAGTCTGCTGGTTCTTCAGCTTTTTCTTCTTTTTCTTTCTTAGAACGTGAAGATCTCTTCTTTTCTCCTTCTTCAACTCTTTGTTCGAATTTCTTTGCTCTGGATGCCTTAGCTGGCTTCTTCTCTTCACCTTCAGCTGCTTCTTCTTTCTTTTCTTCTTCTTTAACTTCTGGTGCTGGGAGTAATTCCTTAATAGAAAGTGTGATTCTGTTTCCTTCGAAACCGATAATCTTTGCTTCTACTTCTTGTCCAACTGTAAGAGCTGTTGTAGCATCTGTTGTCCACTTATGTGAAATTTGTGATACATGTACTAAGCCATCTACACCGTCTGCAATCTTAATGAATGCACCATAGTTGAATACTCTTTCTACTGTGCCCTTAATGATTGTTCCAACTGGATATTGTTCAGCTGCTAATTCATATGGCTTCTTTTGTAATTGCTTGTAACCAAGAGAAATCTTGCCGTTCTTTTGGTCTAACTTAAGAACTACAAAGTCATATTCTTTATTTTCTTCAAGAACTTCTTGTGGCTTTGTGACTTTGTTCCAGCTTAATTCACTTACGTGTGCTAAGCAATCATGTCCGTTAACTTCAACGAATGCTCCAAAGTCTGTGAATCTCTTAACTCTACCTGTTACAACATCATTTGCATGAATTGAATTCCAGAATTTCTCTTCTTCTTCTGCCTTCTTAGCATTCTTTTCTCTATCTTTAATGCTTCTTTCAGAAGCAACTAATGATTTTGGTAATCTGGATTTCTCTGTATATGGTTCTTCAACAATTTCAAAATCCTTTACTTCTTTTTCAGCACCTGTTTCTTCGTCTTTTACAACCTTTGTAACAGGTTTCTTTCTTCTTTGTGGTAAAAGTTCAACTGTAATTGTCTTTCCAATTAATTCTTCTAAGTTCTTTGCTTTCTTTGCAAGTTGGCTTGCTGGGATAAAGATATCATAAGAACCATATCTAGCTCTTACACCTTTTCCATTTTCATCTACTCTATCAATCTTGACCTCGAATTGTCCTAATAAGTCTTCTCTTACTTTCTCGTTTTCAATTCTTCTTTGGTCAACTGCTTTCTTAGAAAGTGCAACCCAATCTTTTGTTACTTCAATAATTTGAGCTTGGAATGTGTCACCTTTCTTGTAATCTGCTTTATTATATGAACCATCGATGGAGGTATTTGATTTCTCAATAAAACCATCCTTCTTTCCACCGACTTTTACGTATAAACCATCATCTGCAACGATAATTACGGTGCAATCTACTCTTCTGCCTACGGAATATTGAGTAAAATCATCATCGTTTTGTTTTAGAAGTTCGTCCATTGTAAGGGCTTCTTCTTTGCTAGCAGTTTCTACTGCCTTTGCTTCTTCTGCAGTCTTTTTAATTTCATCTGACATAGACTGTACAACCTCCTCGATCAACCACGGTGGTGTGCTTGCTCCTCCCGTAATTGCAATGCTATTTTTTGATCTAATTTTTTTATATATTTCCTCGACGTCACTCTTGCCTTCACAAAAATAGGAGTTTTTGTTTAAGCGTTTTGCAACTTCGAACAAATTTCTTGTGTTTGAACTTCGCTTGTCTCCAATCACTATTACAGCATCATTTGAACAAGCTAAAGAAGAAATATCTTCTTGTTGTTTTGTAGTAGTATAGCAAACAGTATTGTAAATGACAAACGATTTATTCGAAAAAATTGGGGTTAATTTTAAAAAATTACTCACTTTTTCCACAATTTCTGGCAAAACCGTGGTCTGGAACAGGATTGCAACCGGGTTTTCACCGATTTTTATGCTTTCATACTCAGAAACTGGAATAACGTCTATCTTGGTGCTTGAATATGTTTTGGAAGCAATAACTTCATCATGATTTGGATTGCCGATTAGGATAATCTCATCCCCACTCGCACTTCTTTCTTCAATAATATTATGTATCTTCTTAACAACCGGGCATGTTAAATCATAAACATCTACACCATTGTCTTTTAATAATTCAACAAGACCTTTTTCAACACCACCAGCTTTAATTACAGCAACTCCACCTTTTAAAGATTTGGCATCTTCTGGGAAAATAACCTCAACTTTTTTCTCTTGCAAAGTTTTTACAACATTTTCATTGTGTACAAGCTCACCAACCATGTAAATTTTGTCATGGTCTTTTGCTATTTCTACACAACGATTAAATGCTGTTTTTACACCATTGCAAAACCCAGCAGTCTTGGCTACTGTAATTATCATTTCTCGCTATCTATCCCCTTCTTTTTCTGTTTTTCGTACATTTTTGGGTTATGTTCTTCCACATATTTGTTACACAATTCTCTTGTTTCAATCATCTTGTCATAGACCTTTTGTGTAGCTCTTTCAAATGCATCTTGAGATTTGTCTCCATAGAACTCTGAAAGGTCAAAAGGCTCACCAATATACAAGTAATTCTTGTGGAAGGTCTTGTGCTTCTTGAAATAAATCATTGGAAGAATTGGCTTCTTTGTCTTAAGAGCAAATCTAGCACAACCTTGCTTAAATTCTCTCATCTGCTCTGTGCCTTCTTTATTACGTGTTCCCTCTGGATACATAGAAAGAATCTTGTTGTTCTTTAAAACTGTAAGAACAGCCTTTGTAGCCTCTATATCGGCTTCTCCTCTCTTAACAGGAATTGCACCACAACTTCTTAAGAACTTGTTTGCAAACTTATTCTCAAAAGCTTCAGCTTTTGCAAGAACGTGTATTTCCTTTTTGTACATTTGACCAATTTGAATAAGTGTGTCTTGAATTGCATAGTGATTACAAATAACTATACCACCCTCTGGCAACATCTTTTCAAAGAAGTATTCTTTGTTAATAATCTTTGTTGGCCATAGCATAGCCACAAATGGTCTTGCTACGAATCTACAGAATCTATATAGTGACATTATTTAACTTTCTCCTTTACGATTTCAATGACCTTGTCTGCAACTTGTTCAATTGTTAAATCTGATGTATCTAGGAAATATGCATCCTCTGCTTGCTTGAGTGGTGCAATCTCTCTATGTGAGTCGTTATAATCTCTTTGGATTATATCTTTTAACAATGCATCATAATCTACAGCTTGTCCTTTTGCTTCAAGTTCTATCTTTCTTCTTGTTGCTCTAACTTCTGCTTTTGCTGTAAGAAAGAACTTACAGTTTGCCTTTGGCAAAACAAATGTTCCAATGTCTCTTCCATCTAATACAACATCATGAGTTTGAGCGAATTCTCTTTGTAAATCTACGAGTTTATATCTTACGCAACCATGCTTAGATACATCTGATGCAGCCTTGGACATATAATGTTCACGAAGATATGGAGTTGTGTTGAATCCATTAATTAAGATTTGTTGGTCTCCGTTTTCAAAAACGATATCCATCTTAACTTCTGGAAGTAATGGTTCTACTTGCTTTTCGTCTTCTACGTTTACATTATTCTTAATGCACCAATATGCCAATGCTCTATACATTGCACCTGTATCTAGGTAAATAATACCCATTTTCTTGGCAACAATTTTTGCTATTGTACTCTTTCCTGCTCCAGCAGGGCCGTCTATTGCGATATTTATCATAGTCGTCTCCTCCTAATTGTTCTTAATTATTGCATTTGCAGCAACATAAGCCGTGCTAAATGCTATTTGAAGATTAAATCCACCAGTAAATGCATCTACATCCATTACTTCTCCAGCAAAATATAAACCATTTATTAATTTGCTTTCCATTGTTCCTGGATTAATCTCTGTTGTTTCTACACCACCACTGGTAACAGTAGCAGATTCTATTGAAGCAATTCTCTGGACATTGAATTTAAGGCCTTTTAAGGTCTTATACAGCCTTACTCTTTCTTCCTTTGTTATATTGTTCACTTTTTTGCTTGGATCTATTCCAGCCTCTTTTAATACATAAAGTATTAATCTCTCTGGGAGTAGTTCCTTCATAACATTCTTTATATCTGAATTCTTTGCGAAATCGAACTCTCTTAATAATCTTGCATTTAATTGCTCTTCATCCAACGCAGGTTTCAAATCTAATACCAAAGAAACATTGTCTAGTCTGTTAATTAAAGAAGAAATGGTTAAAACAATTGGTCCAGAAATGCCATCATCTGTAAACAACATTTCACCAAACTCGCTAGCTACTCTCTTGTTGGTATAGGCATGTAATTTTACGTTCTTCAAAGATATGCCCTCTAACGATTTAACATCCTCTTTAAGCACTATAGAATTTAGCGCCGGAACTGGTGTTACAATGCTGTGCCCAAACTTCTTTGCAAATGTGTACCCGTCTCCTGTGGATCCTGTTAAAGGATAAGACATTCCACCAGTGCAAATTAGAATATTTCGTGCATCTAAGCACTTCTTTTCTCCATATTCTATATGGAAACCATCTTCAGTTTTAGTTATATTTGTGACAGGAGAATCTGTTTCAACGTCAACTTTTAATGCCTTAACTTCTCCACGGAGTGCATCTGTAATTGAGGCAGATTTTCCACTCTTAGGAAATACTCTATTTCCTCTTTCTACAACCAACTCTACACCTAAATCTTCAAAGAAAGACATAGTGTCTTGTGGTGTGAATTTATACATTGCACTTCTTAAAAATTTGGAACCGTTTACAACATTATTTAAAACTTCTTGTGGCAAAGTATCATTGGTAAGATTACATCTTCCCTTACCAGTTATATAAACCTTCTTACATGTTTTATCACTCTTTTCGAGGATAGTGGTGTTAATTCCTGCTCTTGCTAGCAAGATTGCAGCAAACATTCCACTTGCACCACCACCAATAATACATGTATTAACTATTGCCATTTCTCTTCTCTCATCTTTTCTAAAGTATTCATATCTGTTGAATATGCTGGAACAGGAGCTATTGCAATATAGCCTCTATCTACCCAAGCACAGTCATCATCATTGTCTGTATCTGCTTTGTTTATTGGTTTACCAATAACAGAATATGTACCATCTTCATTTTTGGTATATGTATCGTTATATTCTCTCCATCCACACTTGGTTACAACTGTGCCTTTGATTCTATCTTCACTATACCAAGGAATGTTGATATTTATAGCCATAAACAATTTGGCATACTTTGCAAGCTTTTCAAGATTATCTACCATAAATCTTGCTGGGAAAGAATAGTCCTCTGTGCTCTTCATTTTGGCTGAGATTGCAATTCCAGGTAGATTTAATACACTTGCTTCGCAAGCAGCTGAGAACGTCCCGGAGTAAATACAGTCTGTTCCAACGTTCATACAGGTATTTATACCTGAGATACAGATATCAAAGTGTACATCCTTATATGGGATTGCTAAAGCAAACTTAACACAGTCAGCTGGATAACCACCAACAGCAACACAAGGACAGTCTAATTCACCTTTGGTGAACTCCTTCATATTAATCTCTTCTATCTTTATGCTGTGTCTTAAAGAAAGAGCATGGGAAGTTGCAGATTGCTCAGCCATTGGAGCTGCAATATAAACCTCATGTCCAGCCTCTTGTAGTTTCTTTGCAAGGAATATTATTCCTTTTGCAAAATATCCGTCATCGTTTGTTAGCAATATTCTCATAAACTCTTAAGATACTCCACTTCTTCACTTCTTAATTCTCTATATTTACCACGAGACAATCCACCAAGTCTTAGATCTCCTATTGCAACTCTCTTTAAGAAGATTACATTCTTTTCTACAGCTGCAAACATATTTCTAATTTCTCTATTTTTACCTTCGGTAATTATTACTTCTAGTCTTGTGGTCTTTTCTTCTTTGTCTAGAACTGTAACCTTTGCAGAACCATATCTTTCTCCATTCACAACTGCACCCTTTCTGATGATTGCTAAATCTGATTCCACAATGTTTCCTTCTATTTTTACTATGTAAGTCTTAGGAATTTCACTACTTGGATGTGTTAGTTTATGTTGAAGGTCTCCATCATTTGTTAATAACAAAAGTCCTTCACTGTCATAGTCCAATCTTCCAACTGGTAATACTTTTTGCTCTATATCTCCCAAGAAATCATAGATTGTCTTTCTATTTCTATCATCAGATGTTGTTGTAACGCATCCTTTTGGCTTATAGAACATGAAATAAACCTTGTTGAGATTTGGTACAACTTTCTTTCCATCTACGAATACAACGTCTCTAGCTTCGTTTACTTGCGTAGCAAGATCTGTTACAACCTTCTTGTTGATTGTAACTCTTCCAGCCTTAATGATATCTTCGGCTTTTCTTCTGGATGCTACTCCGCAATCTGCTAAATACTTATTTAGTCTCATAATTATTCGATAATTTTAATATCGTCCTCACCTTTTAAGAAATCTGGAATCTCATCGTCATCCGTAACTTCCTTTTCTTCTGTGTCATATGGATCTATTACAGGCTTCTCTTCTACTGATTCATCAGTAGTTCCTTCAATTTGAGATGGTTCAACAACTTCAGCTTGTTCAACCTGCTCTCCATTATAAATAGAACGATTGCTGAACAATGTTTCTTGTTGTGGTTGATAAAGTATTTGAATTTTAGACATAACTTCTGCAAGATCTGGAAGTTCTTCAAGAGACTTTAATTCAAACTTCTTTAAGAATTCATCTGTTGTTCCATATAATTGAGGTCTTCCAACAGCATCTTTTCTTCCGACAACTTCAATTAATCCTGCTTTTAGAAGAGCCATAATAGCATAATCTGAACTTGTTCCACCTCTCATGTCTTCAAGTTCGAGTTTAGTAATAGGTTGTTTATAAGCAATTGTAGAAAGAACTTCAAGTAAAGTCTTTGTTAATTCTTTTTCTTTTAACGGAGTTAAAATCTCAGCAATTGCCTCACCGTATTTAGGATTTGTGGAAAATTGTAATTTGCCATTGAATTCAAGGAAAACAACACCAGAACCATCCTTTGGATACTTCTTTGCTAAGTCTTTTTTAACGGCTACCAATGTATTTCTTGTTAAACCTTGTACCTTATCTACTAAATCTTTCTCTGAAATAGGATTGCCTGAAGCAAATAATAATGCTTCAACGATATCTGTCATTACGCTCATTTGTCGTCCTCCTCACTAATCTCCACTACTACATCTGCATTTTCTTCAACATATGTTAAGAAAATCTCACCAAACATCTCATCTTGTCTTGCTTTTAACTTTTGATGTGAAAGCATTTCCAAAATTGCTAGGAATGTTGTGGCTATATCACTTCTATCAAAGTCCGGTTCAAATAAAGATGTAAATGTGAAATCTTTCTTCTCTCTTGCAATTTCTTCAATGTGAATAATCTGTTCTGAAACTGAGAATTTTTCTTTAACAACTTTCTTTGGAATTTTCTCACGTTCTGCAACTTGAGCTTCAACACAAATCTTTGCATAAGCTTCAATTAATTTCTCTAAAGAGAAATTGGTTAAAGAAATTCTTACATCTTTTTCATCATATTTTGGTTCTCTATAGAATCTATTTGTTGTCTCAATTAATCTCATTTTTTCTGCTTGCTCTTTCATTAAAGCATACTCTTTAACCTTGAGAATAAATTGTTGACGTAAATATTCTGGATCATCTTCTGAAAGTTCATCATCGTCATCTCTTGGCAATGTCCTTACAGATTTCAAATATACAAGTTCAGAAGCTGTAGTGATAAAATCCCCTGCATAGTCATAATCTAATTCTTCTTTTGGAGTGTTCTTAATAATTTCAACATATTGGCTTGTTACTTCTGAAATAAACAAGTCTTCAATTTCAATCTTATTGTCATGAATTAGTGTAACTAATAAATCCAAAGGACCATCAAACTCAGAAATATGATAAATTATTTCTGGTGTTGAATTAAATATCTCAACTTCGTCTTGAGATGGATTAACTACCTCGGCTGAAGTTGTGTTTTCTTCAATACTTAATTGTCTAATATCTTCATCCATTAAAATGCCACTCCAAATACTTTTAACATAGGATTTAGTATTCCGTTCACTACGGCTCTTATATATAACGAGAACACATCAAAGTTAGAATTTACATATCCAAGTATTGTACTTATGATTAATAATCCTAAAAGTATGAATGTTCCGTATCTTCTCATGAATACACAGTACTTACTATTTGGCACAAATGCTTCAATAACTCTGAACCCATCTAATGGGAATAATGGGAGAATATTGAAGGCAAAAAGTGTTAGGTTTATTATTGCACCATACAAAAGGAAATATTCCAAGAAGTATAGGAAATAATATAAGCCTTGAGATACACTCTGCACACCTTGTAAGATAGCAAGTAATCCTGCTAACAATCCTATGCTTATAAAAGCAAGGATTAAATTTGTTACTACACCAGCAATTGCAACCAAGAAACCATCTAACTTTTCATGTTTATAATTGCTTGGATCTACTGGTACTGGTCTTGCCCAACCAAAACCAACAACGATGAACATTAATAAACCAAATATGTCAAAATGCTTTGCAGGATTAAGTGTAATTCTGCCAGCTTCCATCGCTGTATCATCACCACACCAAAGAGCAACAAGTCCATGTGCATTTTCATGAAGAATAATTGCTCCAATAGCAGCTAATAATACTGCAATGAAACTTAGGATAACCTGTATGGTATCTCCACTTTGTAACAGCATTCTAATCATAAATGATTAGTTCTCCTTGTTTTATATCCAATCTGGCACTACATCTCTGGATATTAAGTCTTCATATCCCTCTGGTTCTACAATGTAATCTGCCTTATCTTTATCCACCAAAACAACTGGAGGAATTGGGTTGAAATTATAGTGAGATGCCATTGAATAGTTGTATGCTCCAGTACTAAATACTGCTACAACATCTCCAACTTCTGCATTTTGAAGTGGTATATTCTTTGTTACAATGTCTCCACTTTCACAACATTTTCCAACTATAGTGGAAATCTTGTCCATTTTCTCACTTGCTTTGTCTGCAATACAAGCCTCATATTGAGATTCATATAATGCATGACGTGGATTGTCTCCCATACCACCATCTATTGCTACATAGTGTTGGTCTCCAGCATCTCTTATTCCTTGAACTGTGTAAAGAGTAATTCCAGCTTCACCAACGATAGATCTTCCTGGTTCTGAGATGATGAATGAGTCTTTTAATCCTTTTTCCTTGAACTTAGATCTAACTAAAGCACATACTCTTCCAAGTTGTTCAGCATACATTTGTGGAGTGAATTTTGGGTCTTCATTGGTATAATATATACCAAATCCACCACCAAAGTCTAAAATATCACACTCAATTCCGTTGTCTTTGAGCTTTACCATGAAGTCTGTCATAATCTCAATTGCTTGAGTATAAGCAGATGCATCATAGATTTGTGATCCAACGTGACAATGTAACCCTAAGAAGTTAACATTCTTGTATTTCTTCTCTATTTGAGAGATGAAATCAAGCGCATCTCCATAGACATTGAATCCAAATTTAGAATTTGGAACAGCTGTTTGTACGGCTTCATATGTATGTGCAGCAACACAAGGATTAACTCTTACTAGTACAAAAGCCTCTAAATTGTTCTTTTCACATATATCTTGAATTACATTCAATTCATTGTAGTTATCTACAACAATAGCACCTACTCCATTTACTACTGCATACTCTAATTCATAACGAGTTTTAGCATTTCCATGGAAAATAATTGTTGAAAATGGTACTTTTGCTCTATTTAAAGCATGTAACTCTCCACCAGATACAGCATCAAAGTACATTCCTTGCTTGCAAAGTAATTTTGAAGTAGCTACAGAACAGAAAGCCTTTGAAGCATATGCAACAGCACCTGGAGCATATTTATTCATTGTCTTAACATAAGCACTAGAAACTGCTTTCATATACTCAGCATCCATTATATATAATGGAGAGCCAAACTTTTTAACTAAATCTGAAGCATAAAAAGAACCTATTTTTAATCTGTTGTTTTCAATTGTTAAGGAATCACGTAAATTCATAGTTCACTCCAATTTATATAAAAATAATTTATATAAGTTTACAACATACAAGCCTAAAATGCAAAAGAAAATAATGATTAAAGGAAAAACAAGCCATAATACATTATCGTACAGAGTGTTCGATAACTACTGTAAAAAAGGTCAAAAATTAGAAAGTATTTTAGAAAATATGTATTTTTAGAATAGTTTTATAGCAAAAATATAGGTCAGCACCTAAATCCTGACCTATTTTAACATTTTTCAATTTTATGATTTTAGATTATTTTTTCTTGTTAGTTCCTTCTTTTGTAAGGCTTTCTTTGAGTGAAACTAAGCTTTCAATTTCTTCTAAGAGTGTGTTAATATCTTTAAATTGTCTATGTACTGAAGCATATCTTACGTATGCAACATCATCGAGTTTCTTTAATCCTTCCATAACCAAGTCCCCTATAAAGTCTGAAGTTACTTCTGATTCTAAGGAATTAATTACATCTCTTTGTACATCTTGAACGAGTCTATCTATATCATTCATAGAGATAGGACGCTTTTCACAAGCCTTCATAATACCAGATTTTACCTTAGATGGTTCAAATACTTGTCTGGTTCCATCTTTTTTAACAACCATAATAGGTGTATTTTCAATTGTTTCGTAAGTTGTGAACCTTTTTCCGCATGCTTCGCATTCTCTTCTTCTACGAATTGATGTACCATCTTCGTTTTGTCTTGAATCAATAACCTTGCTATTTGTGCAACCACAATATTGACATTTCATAGTTATACAACTCCTATAATTATAATTAACGTATATATTATACTATATATTGTGTTTCAAGTAAAGATTTGAGACTATTTTTATGAATAATTGTATAATTTTTGTATATTTCAGTTCTCATACAACTTATTTGTAGTTATATAATCTACTTTCATTCGTCTTAAGAACTCTTTCACAATCTTACTATCTACAGTCCAAACATTAACCTTTAAGCCTTTTGCATGGAACTTTTTAACAAGGTTTTCAGTACATAATGCGAACTGAATATCAAGAGAGATGCCCAAATTCAAGCATTTTTCAATGTTTTTATCATTAATTTTTTTAGAAAGATACTGAACTTCAACATTTCCATCGTAGCTATGGACTCTACAGATGGAATCAAAGTCAAATGCTATAAATATACACTTGGATCTGTCATAATGTGCATCTATTATTTCAAAGGTTTTAGCTACTTTTTCATCAGAAAAATCTTCTTTTAGCTCAATTACTGCAATTTTACCACCATTTTTACAGATATCTAGATATTCATCGAACCCACAAAGGTATACTTCATCATCTGTTTTATCGTTTTTTAATGGTTTTGCTTTAAGTTCAGCATATGTAGATGTAGATATTTTTAATTTAGAACCATCATTATATACAACTGTATTATCATGATTACACACAAATAGACCGTCACTTG
>CAMZEU010000023.1 GCA_947305865.1 uncultured Clostridia bacterium
CCACATCCAATATAGACAACGATTTGTGCATCTGCCCATTTTGCTAATTGGTGTTGAACAACTGTTTTACCACTACCGAATGGTCCTGGAATTGCAGCAACACCACCACGTGCTATTGGGAAGAGTGTATCAATAACTCTTTGTCCTGTAATAAGTGGAGTCTTTGGAGACATTTTCTCTAAGTATGGTCTACCTCTACGAACTGGCCATTTTTGAAGCATACAAACATTGTGTTTTTCACCATTTGCATCTTTAATAACTGCAACTGTATCCTCAACTTTGAATGAGCCAGATTTGATATCAACTATCTCGCCATTGAGTCCAATTGGAACCATAATCTTATGGAGAACAACTTCTGTTTCTTGAACTGTACCAATTACTGAACCTTGACATACTGTGTCTCCTTTCTTAACAGTTGGTACAAATTCCCAAACTTTGTCTCTGTCTATTGCATTGACTTGGATACCTCTGGAAATTCTATCTCCACTAACTTCACAAATCTTGTCTAGTGGACGTTGAATACCATCATAAATACCTTCAATGATTCCAGGTCCTAACTCAACACTTAATGGCATCCCTGTGGATACTACTTCTTCTCCTGGACCAATTCCGCTTGTTTCTTCGTAAACTTGGATTGATGCCAAATCGCCTCTTAATTCAATAATCTCACCAATGAGGTTCTTGTCTGATACACGAACAACGTCGTACATCTTTGATTTAGCCATTCCTTCAGCTACGATTAATGGTCCTGAAACTTTAACTATTCTTCCTACTTCCATTTTCTATTCCTCTTTACCGAATATAATATCGGAACCTATTGCTTTTTCTACATCACTTTTGATGCCTGCCATGCCAAATCCTGTGTTTCCTTCCGCAGATGGGATTGGAACAACTACTGGATATGGACGTGTTTTATATCTTTTTAATAATGATTCAATCTGTGCTGCTATTGCATCTGTAATAAATATTACAGAATAAGAACGTGCAAGTTCTCTAACAACATTTCTTGCTTGCATTTCTCCATCAACAGGATAGGCATCTATTCCTATTGCCTTGAATGCAAGAACTGAATCTTTATCTCCAACTACTGCTATACCATTACGCATATAATTCCCTCATTCTATTGCGAATCAATTCTGTTGGCACTTTGTTCTTAATTCCTGAAACTATTAATTTCATTAATTTGAGGTCGGATTGTCTTCCGAGGTAATATCCAAGAACTGGAGCGGATGTGAACATATCATCTCTTTCTGCTTTGAATATTTGAAGTAATGCATTGTCTACTTTTACTTCATAACCAACCAAATTGTCTTCGAGCATATAATCTACTATAGTTGCGTAGTCTGTATACTTTATTTGCTTTCTTAAATCATCTACTCCAAAGGCATAACTATCTACGAACATGTCTAGGCCTAACTTTGCACCTGGGATATAAGAATCCTTGAAGAAATCAAGTGGCAAATTGAGCTTCTTGCAACGCATAAATGTTAAGATATTTGCATAGTCTACTTTTTCGATGAAATATTCTCTTAAGAGTTTGTCTCCCTTTTCTAATAATTCAAAGATGTCTTTGTACATAGCTTTATCTACGATAACATCAATGGATCTTGGGTTAACATTTTCTTCTCCAATGTTTTTCTCAACCAACTTAAGAGCATCTACCATTCCATCTCTAAGTGCTTTATTATCTCCACTTACACCAGCTTTAATGCTTTCTATAGATGTAATACCTTCGCCCATTAAACCAACAGCCTCTTTCTTCATTATGAAAGCTTTTATACAGGCCTTGAGATTGTGGTAATCGTTAATTAAGAGGATTGCATCAAAATCGTGTGAAATGTTTAATTCACGCATTAGAGAGGCTATATTCTTTTCTTCTGCATTGAATAATGCATCGAAATCTAATCCCTCAGTATTAACTCCGCTACCAATACCAAATTCAACGAGCAATTTAAAGGCGTCCTCTTTTGAGGTTGCTTCAAGTAGGCGCTGTAATTGTTGCGCTACAATAAGCTTTGTCTCAAGAGATTTTACCCTTGCATTTTCAAATAGATATGCATCTGACATTATTTAAAAAGCTCCTTAGCAACTTTTGCTTCATATTCATCACGAATAGAGGCAATCTCAACTTCTAAAGTCATGTTCTTGTCTATACCATTATTGGAAAGAATAATGCCACCATCAAAGTCTCCAAGTTTGTCATTAAGCGTTAACTTAATTTTCTTCTTGGTTGCGAGAGCTTTGACATCTGCTTCAGTAATTATTCCTTTCTCTCTTTGAGAAATTGTAATTACATCACCATCTTGGGCACTTTCTAACATACCGAAGATAAGTTTCTTGTATTTCTCTTTTGGAAGGTTTCTTGCTTTTTCAATGGCTTTCTCAAACACTGCATCAATAACCTTTGCTTTAGCAACTAAAACCAACTTTCTAGAGTCAAGTTGAGCAACTGTTTCGGAACGTTGAGCTATATCTTTCTTCAAAACATCTTGTTCGTGTTTTGCATCATAGACATATCTATAGCAATCTGCTGCGGCAGATGACATAATCTCATCTACCTTAAGATTTGCTTCCTCAATGATTCCGTTTGCTATTATCTCGGCATCCGAAATGATTTTTTCAATAATTGCTTGCTTACTCATTTTTATTATTCCTTATTATGCAACTGTGGATACTTGTGGAATAAATACAGCTAAGAATGAAACGAGCAATGCTAAAACAGCATATGTTTCTACCATAACGATAAGAACAATTGCTTTACCAGATTCTTCTGGACGCTTTGCTGTCATTGCCATACCTGCAACTGCAACTTTTGCTTGGTATACACCAGAAATAAGACCTACGATTGCGATTGGTAAACAACCAGCAAAAATGGTTAAACCACTTGCCATTGTTAATGCGAGAGGATCACCGAATACGTTAACTTTAATCATTGCGATGAAAGCGATAAGTAATCCATAGATACCTTGTGTACCTGGTAATAATTGAAGAACAAGACACTTTGAGAACTTGTCTGGGTCTTCTGCAACAACACCAGTTGCTGCTTTACCGGCCATACCAACACCAATTGCTGATCCGCATCCAGCTAATCCTGCTGCTAATGCTGCACCGAGTATTGCTAAAAATGTTCCAGTAGTCATTTTTGACCTCCTATCTTTTTTATGACTATTTAGTCATATCAATATATGTATATTTTGTTTTACTACCATAAGGACGGAATACATGTCCGCCACCTGTGTAGAATTTGCCGAAGAATTCGATGTATTGTAAACGGCAGTCATGAATATATGCACCAAGTGTATTAATTGCTATGTTAAATAAATGTCCAACTAGTAAAATAACTGCACCTATTACATATCCTGCATATGGAATTAAGTTAAAGAATACCATTGCGACTTGGTTAACAACCATTCCAACAACTGCACCTGCAAGTCCTAAACCAAATAATCTTGAATATGAAAGAATATCTGAAAGGATGTTTACACCATCATATAATTTTGCTACACCACCAAAGATTCTCTTGAGTGGGTTTCTCTTGTTGTTGGATAAAAAGATGATACAAAGGACACCAAGTCCTGCAAATCCAAATCCAACGTATTTAAGCCATCCAGGAACACTAACTGCTAGTGATGTTCCAAACATCATATTAACACCACCAACTATCATGTTGAATGTTAAGAGTATTAATGCGATGAAGATGAAGAACCATCCAAATACACTACCAAATGCTTGTCTAATTTGTTTTGTCTTTATGAGTTGTACTGCATTAATTGCCATACCTGTGCAAATGTGTACGAATCCAACGACATAACTTAAAATAAGCATCTTAAGTGCATCATCCATTGGAGAGAACCATCTTAGCTTAAGTAAGAAACTATTTTCTGGAAGTGATATTGAGAACCAAGATCCAAACAAAACACCCCAAACAAATGTAGAAACACCACAAAGAGCAATTAGTAATACAAGGTTACCTTTGCCTGGTGCTGGCTTCATTAATCTATATAAGATTAAACCGCCAATTGTTAAGATTAAACCATATGCTGCATCTGCGAGCATTAAACCAAATAAGATGAAATAGAAGAATGCAACAAATATAGTTGGATCTATATCTGTTCCCTTGAGTGGAGGTGCATACATATTTGTAACGCCTCTGAATCCATCTAATATTCTGTTTGGTTTTTGATATGTAGGTTGGATTTCTCCTTCTTGTTGCTCACTGAATTCATAAATGAGTGTTTCATCTACTGCATCTAATCTTTCTTTGAGTTCCTTTTCTTTAGCTGCTGGATACCAACCTTCTAAAACAAAAGATCTTTCTGTTGCTGCAAAACTATCTAATGCTTCTAATTTTTGTATTTCAATTGAATAATAATCTGAAAGTGTCTTGAAGTCTCTAATGAATCTTTCTTTTTCTAGTGCTCTTGTTAAAAGCTCAAGTCTTTGTTCATCCAAGTCTTCCACTTTCTTGTTGTTATTTTCAATAATTTGCTTTGCTGTTAAATCACTATCTAAAACACATCTTTCACTCTCTAATTCGTGGAGCTTTAAGAGCATATTTTCACTATCTTCTTTAATAGCAATCATTACAAAAGGAGTAATTTTTTCTGTGCCTTCGTATTTTTGGAAGATATAATCACTGTTTTCCTTTGCAAATTCTTCTAAAGTTTCAATATCTTTTGTTGCAATAGTTCCTAAATAGATAACAGCTTTCTTCGTGTCTTTATAGTAATTAAATGAGTTTGGAAGAGATGTATAAATCTCTAATGCCTTACTCTCTGTTAAAACCTTAGTCTTTTCTGCATTGAGTGCGATTAACTCTTGGCTTACTTCTTCTAAGTCTGAAACTTGTGCAAGTATTTCAAACTCTTTTGAAGAGATGTCCATAAACTCGTCATAGGATAATGTCTTAATATTACTAAACATTGGTTCCTTAACTTGTTTATATTCAAATTGAACACCTGTCTTCTTGGATTCTTTAACTAATCTAACAGCTTGAGTATGACATTCCTTTAAAAATTTAAAGCAGAACAACAATCTGTTCATCTTTTCGGTATAGACTGTTGCCTTATCTGTATTATCTAAGCGAATAGTATCATCTATTGGACGAGTTTTAACAATCTCGACCAAACCAGATTTATGTAACGCTTTTAATAATTCATGTCTTGTAGAGCGATGGCCAATAACCATCACTTTCTTCATATCTGCTAACATTAGTACTTCTCTAATAAAATAGCTAAAACATCATCAGCCGTCTTATCGATAACTGATTCTTTTTCCTTTAATAATTTATCTGCTTCTTCTTGGCCTTGTTGTAAAACCTTATTACGTTCTTCTAATGCCTTCTTTGCAGCTTCTGCTTCGGTTGCCTTAATGTCTTTTCTAGAACTTAATACGGCTTCCTTTCTCTGCTCTTGAGCCTTGTTTTCAGCATCTATTACCATCTCTTTTGCTTTGATATTAGCATCTTTGATGATACCTTGTGCCTTCTCCTCAGCTTCTTTAATTTCTTTTATGACATCTTCTATCATGATATATTCCTATTTAAAATACTTTTCTTCAATTTGAGAGATCTTATCTAATCTGTTTTGATGTCTGCCACCTTCATATTCTGCTGTGAACCATGCTTTAACAATTGCCTTTGCTTCATCTGGTGTAATAACTCTTCCGCCAAGAGCAATAATGTTTGCGTTGTTATGTCTCTTTGTCATTTCGCCCATAAATGTATTTGTGCAAACTGCTGCTCTAATACCTTTTACCTTGTTAGCTGCAATTGATATACCAATACCAGTACCACACATAATTACACCACAATCACACTTTCCACTTGCGACTGCTTCTGCAACTTTCAATGCATAATCTGGATAATCTACAGATGCTTCTGAATATGTTCCAAAATCTTCAATTGTAGCACCTAATTCTTCTAATGTTTCAATGACTGCTGTTTTTAAAACGATTCCACCATGATCACAACCAATAGCTACTCTCATAATTTTATTATTGTACTCCCTATAATAATTATTAAATATTATATAATATCACACGTGCGATATCAATTATTTACCCTTATTCTGATTAAGAAATGTATTTCTTAACTTCTACTATAAGTTGACATCCTGTGCACCTTTTATGGTGCACAAGACATCATTGTTTTTACTTCTTACCAACTGCTCCTGGAGGTGGTGCCTTCTTAGGTGCTGCTGTTGTTGGTTTAGTTCCAACTGCTCCAGGTGGTGGAGCTTTCTTAGGTGCAGCTGCTGCCTTTTGACCTACTGCTCCTGGAGGAGGTGCTTTCTTAGGTGCTGCTGAAGGTTTTTGTCCAACTGCTCCTGGAGGTGGTGCCTTCTTAGGTGCTGCTGGTGCAGGTGTTGGCGCTTCAGGTGCTGGAGCCTCAGGTGCTGGGGTTTCAGGTGCTGGAGCCGGCTCTTCAACAGGTGGAACTTCTGGTGCAGGTGCTTCTGGAGCAGGTGCAGGTTCCTCAACTACTGGAGGTGGTGTCTCTACAGGTGGTTCCTCAACCATAGGAGGTTCTTCTACTGGAGGAGTTTCAATTGGTGGCTCTTCTACTGGAGGTGGAGGAGCTACTGGAGATTCTTCTACAGGTGGAGCCTCTGGAGCACTTGTCTCTGGTGCTGGTGCAGATGTATCTTGCATTGGTGCATCTTCTATTTCTGCTGCCAATGGATTATCTGGTGTTTGACCTGCTGTTTGTGCTGCAAGTTTCTTTGCCTTTCTCTTCTTTGCACCGGCTGCTGCTGATGGAGCGATAATGATAACTAGGAGAACTAGCACTCCAGCTCCTGCTGCAGCTGCTAACCACCAGTTTTCAGTTAACCATTCCATGAATGTATTTACTCTTACAAATACAATAGTATTTACATAGTCTGTCTCGTATGTTACATACTTGCCATTTACTGTGTAATCTACTTTTTCAAGAGTTCCGTTTTCTGTTACTTTATAGATGAATGTTTGTTCATCTAATTCATATGAAGATGGTACAATAACTGTAACCTTAACTTTTCCGTTTGGTTGGATGAGTGTAGATTCACCGTTTACATCTCCCATTCTCATTTGAACCTTTAAGATTCCCTTGAGTGTTGCTGTCTCATAGAACTTCTCTGCAAGTGATGGAACGTTGCTCTCAATTTGTGTATATAATGTGTTGTTTGCTTTAATTGCATTATATTGAGCACTTGTTGCACCAGAATTAATCTTTGTTGTATATACAACATTCTCGTATACGAGTTGTGTATCTGCATTAAGGATTGTATTTCCAACAGAGTTAATAATAGTTCTTTGCTTGCTATTCTCATTATCTAACTTATTTGTACCAACGATGAATGAACCAGAAATGTCTCCGTTTAAGATAATGTTTGCACCATATCCAACTTCGAATACGTAGTTGTATACACCCATTTCTGTAATTTCGTCTAAGGAATCATCTACGTTGAATGACTCTGCATTATAGTACTTAATTAAGATTCCGCCATTCTCAACGATTGCATTTAAGTCTTCATAATCCCAACCAGCATTAGAAAGCATATCATAGTACTTCTCGTCTACACTTAACTTGTAGTTAATTTCTGCTGTATCGCCTTCATTTCTTATGATTGTATTCTTATCTTCTTCAGATACGATAACATCAATGACTGCGCCATGGATTACTAATGCACCGTTTGTTGATGCTGACATGAAGTTATATGCATATGAACCACCAGCAAAGTTTGTTAGATCTTCATCTGCTGTATACTTAGCAATAACTGTATATACACCTACATCTCTTGGAGTTCCAACAACTTGTGAACCCTTTTGATATGTAATTGAGATATCTGATGTGCTTGGTGCTATTGCACTTAAACGTACTGTAGCAGACTTTGTTAAACCATCATAATCTACGTCAATTGCTGGGATTGTAATCTTGAATGCGGCTTTCTTAATCTTGAGAGTTGCATATCCATACCAATCTTTGAATCCAACCTTAGATACTGTAACCTTTGCATAGTATTCACCAGCATTTGTTACACTGTCTTGTGGTGTACCTGTCATTTCTGAGTTGTTATAGTACTCATATTTAACAGTTCCACCCTCACCAATGTAATCTACATTTATTGGTTGTCCGTTATATGTCTTTGTAGTATTAACTACTGAGTAGTTAGTTATTTCTGGATATTCTACTAAGAGTTTAGCAACCTTTGTAGCATCAAAGTCTTCGCCATTCTTACGTTTGAATACGTAGTTGGTTGCTGATGCTCCAGATAAATCAATATAAATGAAGTAGAATTGTCCTGCTGGTAATTGTTCAGAAACAGTACTCAAATCAGCCATTGTTAAATCTGTTCCTACAGGGTTTGTTCCATCAAACAATCTAACTTTTGTTATTGGCATTACTAAATCGCCCTTTCTAACAAGTTCACTTGCTGTTTGTCCATTTACGAATCCAGAAAGTTGAGATGTTGTGCTTTGTGCAAATCCAAGTGAGAATTGAGGAATTGTACCTGTTGAGCTGTAGCTTAAGTGATCTGCATAATTAACTGTGCTGCCCTCTTCTTCAACATATGTATCCTCAGCATATACATAAACTGTTAATGGAGTTACTTCGAGGTTACTCTCATCGCCATGTTCATGATGTAATTCAAACTTGTAGTTAGTTGCATCTCCACCGAGTAATTGTGCTTTACCTACTCCAACTGGTGTTGCATTAGTTACTTTTGTAAATACTTTTGGCAAGTTCATTGAACCTTGTACTGGGACGAATATATAGTTTGTTCCAGCATTGTCATATTCACATTCAACCATTTCTACTGATCTGCAGATGTAATATGTTTCACCTGGATCTATTGAAGATACTGCATGGTATTCTTCTGCTATCTTGGAATAGAAGTGATAATCTTCACCAAGTTCGAAATCTGTTGCTTCTGTAAATACTGCATTATATGTGTAGTACTTAACACCACTTGTATTAACATTTGTATCTTTGAAATATCCTAATACGCCATCTATTACATAGAGGTCTATATTATCTGTTGCAAATGTATTTACAAGAGGTAATGGTTTAGAAATAGAGAATGAAGCATTTGTGCTGTATCTTACATGATCTACTCTATCCTTAATCATTGTTCCATAAGGAACAGTGTTATCCTCTAAGTATGCATTGATTACAGCTCTTGAAATTTCACCAACAACTGTAACAGTTGTATTTGTAGATGAATAGTTTGGATCATCCAAGATGTATTCTGGATATTCTGTATCATTCAAAATTCTAAATTCGATATTTTGTATTCCAGCAGAAGCGCTCTTATATTCTGCAAGGAATACTATCTTTTCTTTTTGTGCATCATCTAGTGGAATATCAAAGCTAATTGTGTAGCTACCCCACTTGCCTGTTAATGAGTTATATGGCAATCCTTCAACACCAGCTCTTTCTGTTGTTCTTCCGACCATGACTGCACCATTAATCTTCTTGGTTCCATCATATTGCTTTTGGAAGTTATTTAATTCAGAACTGATCTTGAATGTTAAGTCTGCTGGCCCAACAAAGTGATCATATTGTTTCTCGATTGGAACTTCTGTATATTCTCTTTCATCATATGAACCAGAACCACTTGTTGAAAGAATTGCATCTTCTCTTGCAGCAACATATCTAATTGTATTAGATACATACTCACCGATAATCTTACTTGTATCGTCAATTGTTACTCTTCCTGCTACATAGTCTGTATACTTGAATGTCTTAATTGTTGTTACAGGAAGTGTTACATATGCTGTTCTGTTATCATTTGTTCTATTGTAATAGAACTTAGTTGCAGCATAGTCATTGAGATTTACATATGAATTATACTTAGCTGCGTCTACGATAGTTCCATCTAATGCTAGGATGCTTGTATCTAAGACACCTCTTAAGTTTTCATTTACGAATGCAATGTATTCTGCTGTAAATTCACCTGCATTATCAAAGATATCGAAGTCTACTGCTTTCTTGAGATATAAGTTATAGTTTACTTCTGTTCTAGATGAAACAAGTTTTACACCATAAATTGTTGCTGTATCTGATGATGTATCTCCACCTTCTACAGCTACATTTGCGCCACCCAAGAAACCAAATGAATAGTTTACAGAATAGTTGTTTCTATCTCTTTCATAAGGAACTGAGATGGCTGGTTTAATTGCAGAGAGAGCAATTGAATTTGTTCCATCATATGTCTTCTTTGCTAAGTCGAAATTAATTGTTGCGTAAGAAGGAGTAATTGCACGGTTTGTATAAACAGCTGTGTTTGTTACTTCGTAGTTTGCAACATAATCAATTTCAGAACCTAATTTATTTGTTAATTTTACATTATTGATATCAACTCTAATTTCATTGCCAACATCTCTTTGTGAGTAAACTGCTGTTAGTGAAATATCAATGTGAGTTGCATCATCTGCAACAACACCTATTGTTGTTGGATCATTAATTGCAGCAACACCAGTAGTAGTTCCATCATATACCTTGTTCTCTACTGAAACACTTACAGGACGTACAACAACATTCTTCTTATTAATGAGCATTGTGATTGTACTTTCATATCCCAATCCACCTGCAACACTATCATATACATCTGCACCAATGAATGTACCTAATGCAAGTTGTGGTTTATCTGCAACAACTGCTGTAGTTCCTTCGTCGCTTACTGTATAGAATGTTCCATATAATGTGTAGTTGCTAAGAATTACGTTAACTGCATCATCTGTTAATCCACCAACATTAGTGATAACAAAGTTTTCGAATGAAACAGCATGACGTACTATTAATCCATTTTCATCAAATGCAACATATGGATACTTAGCACCATCTTTTGTAAGTAAGATGTGTAAGTTTGCAAACTCATAAGAGATATTTGCTAATTCATCATAAATTAATTGAATATGAGTTCTATCATATGCAGATTTAACAATGAACTTAGAAGAAATGGATGATGTAATTGTTGTTGATTCGCTTACTAAGCTAGAGTTTATTGCTACATCACCGTTATATTGTCTTGCTGCAATAGTAAGTGTTGGCTCTAATTCTGCCTTATTAATTGTAACCTTAAGTGTGTCTTCATTCTTTGCACAGAACTCTGCCCATTCATCACTTGTAATATTACATACATAGTTAGATGCTGTTGATGTTGTTGCTTCATCAATGAATACGTTAACATTTTGTGCATCCATTACATTGTATACAAACTTAAAGTAGCTTGGTACACCTTGATATGCAACACTTCTATCAAATAAGCCTGCACCTGGGTTAGTCTTTAGGAGTTTTGCTGCATGTGCTGTGAACTTTAATCCTACATCACTTACATAATCTCCACTTACCAACACACCATCTTTTAATGTTACAGCTACATCTACCAAGTCTGTTGTATCATAGCACTTGTCTACGCCAACTGCACTTGCGAAGCTATCTATAGTGATAACTCTCTTTGTAATATAAACTGGCATATCTGTAATCTTTAATGTTACTGTTCCATTTCCAGCGGTCTTTTCTATGCCTTTATCTACAATGATATTTGATTCACCTAAGCTATCAATTGTTTCTTCGTAATCAAGTACGATTGTTACATCTGTGATGTAATTGTTAGAAACAGCGGATGCTGGATAAGCACTTTGTACGACTGCACTAATATATGCATTTAATGGATTTGAAACACCAAGAGATACATCTGCTGCTCTCATTGTTGTTGTTCCATCATATTGCTTAGAAATAACAATATCAGATTTAGAGATATGAATCTTTGCTACTGCTTTTACAATTTGAATTTGTGGTGCGCCTGCGCCTGGATACAATGTTGTGATTACAACTGTTTGATCTACATATTGTGTTGAGGCATCACCGAAGTATAATACGTAATTTCCTGCATCATCACCCGTAAGAGCTAATGCACTGAATGTAATTGTTCTGTTACCTATTTGGGCACTATCATAAACAGCTTCAAATGATACAGAAACTGCATCACTTGTACGTGCAAGTTTATCTGTAATATTGACGGAAATATCACCAGCATTATAAATAACTGTTGTTGTTCCATCATAGTCTTTATTTACGCCATAGAAGTCTGCATCTGAAACAAGGACCATCTTTCTTGGCTCAATTACAAATCTTATTGTTTCGTATGTGCTTGCGAAAACAACTTTATAGTTTTGATTATTTAATACAAAGTCATTACCAATAGTTAATCCATAATATGCTGGAGCACCATTAAATGTTGTATTACCAAGCTCATTGGATGCTGGGTCATATCTAGAACCCTTTGCAATTAATGAACCTGTGAGAGTGTTATATACACCACGTACTAACGAACCACTATCAATGATTCCATCAATAGAAGCTGTATAACTTATTTCTAATCCATTAGTTGCATCTGTATCTAAATAACCATATACTCTGCTTGCCTTTGTTACATTTGGTGTAACAACGATTTCTTTAGGTATAATAGTTACAACGATTGAAGCAATTGCAACATCATAGTCTGCATCTACATTAGAATCACCATCTAATGCTTGTGCATTAGAAACAGGAAGTGTGTAATTTCCAACTGTACTTGCATTTGTAATACCAGAAGCATCTACAGTCCATGTAATTGTGTATCCTGCTGGTAAAGCTTCAGTTGTATAATCTGTTGTATTCCATACAAATGTTGGAGTACCAACTTCACCATATGTCAATTCGAATGATGCGACTTGTGTGACTTTAACTAATGCATTAGAGCCCGAATAAACTTTAATAATGTAATATACAGGTGTAGCATCTAAAACTACTTGGATATTATCTGTATTTACTGCTGTTAATGTTCCAATAGTAATTGCATATCTATTAAGTGTATAGTTGCCATCTACATTGGTATCATATAATACATCTGATACCCCTAGAGCACCTGTTACATATTCAGATGTGAAGTATTTTGCATCTGCTGAGCTAAATCCATATCTAACTGTACCAGCTGTATCTAATGCTTCTTGATTTGCATTTGGTATTGCAGTAATTGTACGTTTTGCAATTGTAAATGTAGGCTCTGATGTCAAATCAATAGATACTGTATAGTTACCACTATCTGCAACAGCAAAATCACTAATGCTTGTTGTGAATGTATATGTACCAGCATTTTCACCTGCTAAACGCTTAATCCATTGTGTCTTTGGTGTAAAGATATAATATGTGCCACTTTCTGATACATCTACTGCATTGGAAATAAATACATCTGCTGGAGTAATTGAAACATCTTCAAATGCTTCCTTAAGGATTCCAAATGCAAAGATTGGATCATCATCACCATAAGTCTTGTTTGCATTGTAAATTATTGAAGAAATCTCATATTTTGTTACTTGAATTTGTGATGTAACAAATGTGACAATGTAGTTTTCTAATGCAAATTGTGCCTTTAGATATGGAGTATATACTCCAACAGGAATATCGTTATTAACGACTACATCTTGAGCATTTGAATTTCTTAATCCAATTTCCCAATCTACACCTGAAGTGCCAAAGAGTGTTAAACCGATATTTGCATATGATGTAATATCTACACCACACAATCCATTAACTGTTAACAAATCTTCCCAGGAAATACTTTCAATTCTTCTATATTGAACTGATGCATTATCTTTTACTGTAATGGTTATATTTGCTTTGTTAATTGTGAATGGTTTTTCAACATCTTCTCTAATAATGTAGTAATCGCTGTTTGTAGAAATAACAACGAAGTATGCATCGGCATCGGCATTAACTGGTGTACCGTACTCTGTTAAAGCTTGAGCACGTGTTAAAGGACCAGTTGGTATTGTCTTAGAACTATCTTCATACCATGTGAATGATAATGCAGCTATCTCATCTGCTGAATCTAATACATTGCCCTCAAAGTCTTTAATAATATAAGGAAGTGTAATTAAAGGATTTCCTAAATCATCCACACCAGCATAACGACCATATAGAACATTTAATTCTACATCGAGAACTTTTCTAAACATAATTTCAAATACTATTCCATCATTATTAGAATTGTCCGTTGTGTTTGTATTGTAATAATTGAATACTGATTCGATATCAGTTGGAATTATATAGGTATAAGTTGGTGATGAATATGTCATAATGATATCATCATTAAGAGTCATTGATGTACCACTTCCATTATTAATACCAAGAACTGTTGGAGATGCAACAGAACCTACGTATTTATTTAACTTATATGGAACATATCCGTCAGCGAGATCAGATACCAACATAATTGTATCGTTTCTCTTGAATGAAGAAATTATTCTTTCATCTGAGTTAATAATTGAAACGGTACCAACATTGCTACCAAACTTTAAAATATCCTCTTGATAATATCTTGAGTTAACGTGATAAGTGGTTGGGTCAACTAGAATATACTTAGTTGAAATCTCACTCATGTTACCTGCTTGGTCTACAGCCCAGATATAAATAACTCTTAGACCAATGCCATCTCTTTGGAATAGGTTGTAGTTATTAAGTGCATATGGATCATCATCAAATCTACCGCCATCAATAACCATCCAGTTTCCTTCACCAAATATAGAATTCATTTCATTTCTATATGAAGTGAGGTTTGTTCTAATTGCTTGGCTAATATTTGTTGTTAATTCTTCTTCTCTTACGAAGTTACCATATGAATTGCCAACGTAAGCAATATTCTTATAACCGATATATACTCTAACCTCTTTTGAGAAAGCATCTGCAAGAGCATCTGAGAATACTACTTGTGAATTAATTGTGTAGCCACTTGTATACCAATATCTTGGATTATTTATTCCCTGAGATGTCTTTAATCCAAGTTGAACATCAAATGTATTTTCATCATCTGGCATATAAGTTAAAGAATCTTGGAAATATGTATAATCCACATCACTAAAGTCTGGATTCATTGGTTTATTTCTATCTATCCTAATTAATACACCTAATTCTTTAGAAGAATCTTCCCATTTATCATTTACATATACAACTTCTGCATCATCAAAACTAATACCGTTTGCAATTTCAAAGGTTGTTTGATAATCAAAGTTGAGATATGTTGAAACATTTGAAAGTGTTGGGCAGAACAAGAACTTATATTCATATTCAGATTGCTCTAGACCAATAATATTAGCTCTAAAGTAGATTTCATCCTCTACAATTTGATACCAAGTCTGACCACCAAATGTGGCTGTTGGGACTTGAGCTACAAGTACATCATCAATTGAGTAAACATCACATCCTAAATCTTTCTTTGCAACTGTTGTTGATTTTGAGCCAATAACGATTACGTGTGGTTTGTCATCGTAGTCACTGAAAAGAATTGTGTTACCAGAATAACTTACTGTTCTTTGTGATAAAATCAATTCTAATTGATTCGTTGCCCATGTTCCATTGTTGGCATATGTTATTGTGTTAGGAATTCCTTCAAAGTCATAATTCATTACCAAATCATAGTTTGCTTCTTCATAGTCAACCTTGATGTAATACTCTACAACAGATGTTGTATTACTATAGTTACCACTAAGGTCTACAGCATAAAGAATGATATGGTAATAACCATTACCTGTACATGTAGTATTTGGTGTTATAGTTCCATCTGGGTAAACACCATTATTGGTACACCCTTTTGTAAAATCAAATGTGAATGAATCAATATAGCCCACATTAAATGGAATCATTGATTGCAGTTGCGATAGTGTTTTCTTTGTATATGTCGAAAATGATGCCGACGGATTTCGCCCATTTAGTTTTTGCATTTCATAATAATATATTAATGGTGAATTTGGCGCAATTCCATCATCATATATAGCTGTCTCGTCTACATCAGTATTATCATTTAACTCAAATGTTGGAGTTGAAACATAAATCCATTCCATATTTGCATAACTATTTGACGAAGAAATATTGTTATCGCCAGAAATAACATTTGATGGAACATTTGGGGCCGTTGGAGCCGTCGTATCAATACCTCTAATTTCAACTCTTTGTGTCATGCTTGCACCACCAAAATCGCTAACTGCAATTGTTATGTTTGCATTTTTAGAAAAATATAAGACTACAGTCGCTGTTTGTCTTCCTGTATAATTTGATGCGGTCCTTTTAATGTAAGCATAACCTACTTGCTGATATTGGGTTTCATTATAAAGCACATAGATTGGTCTACTTATTGATGCACCATATGTAGTTTGAACAGCTGTATTTGTTAAAGTTCCTGTATTTGAATCAAAACTAAAAATACCACCTTCGTTACTATTTTTAATATCCCCAACTTGAATACTTCCTATTCCAGAAGCTTCATAAGGATAACTTCCAGGATTATTTGTTCCAGTTCCATCATAATCATAATAATCT